>SFHI01000055.1 GCA_004555705.1 Clostridiales bacterium | reverse complement strand
TTCCGTTACTACAGTCGGCACTTGGATGACAGACTGGGCAAATGACAGCCTTGTTGCAGGAATTCAGGATGGCGTTGCAGGCTGGCTTGAAGGTCTTGGTGCACATGAAGTTTTGATTGACTGTATCGTAAACGGAATTATCGGCGGTCTTGGTGCGATTTTGGGATTTGTACCGCAGATGGCAATTTTGTTTTTGCTTTTGTGTATTGTTGAAGACAAGTAAGCGGTTGTGGTATGTATTAGATTCTTTTCACAGGGGCGGAGAGGACTTTCATAATCAGCTCATCCACGCAGTCAGTGAAGCGCTCCTCACGGATTAAGCGGTTTTTCAGTTCGACAAGACTTCTGACCAGAACATTGTATTCGGATTCATCCAAATATAAATAATTCTTTTTCTTGAACATGAGATGCACCTCCTTGGGTGTATCATACATGACAGGGCAGGGGAGGGCAACTGTGCAAAACACATAAACACTATTTAGAAATATCAGAGTTGGTCAAAACCAGTCAGACGGTTCAGAAATTGTTTTTGGGTTGTTGAGTAAGAAACAATAGGGTGTCTATGAGGACTGTTAAACCGCAGAAATCACATGGAGAAGCCTCAAAATTTAACCTATCGGTTAACACATTTGGGGTTCTGAGAGGCAATTTAACCACTGGTTAACACAAAAAAAGTTGTCAAAATAGGGTCAAATCCAGTCAAAAAACGGCAAAGTGCATCAAAACAAGATATATAGGAAAAACCCGGAAAACGAGTGTTTTCCGGGTTTTGTAAGCAAAAAATATTGGAAATAAGCCAAAATTTAGCGCTTGGAGAACTGAGGTGCGCGACGGGCGGCTTTGAGGCCGTACTTCTTTCTTTCCTTCATTCTGGGGTCGCGGGTCATGAAGCCGGCGGCCTTCAGGGAGGCGCGGTTCTCGGGGTTCAGGACCACCAGAGCCCGGGAGATGCCGTGACGGATAGCGCCGGCCTGGCCGGAAACGCCGCCGCCGGCTACGGTGACAACGATGTCCACCTTACCCAGCATGTCGGTGGTGACCAGGGGCTGACGGACGATCAGCTTCAGGGTCTCCAGACCGAAGTAGTCGTCGATGTCACGGCCGTTGATGATGATGGAGCCGGTGCCGTTCTCGTAAACCCGAACCCGGGCCACGGAGGACTTACGACGGCCGGTGCCGTAAAAATACTTCTTCTTGCTCTCGTACATTTAAGTTACCTCCAAATTAGTCCAGGGTCCAGGCTTCCGGCTTCTGGGCGGCGTGGGGATGCTCGGCGCCCTTGTACAGGTGCAGGCGGGTCAGAGCGGCCTTGCCCAGGGTGTTCTTGGGCAGCATGCCCTTGACGGCCAGCTCCATGGCGTAGTCGGAGCGCTTCTCCATCATCACACGGGCCTTGGTCTCCTTCAGACCGCCGATCCAGCCGGACACGCGGTAGTAGGTCTTGTCCTCCAGCTTGTTGCCGGTGAACACAGCCTTGTCGGTGTTGATGATGATGACATTGTCGCCGCAGTCAACATTGGGGGTGAAATCGACCTTGTGCTTGCCGCGCAGCAGGTTTGCGGCGGTGACGGCAGTGCGGCCCAGGGGCTTGCCGGCAGCGTCGATAACATACCACTTGCGCTCCAGGGTCTCCTTCTTCAGCAGAGTAGTGGACATTATGCGTTCCTCCAGTTAGGTAAAATATTTTGACTTTTTACTGCACATAAAGTACAATATCTTCAAATCGCCTGATTCTTATACCACAAACAAAATGAAATGTCAACACCTTTTTCGGGGAGTTTTGCGAAATCCGGGATAAGCTCTCAAATTCTCCTGAAAGCTCTCGAATACTCTCAAATGCTAACATCCTATTTTTACGAAAAAATGGAGGAAATACTGCAAATGCAGAAGTTGATGGGCCTTGTCCGCCGTTGTGTGGACGACTACAATATGATCGAAGCCGGGGACAAAATCGCGGTGGGTGTGTCCGGAGGGAAGGACTCGCTGGCGCTGCTGGTACTGCTTGCCGGGCTTCGGGAATACTTTGACAAGCCTTTCGAACTGGAGGCCATCACCATTGACATGGGCCTGGGGATGGACTACAGCACCGTGGAGAAGCTGTGCGCGGAAATCGGGGTGCCCTACACCGTGGTGAAGACGGAAATCGGCCCCATCATCTTTGACCACCGGAAGGAGAAAAACCCCTGCTCCATGTGCGCGAAGATGCGGCGGGGGGCGCTGAATCAGGCCATTCTCGAGAAAGGCTTCAAAAAGCTGGCTCTGGGGCATCACTATGACGACGCGGTGGAGACCTTCCTGATGTCGCTGCTTTTTGAGGGTCGAATCAGCTGCTTCCAGCCGGTGACCAATCTGGACCGGACGGGGATTGTCCAAATCCGTCCCATGCTGTATATTCACGAGAAAACCGTGGACAATTTTGCCGTGAGGCAGGGCCTCCCGGTGCTGCGCAACCGCTGCCCGGTGGACAAGTACACCAAGCGGGAGGAGGTTAAGCAGCTTCTGTTTGACCTGAGCAAAACCTATCCGGACCTGAAGGAGCGTATCTTCGGGGCCATGCAGCGGCTGCCCCTGCCGGAATGGGAGCCCCATGGGCGTTACAAGCGGCCCAGGGAGCAGGAATAAGACAAAGGCTCGTGCAGTCCGCACGAGCCTTTTGCATGGCAATATGCTGATTTACCGGAGATAGTACATTTCCATTAAGTCCCGCATATCGTAGTAGGTCTGGAATTCCCGCCAGCCGCCTTCCACGGGGTGTGAGCCGTCAAAGTAGGTAATGGTATCCGGAATGGTTTCGGCAAACAGCTGGTCTGCTGTGGAGCAGGGGAGGCCAACCGTATATTTTATGCGGCACCACCAGATGTGCTTGAGCCAGGGCATCTTGGAAAGGGGCTCCGGGTCGGGGTACGACCAGCCTAGGTTCACATCCTCCAATGCGGTGCATTCCACCAGGGGGGCCAGATCTTTTTCCCACCAGCACTTGGTCATCTCCAGGTAGACAAGCTCCTTGCAGTTGACAAGCGGGGTCAGGTCAACTACCGGGCACTCCGTCAGAATCAGGTAGCGCAGATTGGGCATGAAAGCGGCCCACTCCACATTGTAAACGGAGGCGTCATGACCCAGGTCAATGCTCACCATATCCGTGCAGTAACGCAGGGGATAGAGCTCCGCGTCGCAGAATTCATCCTGGAAGGGGAACCGGTGGTCCATCTTGTAGGGGTAGAAGTACAACGCGTCGGTGCGGACGGGATACCAGCGGATGTACACCGTCCATACAAAACGGACATCCTCATGGCGGCGGTTCAGGGCGTCCATGGTTTCATCGTCCAGACCGCAGTCGGACATAATGACCCGCTCCAGCCGTGGGTAGCAGGAGAGGACGGCCTCCACCTCCTCCGGGGCGGATACCTGCTGTCCGGAAATATCAATTTCCGTGCTGTCTGTGGAGAAGCGCAGACCGGCAACCTCCATATCCCAGATCAGAAGGGTCTGGGGGAAGCGTTCGGTCAGGCGGATCATTTCCGCATCCGTCAGGCCGCAGCTGCGCATATTCACTTCCTCCAGCAGGGGAAGCCAGGAAAGCAGGGCTTCAACGGAATCGTAATCCAGCTGTGCGGCGCTTAAATCCAGACTTGTGGTGTCGCTGCCAATGGTCCGGCCCTGGAAAGTGATTTCCCAGCAGACGGTTACGGAGGGGAACGACCACTGAAGCTCCTGCAGCTCGGAAAGGGACGGGAGAACGCCGGTGAGCTCCAGACGCTCCAGGCGCGTCAGAAGGGGCAGCACGCTTTGCAGTTCCGGCAAAGAGACATCCGATAGCCAGAGGGATACGGCGTCGCTCCGGACAGTCTCTCCGGCCAGTGTAAGCTGGCAGACCAGATCCGGCCGGTGGGACAGGAGTGCGGAAACGGTGGCATAGTCCGTGCAGTCCCGGGCGTCCAGGGTTTTCAGCTTGGGGAAATAATCCAGCATGGATGCGTCCTGCCCGGTCAGTCCCTGAACCGGCAGTGTTTCGCTGTTGGAGGGATACCGGGCTGCGCCGATGGGGACATTCCACAGGATATCACACTGGGGAAGCTTCTTCTGCAGTTGGGTGTAGTCACTTTGGGTCAGTTCCTCTTCCCGCAGGTCCAGAAAGGCAACGGTGCGGGGGACCAGCTCCCCACCGACCCACAGGTTCCGGCTTGCCAGTGTCATGCAGCAGACTGCTGCGATAACAGCCAGCAGCACCGGCAGAAGCAGCCATTTTTTACGGGAAAGGAATTTGCGAAGATGATTCATCGGGTAACCTCCATTCTGGGCGTGCCAGAGTTATTCTGCCGGAGATATTTCCCGGCGGGGCGCTTCGGCGCGGGAATCAGAAAAGCCATTCCAAGGACCACCGCCGTAATGACTGCCAGGGCGGCGCTCATAATGCCATAGGAGAAGGCGGCCAGGCTTCCGTGCCGCTGAACGTAATACTCCATGTATCCGGCGACTCCCAGCATTGCGGCGATTGTCGCCCAAAGGGCCAAATACCAGGGGCGAAAGCCCCGGAGCCTTACCAGACGGACGGAGAAAACCACAACCACAAAACCAATGGCCAGGGCGCTGAAAACCTGCACCACACTGACAAAACCGTTGCTGCGGAAGGGCAGGGAATCATAACGGGTGCTGTCCAGAACCACCTGGGTGGAACAGTACAGCAGCAGGAAAAGAAGGCACCCGTCCCCCGGGCGGAGACGTCGGCACTTTCTCAGGGAAGGATAGAGAACCGCCAGCAGCAGGAAAATGGCCGCGGCGGCCATGGCCTGGAGCAGGAAGGTGGCAAGCCGGTATTCCTGGGCGCCGGAAACCGGGTTAGTCACGGGGTAGGCCAGGGGAAGTGACCGGAATCGCTCCATCAGAAGGCCCCGGTCGGAGGAATCAAAGAAAGAGGCCAGCCGCCCCACCGCGATTCCCGCGGCTCCCGCGATGCTCATGCAGTCCAGCATGGCCGGGGCGGAATCGGAAATCCGGAGAAGGCGGAGAAGCAAGGCGGCAATCAGGCAGCCTGCAAAGGCGCCGATCAGCGCAAAGCCTCCGCTGGAATAGTCCTGCAGCGCGGCGGAAAGCCCCGCGTAGTCGCCGGACCTGCAATACCAGTGTACCAGCCGGGAGAAAACCAATCCCAGCACCAGGGCCAGAGGTACCGCACAGGCGGCACTCAGACCCCGGCCGCCCTCCTGAAGGTACAGGCACAGGAAAAAGAAAATGGATGTCACCACGCCTGCCGTAAGCAGCAGGGGCTTCCAATAGAATACGGACTGACCCGCAATGAATGCAATCTGTTCCATAGGCGTCACTCCACCTCCGGCAGGGCTGTGGCGAAATAGATGATGTCGCTGATATCCCGCTGATCGCCGTAGTCCACGCTGTTAATCAGGGTACCCTCCATGACAATGGTGGCGGTCTGTCCGCCGTCCAGGGAGTAGGCGGTGGGAATTCCCATCTCCCAGAGCCGGGTGGCAAACTGCTTCAGGGTGGGCATACTCACCGCGTAGGGCTCCATGTTTACTGTGACCACCACATAGTGAAGCTCCCCAAGCTGGCACAGAGCGGCCCGGGTCAGGTTTTTGTTGATTTCGCCGATGATATAGGCCCGGGGGGTGCACTCTTTCCCGTCCTGAATGATGATGGGGCCAAAGGCGAGGCTGAAACGGACGTTGTGCTCGCTGACATAGCTTTCCACATCCTCCCGGGTGACCAGCTGGCCCCTTGGCACCAGGAGCAGGTCTCCCCGGTGGTCAATGAAGCACACGTCCAGAATCCCGTCACTGTCCAGGCGGTAGGTGACACCGTTGTTCACGGTGATGCCGTAGGGACGGTAGGTGTAGTAATCGGCACTGGAGGCGGAGATGGCGTTGACGCTCTTCGCCATTTCGGTGGCGGTGTACAGCGAACCGGTGCCGTACTCTCCCCCCGCCAGAAAGCGGCGGAACTGGCTGGGGTGGGCAATTTTGACCTCCGAGAAGGTATACACACCGCCGTCGATGACCTGCTTCCAGGTGATGGCGAGAATGGTGTCGTCCCGGTAGTATTCCACGGTGGTATCCTTCTTGATGGGGGTCTCCACCGTGAAGAGGGTGGTCTGCCCGTCAAGCAGCTCTTCGGCTGCGGCCAGGGTATCCGCCAGCATGGCCGGATCGGATGCCTCCCCGTAGCATTCCTGCCGGGGGGCGGGGGCTACCAGGTCCGAGTCGTTCAGCCAGTACTCTTTGGGAATGGAAATGATGCCGCTGAGAGCATCGCTGATCCCATTGGTTATGTAGCGGTCAAATTTATCGGCAAGCCCCATCCGGGCGCTTTCCTTGGCGCCGGAGGCGGGGGCCCACAGAGTCATTTTGCCCAGAAGGAAAACCGTTGCGGCCAGACTGGCCGCGCAGACCAGAATCGCGGCAAGGTTTTTCCACCTGGAATGGGTTGGCTGGTGTTCCATTGTGCGCGTTCCTCCTATCCCGTAATGCCGCCGCAGATGATCCGAAAGAGCGCTTGGTCGGCAGTGACCAGCCACTGCCCGTCCTGGTGAGTAAGCTGAAGGGTCAGTTCCGTTTCGGTCATTTGGGAATTGTCCGCAAGGGCCTGCCGGGCCGCGGACAGAAGCGTATCCTGAATGAAATCCTCCCGATAGTTGCCCTCCTTGTCATAAACGGCAGAGGTGTCCTCGGCGGATTCGATTCCGGCGGTGAAAAGCTCCTTGGCCAGGGTATCCATGGATTTCATAACGGCGTCCAGATCCAGCGCCTCAAAGCGCACATCCTGGGCAAGTCCCGTCTCGGTGGCATAGAGGCCGCCGATCAGGGTATAGGAGCTGCTGGAGGTATAGGCATCCCAAAGCAGAACGCCCACCGGGTCCTCCGGGGAGCGGTTCAGCTCCAGGTCCGGGGTGCCCTGCAAATATTGTTCCGCCTGCAGATAGTCCCCCTGGCAGATGCACTGCATCAGATTGTCCGCGCAATCTGACGCGGATTCCGGCGCTTCCAGCAGGTAGGGGGGCGCGTTGAGGGAGCGAAGGGCTGCCGTGACGGCTGCTGCCGCAGTGAGCACACCCAGAAGTCCAAAAATCAGGGGAAGAATTCGGATGCGGATTTTCATGAAAAGCCTCCGTATTGTCATCCAGGGGATTGGGATGCGCGCAGGCATTACGCCTCTTTGAGTTCCATGTTGTCCAGGGCGAATTGGAGGGCCATGCCGATGAGCTCGTTGCGGGAGCGGTTGGTTTTTGCCGCCAAATCATTGTATTTCT
Source organism: Clostridiales bacterium (assembly GCA_004555705.1). Classification (GTDB taxonomy): domain Bacteria; phylum Bacillota; class Clostridia; order Oscillospirales; family Oscillospiraceae; genus Faecousia. Next base: position 15,264 of record SFHI01000055.1, on the reverse strand, counting down.
CCTGCAGCGCCCGGTCTATCCGTATCGTCATGGTGACCGTTTTATCCTCTTTGGGCGTCACGATAAATTTCTCCATAATGATCTTCCTCCGTTGTTTTACTCTTCATTATAGTATTGACCCGGTGCATAAAACTATGACACAATACTGCATTGAAAATCCAAATCAAATTGTGTTACGATACTGGGGATTCTCTGGAGAGAGGCGATGTTTAGCGCGGAACGGAAATGGCTATAATGGGGAAAAGGAGGCGGTAAAAAATGGTCAAGGGCGTTTCCAGACAGGTGATTGTGGTTCACGCGCCGGACCCAAAGCTGTTTGAACAGGCGATTTTTATACTGAAGGATGATGCGGTGGGAGAGGGGGTCACCGATGAGCAGCTGCTGAAGGAAGCCCAGAGGCTGATCCACAGCCCGGAGTCCCAGGGGAAGAAACGCAAGCTGTACCTGTACGGCGCGGTCTGGGCCGCGGGCGGGTCGCTGCTGACGGGGCTGGTGTGGCTTCTCACCGTACTGGTGTGACTTGCGGATTCCCGGAGGATGTGATACAATCACCGAAAACGGTACGATAAATTGTTGTTTACAGCTCTATAGCGCACTGAAAAAAAACTGTCATTGCGAACCAGTCCGCAGACTGGTGTGGCAATCCCCCAACAATTCAGGACGGTTTGTTAGGGCGTTTGTCCGTTTTTTGCACATTTCCCCTCTATCCGGGGGATTGCCACGCCAGTGTGCGCACTGGCTCGCAATGACAGCTTAATTTTTCAAACAACAATTTATCCGGGAAGAGAGATAAACTATGAGAATCGGAAACATAGAAGTGAATAACCCCCTCTTTCTGGCGCCCATGGCAGGGGTGACGGATTGGGCCTTTCGGACGGTCTGCGCCCGGCTGGGGGCGGGGGTTACGGTGACGGAAATGGTGTCCTCCCGGGCGCTGGTGTACCAGGACAAAAAGACCGCCAAGCTCCTGCGGAAAAACGAGGGCAGCGTCTGCGGCGCGCAGATTTTCGGCAATGACCCGGCAGTGATGGCCCGGGGGGCGGAGCTGGCGCTGGAAATCTCGGGCTGCGATTTCATTGACATCAACATGGGCTGTCCCATGCCGAAAATCGCGCTTTCCGGAGACGGCTGCGGCCTGATGCGCACGCCGGAGCTGGCAGGGGAGATTGTAAAAGCGGTGCGGGAGGCGGTAGACGTTCCCGTGACTGTGAAGTGCCGCCTGGGTTGGGACAAGGGCAGCGTCAACGTGCTGGACTTCACCAAACGGATGGAGGACTGCGGTGCGGCCATGGTGACGGTTCACGGCCGTACCCGGAGTATGCTCTATTCCGGCACGGCGGACTGGGACATGATCCGAAAGGTGAAAGAGCAGCTGTCCATTCCCGTCATTGCCAACGGAGACATCACCGGGGGCGAGGCCGCGGTGAAGTGCCGGAAATGGACAGGGGCGGACGGGCTGATGATCGGCAGAAGTGTTTTCGGGGACCCCTGGATTTTTCAGGAGGTTCGTGCTGCCCTGGATGGGGTAGCGTACCCGGGCAGACCGGAACTAAAGGACCGGATTGAAGTGGCCCTGGAGCAGTTCCGGATGGCAGAGCAGGATCACGGGGAGCATGTGGCCTGCCTGGAGGCCCGGAAGCATTTTGCCTGGTATCTGCGGGGCGTGGCCCACAGCGGGTATTACAAAAATCAGATCACCTCCATGAATACCATGGAGGACCTGTACCGGGTCGCAAAGGACGTGGTCCGGGATTTGAAATGACGCAGGAAGCGTCGGACAGACAAATTGGTGTTTGACGGGATGCGTCCCAAATTACCTGTCATTGCGAGACCAGTCTGCGGACTGGTCTCGCAATGACAGGTAACTTTTTCAAACAGCATCAAACAACAATTTGTCGTTCCATCCGGGACGGATTGCCGCTTGAAAGGATTTCCATTTATAAATAATCCGCCTTTTCATACCCTAATCCAAGAGGTGAGGGTATGAAAAGGCGGATTTTGATTCTTTTGGTATTATTTGCAATGGTGGTGCCGGTGCGAGCCGAGCCCATCCGGTGGGTGGATTTTGACGTGGGCTATGAGGCTCTGAAATATGCCCTGGATCAGGATATTGCGACCTTTGACCAGGAAAAGCATATCTGCTGGATTGATACGCTGGCCCTGGCCGCCTGCCGCACGGGGGGAAAATGCGGCCTGGCCTCCGTGAAGAAGGCAGCGGCGGATCTGAAGGGGGACCGGTCTGTCCAGGAGCTGCTGGGGGACCAGTACAAGTATTACGACTATTACCACAGGGCTTATACGGCGGCCCTGGGCGGTTTGGTGGGAAGCTACGCCATTGAAAAAGACGGGGAGTGGAAAGCGTGTTATGGCCTGAAGGCCTTCTCTCCCGTGGCAGCGGGGTATGGGTACAGCCACTGTGACGATTTCGGCGTCAGCCGCTCCTTTGGCTTTCAGCGAAAGCACTTGGGCAACGACCTGATGGGCGGCCTGGGAACCCCTATTGTGGCGGTGGAGGGGGGCATTGTGGAAGCCATGGGCTGGAACCGGTACGGCGGCTGGCGGGTGGGCATCCGCTCCTTTGACAGCCGCCGCTACTATTACTATGCCCACCTGAAGAAGGACACCCCCTTCGCCCCGGGGCTTCAGGAGGGGGATGTGGTGCAGGCGGGGGACCTGATCGGTTTTATGGGGAGAACCGGCTACTCCGACCGGGAAAACGTCAACAACATCGAAACGGTGCACCTGCATTTCGGCCTTCAGCTGGTGTTTGACGAGAGCCAGAAGGAGTGCAATTCGGAAATCTGGATCGACGTGTACAACATTGTCCGGCTCCTGTCCACTCACCGCAGCAGCCTCCGGAAAACAGCGGAGGGATGGCAGCGGGTGTACCCCTACCGGGATTTGGATGTGGAGGAGTACCCTGTGGGGGAACCGGAGGTGTGAGGGGGAAATTGTTGTTTAGTGAGATTTTGCCGTAGGGGAGCCGCCCGCTTTGCTTTCGTCTACCAAAGCGCCCTGTTCTATCGAAAACGCTCAAAAAACTTAAGCGTTCGGGCGGATAATATCCGCCCCTACGGTATAAACGCAACGTGTATGAAAACTGTAAACAACAATTTACATGAGGAGGAGTCGGCGGAATTCCAGGGGCTGTCGGTTTTCTCAGGGGTCCAGGTTGATCTCCTCAAACAGGGGGGACTGGAAAAACTCGCTGATGCTGATTCCGAAGCCCTGGCAGAGCTCGTGGATAATCCTCAGCTTCACCGAATCATAGGAGCATTGAATCAGATTGTGGATGGTGGATTTCGGAACGCCGCTCTTTGTAAAAAGCTGATACTGGGTCATGCCCCGCTCCGCCAGAAGCTCCTGCAGTCGCAGGCTGACTGCCTGATTCAATTTCATATCCACCACCGCCTTTGACGGTATTATATGAAATCTGAAGAAAAGAATAGTACCTGTAGCTGAACTAGTTGTTGCATTTCAGGAATTCCTGTGCTATAATATTTCCAGAATCTGGAGAAAGAGGTGGTTTGCTTGATCGGAAGCGGACTCAAGAAACTGGCAGAGGAGTATGGAATGACTGTCAGCGGCGGCATCGCCTACGGAAGCCTGGGGGGCTTTGCCGCGACGCTGAATGAGGGCGGGGGCTATAAACGGATCGTTTTTTCCACCCGGTTCAGCGATCCTGCCGGACGCACCGGCTTCATGGACGCGGTGAATGCCCGGAATGTGAAGAAGGAATTCCGCGTCATTGGGCTCGGGGTTGATTCCAGAACCATTGTGGTGAACTTTCAGGACAATCCCGGCACCATGAAGAAAATCCGGGCGTTTCTGGATTGGGTGCTCCCACTGCTGCGCACATTCGGCGCCAGCGGTGTGGATATCTGCCCGGAGTGCGGCATGCCCATCGACCGGGGCCGCTGGGCCATGGTGGATGGCGTTGCCCATCACTTCCACGACGCCTGCGCGGGCAGGGTTCGCCAGGCGGTGGAGGAAGGCAACGAGCAGCGGAGCCGGGAGGATACCGGCCACTACATTACGGGCCTGTTGGGCGCACTGGCGGGTTCCGTCCTGGGTGCGGTTGTATGGGCCATTGTGCTGAGCATCGGCTATATTGCCTCCATCGTCGGCCTGCTGATCGGTTTCCTTGCGGAAAAGGGCTACGATCTTGCCCGGGGAAAGCAGGGCAAGGGCAAGGTGGTGATCCTGATCTTTGCCGTGGTTTTCGGCGTTCTGCTGGGCAATCTGGGCGCGGAGGCTTTCACGGTTTTCAGCATGATCCAGGGCGGGGAGCTGCCCGGCATCGCGGTGGGGGATATCCCGCTGCTGATCTGGCTGGTGCTGTCGGAGGATGCCGAGTACAGGGGCTACCTGATCAAGAATGTGCTGATGGGGCTCCTCTTTGCGGCTCTGGGCGTTTTCGCCCTGCTGCGGCAGGCCGGGAAGGATGTTTCCGGCGTCAAGTACATCGATCTGAATTAAACAGCAAAAGGAGCGCCGAGGCGCTCCTTTTCGTTATCTGTATTGTGTTACACCAGCAAAGCGGGAAATTGTTGTTTAGCGATTCGGTTATCGTAGGGGCGGATATTATCCGCCCGTAACCTTTCGTCTGCAAAAGCACTCCGTTCTAACGGAAATGCTCAAAATACGGAAGGTTTCGGGCGGCTAATAGCCGCCCCTACGGTAGCAACGTAAGGTGTTTGAAAACTGTAAACAACAATTTATCTGAGTATCTTGTTAATCAGCAGATTTCACGGATCCAGCCGGAGGGGGCGGGGATGCGGCCCTGCTGGATGCCGCGGAGGGTGGTGTAGAGCTTCTGAATCCAGGGACCGTTGCCTTCGAAGGTGAACTCCCGGTCGTGGTCCACGATCTTGCCCACCGGGGAGATGACCGCGGCGGTGCCGCACAGGCCGCATTCGGCAAAGGAGCCGATTTCCTCCAGGGCCACGGGCCGCTCCGCTACCTCCATCCCCAAATAGGTTTTCGCTACCTCCAGCAGGGAGCGGCGGGTAATGGAGGGGAGAATGCTGCCGGAGGCGGGGGTTACCAGCTTCCCCTCCGGTGTGACAAAGAGGATGTTGGCCCCGCCGGTTTCTTCGATATAGGTACGGGTAGCGGGGTCCAGGTAGACGTTTTCGTCGAAGCCGTGGTCGTGGGCATCCACAATGTTATACAGGCTCATGGCGTAGTTGAGGCCCGCCTTGATGTGGCCGGTACCCCGAGGAGCTGCCCGGTCCAGGTCGGAAACCCGGAGGGTCAGGGCCCTGGCATCCCCCTTGAAATAGGGCCCTACCGGGGAGGCAAAGAGGCGGAACTGGAATTCGCTGGCGGGCTTCACTCCCAGCACCGGCGTGGTGCCGATCATCAGGGGCCGCAGATACAGCGAGGCTCCGGAGCCATAGGGCGGCACCCAGGCGGCATTGGCCCGGACGGTTTTGTCCACTGCTTCAAGGAACCGTTCCTCCGGGAATACGGGCATTTTCATCCGGCGACAGGAGTCCGCCATGCGCTTTCCGTTCAGGTCCGGCCGGAAGCAGATGATTCTGCCATCCTCGGTGGAATAGGCCTTCAACCCCTCGAAGCAGGTCTGGGCATAGTGGAGCACACAGGCACTTTCACTGATGGTGATATTGGGCTGGTCTGAGAGGAACCCTTCATCCCATTTGCCGCCAACGTAGTTGGATACATATCGATAGTCTGCGGGGGTGTAGCCAAAGCTGAGATTGCCCCAATCCATGGTTTTCTTTTCCATTTTCATCGCTCCATAAATAGAATGTGTTTATTGCGTTTCATTAGGAGAACAATAAATTGTTGTTTAGCGGAGTTGACAATTATTGTGTCCCTACGGGACGATTTTGAGATAAAATGCCTTGTATTTGGCCATAAATATTTCTTTTTTATCCCGAAGGGATTCCTTAATTGTCAATTATCAATTGTTAATTGTCAATTCTAAACAACAATTCATCTTCCTTCTGTGCGAAACCGAAAGCCGCTGAAAAAGGCAAGGTCGTCCTGGCGTGAATGCCGGACGACCTTGCCCATGGGATAGAATACCATAATTTGAGGGAAATGTCAACAAGCGCTTAGCTGTTGCGGAACCGGGACAGGAAATCCCGGGTTTCCTGCTTCTGGGGATTGCCGAATACCTCCTGGGGCGCGCCCTCCTCGCAGATGACGCCGCCGGACATATAGACCACATGGTTGCTTACGTCTCGGGCGAAGGCCATTTCGTGGGTGACCACCAGCATGGTCATTCCTTCCTGGGCCAGGCTTCGCATGACGGTCAGCACCTCGCCCACCATTTCCGGGTCCAGGGCGGAGGTGGGCTCGTCAAAGAGCAGCACCTCCGGGTCCATGGCCAGGGCCCGGGCGATGGCAACCCGCTGCTTCTGGCCGCCGGAGAGCTGCCGGGGCTTGGCCTTGATGTAGGGGGCCATGCCCACCTTTTCCAGGTACTCCATGGCATGGGCGTGGGCTTCCTCTTTATTCTTCTTCAGAACCTTGACCTGACCCACCACGCAGTTGTCCAGCACGGTCATGTTGTTGAACAGGTTGAAGGACTGGAACACCATGCCCACATGGGAGCGGTAGGCGGGGGCATTGAAGCCCCGGGCTACCACGTTCTGTCCGTGGTAGAGGATTTCGCCGGAGGTAGGATTTTCCAGCAGGTTGATGCAGCGAAGCAGGGTGCTCTTGCCGGAGCCGGAAGCGCCGATGATGGAGGTTACGTCACCCTTGCTCACGGTGAAATCAATGTCCCGCAGGACTTCGTGGGTGCCGAAGGATTTGGACAGGTGGTTGACCTGTAAGATCTTGTCTGCCATATCAGCGTTCTCCTCTCGTGCGGCCGTATCTCAGTTCCTGGCTGACCTGATCCCGGTACTCTTTGCTGTGCTCGTCGAAGGGGGTTCCGCGGTGCGGGTGGTTGTAGGTTCCGGCGGTCATGGTGAGCTGGTCGGTCTGTACCAGCTCGTAGTTGTCGCTTCCGTCCATCTTCCGCTCCAGCCACCGCAGCAGGAAGGAGGCAACCAGGGTCATGGTCAGATAGCCGATCATCTCAATGGCCGCGGAGGGGAAGTACATATTGTTGACGCCGGTGATGTAGCGGTGGAATGCAAAGAACTCCGTGAAGCTGATGATGAACATGACGGAGGTGTCCTTCACGTTGATGATGAAGTTGTTGCCGATCTGGGGCATGATGTTGCGCAGGGCCTGGGGAAGGATTACGTTCAGCATGGTCTGTACATGGGTCATGCCGATGGCTTTGGCGCCCTCGGTCTGGCCCGGGTCGATGGAGATGATGCCGCCCCGGACGGACTCGGCCATGTAGGCGCCGGTGTTGATGGACACGATTAAGATGGCAGCCGCCCAGACGCTGTTGAAGCGCATGGCGTTATCGGTAAAGTAGGGCAGGCCGTAGAAGATGAACACCGCCTGCAGCACCATGGGAGTGCCCCGGAACACCTCTACATAGATCCGTACCAGAATCCGAATCAGCTTCAGCACGAACCGCTTCAGGGGGGAATCGCTCTTGGAATAGGGAATGGTGTTGAGAATTCCGCAGACAAGCCCAATGATACAGCCGATGGCCGTGGCTACCAGAGCCAGGATCAGGGTATTCTTCACGCCGTTTAAGTACATTAAGTAATAGTTGCTCCAAAGCTTGGCCATGTCCTGGCCCAGCTCGATCAGCTTATCCATGGGGCTTTTGCTCCTTTCGATTCAGAGAAACAGCTTCCGTCATCCCCTCCGTGCAGAGGGGATGACGGAAGGAATATCAGATTTCGGGCTGGACGGCAATGGCTTCGTCCATCAGCTTGTTGAAGTCCTCCACGGTCATCTGGGAGAGCACGGCGTCAATGGCTTCCTTCAGAGCGGTGTTGCCCTTCAGCACGGAGATGCCGATGTTCACGTTCTCAGCCCGCTCCTCTTCGGTCGCGAACTGGAAGTCACCGTCGGTGCCGGAGAAGTCCAGAATCACCAGGCTGTCATCCTTGGCCACCGCGCCCATGGCGGTGGGCATATCGGTGCAGATGAAATCCACGGTGCCGGTCTGCAGGGACATAATCATGGCAGGAGCAGTGTCGGCAGGAGCCAGCAGCTCCACGCCGGCAATCTGGGGCAGGCAGGAGTCATACCAGATGGTGCCGGACTGAGCGGTGCACTTACCGCCGGCCAGGTCCTGGATGGACTGGGCGGAAGCATAGGGGCTGTCCTTGGTGGTGACGCAGACGATGGTGGCGTAGTAGTAGGGGCCTGCCATGTCCACCTCAGCCATCCGGTCAGCGGTCATGGACTGACCGGCGATGTTGGCATCCATGGTCTTGGACTGGACGGCGGGGGTCAGGGAATCCCAGGCACTGGAAACAATCTCCAGCTCCCAGCCGTTGGCCTCGCAGATCTTCTTGGCGATCATCACATCATAGCCGTTGGCGTAGGCGCCGGGTACGTTGGAGATGGGTACGGCTCCGTTGGAGTCGTCGGTCTGGGTCCAGTTGTAGGGGGCGTAGGCACACTCCATACCCACGGTGAACACGCCGTCCTCCAGGCCGGGGATGTCGGACACGGCAGCCTTGGATTCGGTCTTGCCGCAGGCGGCCAGGGACAGCAGCAGGGTCAGCGCTACAAGAACGGACAGGAACTTCTTCATAATGATCTACCTCTCTTTTTGATAAATAAAAAATGAACCGCTTTGTCAAGCGGTTCATGGGAATGCGGCATGGCGCTGTAGACGCGTACCGAACAGCCATTGATAGCGCTTCACAAAGATTTTTGTGACAGTCCGGCAGATCTTCTCTGACGGCCCAGCGGGGGGCGGCCGGGCAGCCTTCCCACGCTTCGGCGGTGATCCCTTTCCCATCCGGCGGCTGCACGACCTTGCCGGAGGGTACTCATGAGTACCGCGCCTCTATCAAGCGATTCAATTTTTCTAAATACTACCACGGCATCCGGGGGTTGTCAACGTTTTTTGTAAGAATGGGGCAACTTTGTGGAAAACGGTGAAAACCCCCGGGAAAAGCGGCGGTATTATGTGGACTATTCCGCTCCGGAGCGGACTTCTCCGGCGTGCTCCGCCTGAATTTCGGGGACGGCGGAGAGCATGGGCTCCACATCCTTCCCTTTGAGCTTCCGGTCCACATAGTTCTTGGTGATCCGGCAGACCACGGGGGACAGGACAATGACACCGATTAGGTTGGGAAGCATCATCATGCCGTTGAGGGTGTCGGCAATTTCCCAGGCCAGGTTGGCGCTCATCACCGCGCCGCCAAAGGTGGCCGCCACGAAAACAACGCGGTACACTGCGGTGAATTTGGTGCCGAAGAGGAACTCGGCGGCTTTGGAACCGTAGTGGCTCCAGCCCAGAACCGTGGAATAGGCGAAGAGCATAATGGCAATGGCGATGAACGCGCCGCCCAGCTTGCCGAAGTGCATGGAAAACACGGTGCTGACGATGTTGGAGTTATTGATGGCTACGCCCTGGTACTCCGTCACGGCAGCGCCGGTCTGCAGGTCCACCAGACCCGAGGACAGAATGGTGCAGGCGGTGAGGGTGCATACGATCATGGTATCGGCGAACACCTCGAAGATGCCCCACATACCCTGGCGCACCGGCTCCCGGACATTGGAGCTGGAATGCACCATGACGGAGGAACCAAGGCCTGCCTCATTGGAGAATACGCCCCGCTTCATGCCCTGTTCAATGGCCAGCTTCATGCCATAGCCCACCACGGCGCCTCCGGCGGCCTTCATGGCGAAAGCGCCCCGGAAGATGGAGGCAAAGACAGCCGGAAGCATCCGGAAATTCATGGCAATGATGGCCACCGTGCCCAGGATATAGAAAATCACCATGAAGGGGACCACCTTCTCCGTGACGGAGGCGACCCGCTTCAGGCCGCCCACAATGACGAGGCCGCACAGAACGAGAAGGACAATGCCGGTGACCCACCCGGGCACACGGAACACGGCCTGCATATTCCCGGCGATGGAATTGACCTGGGTCATATTGCCGATGCCGAAGGCCGCCAGGAAGCAGAACACGGAGAACAGTGCGGCCAAAGCCTTGCCCAGCCATTTGCAGCCCCGTTTGGCACCCAGGCCGTCCCGGAGATAGTACATGGCGCCGCCGCTCCACTCGCCCTTGTCGTTTTTCCGGCGGTAGTAGATGCCCAGCACATTTTCGGAGTAGTTGGTCATCATGCCGAAGAAGGCAATCAGCCACATCCAGAACACGGCTCCCGGACCGCCCACCAGGATGGCGCCGGAGACACCCACAATGTTGCCTGTGCCCACGGTGGCGGCCAGGGCAGTGCAGAGGCTCTGGAACTGGGAAATGGAGCGGTCGCCGGTATGCTTCACGACCTTGCTGTCCCGGAAGATGGCGCCGATGGTCTGCTTCATCCAGTGGCCGAAGTGGCTGACCTGGAAGAACTTTGTCAGGCAGGTGGTCAGCACGCCCACGAAGGCCAGCAGAATCAGGGCGGGCCAGCCCCAGACAATGCCGTTGAGCACGCCGTTGATATTGGCAATGGTATCGAGCATAGAATGCAACCTCTCTTTCTCACACGGAACAAAAACACGTCGCATACCCCCGGGTATGCGACGTCCTTGCCGCAGTAGAATATGGAAAATTATATGGGAACAAATGGGAAATGTCAACGCAAACCCGGGGGAAACCGGAATCTTTGGAAGATATACCAAATTGAAAGCGGGATTGGAAGTGGATTCTGTGGAAAAGACAGGTGTGCATATAGGGAGAACACACTCCGGGAGTCAAAGGATGGAGGGGAAACGTAAATTTTTGTTTACAGTTTTCAAACGCACTTCGAACTTACTGTGGGGGAGCCATTCATGGCTCCCGTAGAGCAGTACGTTTTCGCCGAAATGCTAAGGATATCGGAACATTTCATCGCCGGGAGCCATGAATGGCTCCCCTACAGTGTGTTTCCAACATTTCCAATGCAATTACAATAAACAACAATTTATCTGCGCAATGGAGACTTTTGGGATTATTGCTCCTTTTTGCGAAGGAGCATTCCGATCACAAAGCCGATGGCGGCGGGGCAGAGCCAGCCCAGGCCCAGGCTGAAGAAGGGAATGAACCTCAGGGCAAAGCCTGTCAGAGCAGCGAGAACCGCACTGCCGGGAACCATGCCGGAAATCACGCCGATCATGTCAAAGATGGCGGCAATGAGGGTGAAGCCGGTGGTCCATACATAGACGCTTCTGCTGTGGCCGAAGAATTTCCCGAACAGGGCCAGCAGGATCAGGGTGATGGCCAGAGGGTACAGGAACATGAGCACCGGAATGCACCAGGCAACGATGGAGTTCAGGCCGAAATTCGCAATGCAGAAGGAGGCAGCGCTGAAAAGAATGGCCCAGGTTGTGTACCCCGGCCCCTTGGGGAACATGTCCACAAAAGCCTTGGAGCAGCTGGTCACAAGACCGATGGCGGTTTTGAGGCAGGCGAAGGTGACGATGGACGCCGTGAGGATGGCACCGAAGGCGTGGAAATAATGATTCGCGATGACGCCCAGCACCTGGCCGCCGTTGGAGCAGCTGCCGCAAATGGGGGCGCTCTGGGCGGACACCAGCGTGATAAACAGGTAGATAAGGCCCATGAACAGGCAGCTGAAGATGCCGGCTTTCGCGGTGTTGGCGGCAATGCGGCCCGGCTCCTTCACACCGTGAGAGCGCACCACGTCAATCACCACAATGCCGAATGCCAGGCCTGCCAGAGCATCCAGGGTGTTATAGCCCTCCAGGAAGCCCTTGAAGAAGGCGGTGCCGGAGTCGGCGTAGCTCTCTGCCGGGGTGATTTCCCCCAGGGAGGCCAGGGGCTTTACCAGGGCGGCAATGACGAGAATTGCCAGGAACACCAAAAACACCGGGTTCAGGAATTTCCCGATCCAGGTCATGATGCCGCTGGGCTTCAGGGAGAACAGCAGCACGATGGCGAAGAAGATGGCAGAGAAGATTGCCAGGTACAGCGTTTCGCTGCCCTCGGGCAGCAGGTTCACCGCGCCTACGGTGAAGGAGGTGCTGGCGCACCGGGGAATGGCGAAGAGGGGACCGATGGTCAGGTACAGCAGGGTGCAGAAGAACACGCTGTATTTCCGGGAAACCTTTCCGGCCAGCTCCACAACGCCCTCACTGCGGCTGATGCCCAGGGCCACAACGGCCAGCATGGGAATGCCTACAGCGGTGATGAATACACCCGCGAAGGCGCTCCAGAAATTGCTGCCTGCCTGGACGCCCAGCATGGCCGGGAAAATCAGATTGCCCGCGCCGAAGAACATGCCGAAGAGCATACTGGTGATGGTGATGGTTTCCTTTGCCGTGAGATTGCGTTTCATATGGGGGCACCCCTTCCAAGAAATGATGGGTTAATCGTACCGAAAAAAGGCCCCCGGCGCAAACCGGAGAAGATTTCGTGAAACGAAACTTTTTTGAAATTTTATTTCTTTAGAATAGACTTTTTGAAAACAATGTGGTATTCTTGATTTGGCACAACGTGTAAAAACGCCGGAAATCATGGGATTGTTGATTTTAAAGAAACTTTGGAGGCTTTGCCATGGGCGAGATCAGCTATGAAATCGGGAAAAAAATCCGCACCTTTCGCAAATCCAGGAATATGACCCTGGAGGAGCTGGCACGGATTGTATGCAAAAACAAGTCGACGCTTTCCAAATATGAAACCGGGGAGATCGTCCTGGATATCGAAACCATCTATGAAATCTCCCGGGCCCTGAACATCCATGTGGAGCAGCTGCTCTACTGCACTCCGGAGCGGGTGCCCATCCGGGATCAGGGGGCCCATCCGGCCTTTTTCAGCGGGCTGACCCAGTTCTATTCCTACTACTTTGACGGGCGGTATAACCGAATCGTGCCGGGGGTGTTCGACGTGCAGACTGTGGGAACGGATCACCGGTATAAGATTATGGCTTACATGGATTTTTCGGATTTCGCCAGCTACCAGAACTGCGGAACCACCTATTATGGCTTCATGGAGCACTACGACGCCATATCCAACCTGACCCTTACCAATCAGAATTCCCCCATCGAAAAAGCCAACGGCCAGATTATGGCGGCCTACACCAGCTCCGACGTGAAATGGGGCCTGTTTACAGGGTTGTCCTCCAGCCCCATGATGCCCGTGGCCGTCAAGATGCTCTTCTCCCGCAAACGGCTGCAGGAGGATGAGAAGCTGCTCAGGATGCTGAAGGTCACCAAGGAAGATGTCCGTTTGCTGAGGCACTACAATATGATGACGGTGCTGTAAATCAAACTCCCATCCCCATAGCCCGGGATGGGAGTATATAGGAAGGGTATATTAGGATTAGCTTGGCAAACAGGAAAATTGTTGTCTAGCGGTTTCGCCTTCAAGTTTCCTGTCATTGCCATGAAAAAAGCTGTCATTACGAACCAGTGTGCGCACTGGCTCGCAATAACAGCATATTTTTGCGTGTGCACGCGTAAACAACAATTTTCCGCTCTGTTATGTGGAAGTGGCCGGTTATGCTTCCTCCGCACTGTAGACGACCTTGCCGTTTACCACGGTGATGCAGGCCTCGCCGCCGATGGTGGTGAGGGGGTCCGCTGTCCAGATGACCACGTCGCCATCCTTGCCGGGCTCCAGGCTGCCTACCCGATCGGCAATGCCCAGGGATTCGGCTGGATTGATGGTGATGGCCTTCCAGGCCTCTTCCATGGGCAGCCCCGCGTTGGCGGCTAACCCTGCGCACATGGGCAGGTTCTGCAGAGGGATTACCGGGGCGTCAGTGATGATACTGACCTTTACGCCCGCTTTGGAAAGAACAGCGGGGGTAGTGAAGCTCTTATTCTGCAGCTCCACCTTGCTCTTGCCGCCCAGGGAGGGGCCTACGAAAGCGGGGAAGCCCTCTTTGGCAAGTTCATCGGCAATGACTTCCCCGTCGGTGCAGTGGTCCATGGTCATGCTGACGCCGAATTCCTTGGCAATGCGGACGGCGGTGAGAATATCGTCCGCCCGGTGGGCGTGGCATTTCAGGGGAATCTCCCCCCGGAGCACAGGCTCCATGGCCTCCAGCTTCATGTCAAAGGGAGGATTCTTCCCGGCGGCCTTGTCCTCCATGTAGCGTCTGGTCTTGAACAGGGTCTCCCGCAGAAGGGCGGCCACCGCCATGCGGGTCATGGGACTCTTCTTGGCGCCCTGGCCGTAGCAGCGCTTGGGGTTTTCGCCGAAGGCGCACTTCATGGCGATGGGGTCCTTCACGATCATGTTGTCCACGCGGTTGCCCCAGAGCTTGATGACGGTGAAGGTGCCGCCGATGACGTTGGCGCTGCCGGGGCCTGTGCAGGCCGTGGTCACGCCGCCCCGGATGGCGTTGCCGAAGGCCTCGTCCTGGGGGTAGATGGAATCAATGGCCCGCATCTGGGGGGTGATGGGCTCCACGATCTCGTTGTAGTCCCGGCCTTCCCAGCCCACGGCCTCATTGTCCAGGCCGATGTGGCAATGGGCCTCCACACAGCCGGGGGTGACCAGCCGCCCCTGGGCGTCGATGATCAGCGCCCCCTCAGGAGCCTCCAGGGCCTCGCCCACGGCAACGATTTTTCCGTCATCACCAATCAGCACACAGCCGTTAGCGTATTCCTGACCTGCCATGGTTTTGATGTGACCGTTTTTGATAAAAAGCATATTGATTCGCTCCTTTACGATAAGATGGTGCCATTATACCACGATTTCCCCAGAATGGGAAGTGGAGAAAAATTGCGGAAGATAGTAGTGTAAATTGTTGTTTACAGCAATATCACCGTATTTTATCCGAAAATGCTCAAAAACCGTAACGTTTCGGGCGGCTAATAGCCGCCCCTACGGTAACAACGTAAGGTGTTTGAAAACTGTAAACAACAATTTACCACCCCGGTGGCCGGGGCGGGTGAGGGTAACGGAATATCGAATCCGAATCCTTCCGGTCAATTTTTTTGCGTTCCTGGAAAAATAACGCTTGACAATTGGATATCCCGTGCTATAATAAGCGTGTTCTGTTTGAGCCGCCGGTATAGCTCAGTCGGTAGAGCAACTGATTTGTAATCAGTAGGTCGGGGGTTCGAGTCCGTCTACCGGCTCCATTCAGAGGTTATGGTTCATTGACTCGAACATTTCAATTCAATCTGCCGGTGGCAGATTGAACAACCAGTTCAAAAACTGGTTGTCACCTTGATTTAACGAGTCCGTCTACCGGCTCCAGACAGGCTCTCAAACAGTCAAGTGAATATGGGGGAGTT
>SFHI01000054.1 GCA_004555705.1 Clostridiales bacterium | reverse complement strand
AGACGGATAAATTGGTGTTTGAACGGCTTCGCCGAATTGACAATTGACAGTTGACAATTAAGGAATCCCTTCGGGATAAAACATAATAATTGTGGTCAAAAAACAGGACAATATTTTCAAAAAGACAAGGGTTGCGGCACATAATTGTCAACTGTCAATTGTCAATTCGGCGAAGCCGTTCAAACACCAATTTATCCGTCTGATGAGTCCGGTCGGTAGGCATGAGTGGAATTATTCAGCCGCTGCGCTTTATTTCATGTAGGGCATTTCCAGCATATCCCGCATTGCGTAGTAGTTGGGAAGCTGCCGCCAACCATATCCGGTGGTATTCTTCCCGGAGTGGAAGAGCATATTGGTATTGGTTAGGGTTTCTTGCAGCTTTGTCTTAACAGCAAAAGACCGCCCTACCCACCAGAGGTTTTTCAGCCATGTCATTTGCGCGATGGGCGCGGGGTCGCCGTAGGTGTCGCCCAGATTCAGATCCTCCAGGGCGGTGCACCCCAGAAGTGGGGAGTAATCCTGCACCCAACTGTGATCCAACTCCAGGAAGACCAACTCCTTGCAGGTGCTTAAGGGAGTGATGTCCTTTACGGAAGTCATATTCAGAATCAGGTATTTCAAATGCGGCATATTTTCCACAAAGCTTACGTCAGTGAAGGTCATGTGCCCAACGTCTATGCAGACCATATCCTCGCAGTAGCGTAAATTGTACATATCATCGTCATGAAAGAAGTAAATCCGATGTTTCAAGGGCATAAAAGTGGTTTCATCGGTACGGACGGGGAAGGAACCGAATTTTCCGGTGCCGCAGATGACTGTCCAAACGACCTTGTAGTCGGCGCGCTTGCGCTCCCGGAATTCGGCCATGGTGTCATTGTCAATGCTGCCGCTGTCCAGAATGAGTTTTTCCAGATCGGGGAAGTAATCGGCAATCCGCTCCGCGTCCTCAAGACTCTTGATGGGCATGAAAGAGATGTCCAACTCCCGGGTATCTGAGGGAAAGGTCCGGTCACCCAGGGTAAGTTCCCAGTCAATAGAAATCTGGGGATACTCACGGCGGAGCGCTGTCAGGTCACTGTAGTCCGCTTCGGGATTCCGCAGCAGAATGCTCTGCAGTTTTGTCAGACCAACCAGCCCCTGAGTAAGCTCCTGATAGCTTGCATTCTCCACAGTGATGGACTCAGAATCTGAGGGGTATATTTCTTCCCCAAGATTTACCGTGTAGCGGACGGTCCACTGTGGATGTGCATCCTGCAGCGAGGCCAGTAATGCGTAGTCGTTGCAGCCATCCGCATTTACGGTGGTAAGTCGCGGAAGATAATCCAGAAGTCTGGCTTCCTCGAAGGTGAGATTTGGAAGGCTGATCTCCTGCGTGTCCTGGGAATAGCTGACACCCCGGATCGAAACCTGGTAGAGTACCGTGCAGTTTGGGTGGCGCTGTTGAAGCAGGGCAAGCTGGGGATAGTCCGAACACTGCCGGCCGTCCACTTCCTCCAATGCTGTCAGATAGTCCAGACGTTCCACGTCCGCGTCGGTCAGATTCATCACGGTAATCCGGCGGGTTTCGCTGGAAAACAGCTTATCCTGAAAGGGAACATCCCACACAATCTCGCAGCCGGGGAGCTTCTGAGAGAGGGTATCGAACTGCTCAACGGAAAGATGTTTCCCTCGCAGATCCAGCGCCTGAGCGTCTTTGGGGTAAAACCGCCATCCGACTGCGATACAGTGGGTCCAAGCCCATATTACGGTGAAGACTATGGCTGCAAGGATTACGCATCCTGCTGCCGCAAGGCCTTTCAATATTTTGGAATAGGCTTCCTCGGTAATTTTCATCGTTCTTTCTCCGTTCTATCCTGTGTGAATCCGAATATATTCCGGCGAACACATGGGGTTGAGGGGTAAGCCGACCCCTGGAAGGGCACGTTCCAGATTGTTTCACAGCTTGGGAGGGCGTTTTGAATACGTGTACTTTTGCAAATGAAGTAAAAGAAAGAATTTCTAGGAGGAAAAAAAGAAAACTTGTAAAAAAATTCTTGAAAAATGATATGTATCGGAGTATACTCATCGTATCAATTTGTTCCGAGCCGATTTGTAAAAGTACACATTTCGAAATTATGCCCTTAATTTGGTTATTCCGTTTTTTCAAACCGGCGGGCTTTTCCGTAGAAGGTTCCCACGGGCATATTACAGGCACTGGCGGCTTGCTCCAGTGTTATTTTTTTGGCTCTCCACGCCTGATGAACGCCGTAGAAGTTCTCGGGCATGGGGAGCGGCGGGCGGCCGAAGCGGACGCCTCTGGCCTTGGCGGCGGCGATGCCCTCGGCCTGACGCTGGCGGATATTGCTGCGTTCATTCTCTGCCACGAAGGACAGCACCTGCAGCACAATGTCGCTTAAAAATGTCCCCATCAGGTCCTTGCCCCGGCGGGTGTCCAGCAGGGGCATATCCAGCACCACGATGTCAACCCCCTTTTCCTTGGTAAGGAAACGCCACTGCCGCAGGATTTCCTCATAATTGCGCCCCAGACGGTCGATGCTCTTGATATAGAGCAGATCGTCTTTTTTTAGTTTCCGCAGCATACGCTTGTACTGCGGGCGGTTGAAGTCCTTTCCGGACTGCTTGTCCATGCAGACATTTTTCTCCGGCACCCCCGCCTCCCGCAGGGCGATCCGCTGCCGGTCCTCGTTCTGCTCCCGGGTGCTGACCCGGATGTAACCGTATGTGTTTGCAGGCATTTTCCGCTCCTCCTTTTTCAGGCCTGCCGGGGCAACGCAGCAGAAGGATAAATTGTTGTTTGAAGTTTTGATGCGCTTTTCGCTTGCCTTCCCCTTTGGGGAAGGTGGCAGCCCGAAGGGCTGACGAAAGAGGTTCTCGGCAACCTTTAGCGGAAAAAGCAAGAAAAACAGTGAGGTTGCGAACCTCTCCCGACCTCGCTACGCTCGGCCACCCTCCCCAAAGGGGAGGGCAAGGACACTTCAAACAACAATTTATCCGTCTGCTGGGATAAGCCGGCAGGCGTTTTCTTCCCAAAGACGGACGGGAAGGTGCTCCTATCATATCAGGAAACCGGGAGGTTTATCCATCCCGGGGGAATTGGGGCGAAGCCCGGGAGGGACGGCGTATGCTTTCCAGTTTCTTTGACAGCGCAGCAAAAAGCCCCCGAAGGAGGCCGGAGGATTTCCGGCCCCCTTCGGGGGCTTCCATTCTGATAGGAAAAACGGTAAATTGTTGTTTACGCGTGCGCACTCGAAAAAACGCTGTCATTGCGAGCCAGTGCGCACACTGGCGTGGCAATCCCCCGGTTCCTCCGAGAACTCAGAAAAACGAGGGAATCGTCTACCGTAGCGGCCTGAAAAGTTGGGGGATTGCCACACCAGTCTGCGGACTGGTTCGCAATGACAACTTCTTTTTTAGTGCTGTAAACAACAATTTATCTGCCGTAGTAGGCGTTGAGGTACATCTGGCGGATTTCGCTCATGAGGGGGTAGCGGGGGTTGGCGCCGGTGCACTGGTCGTCGAAGGCCTGCTCGGTCATCTCGTCCAGGCGGGACAGGAAGTCGGTCTCGTCAATGCCGTAGTCCCGGATGGTTTTCTTGATGCCCACCCGCTCCTTGAGGGCGTCCAGGGCCTCGATCAGCTTCTCCAGCTTCTCCTGGTCGGTATCTCCGCCCAGCTTCAGGTAGTCGGCGATCTCGGCGTACCGGGCCAGGGTGTGGGGGTGGTCATACTGGGGGAAGGTGCCCATCTTGGGGGGAACCTCCGCGGCGTTGAACCGGAGGACTTCATCGATCATCAGGGCGTTGGCGATGCCGTGGGGCAGGTGATGGAAGGCGCCCAGCTTGTGGGCCATGGAGTGGCAGACACCCAGGAAAGCGTTGGCAAAGGCCATGCCCGCCATGGTGGCGGCGTTTGCCATATTCTCCCGGGCCTTGGGGTCCCGGGGACCGTTGTCATAGGCGGCGGGGAGGTTGTCAAACAGCAGCCGCAGAGCCCGCAGGGCCAGACCGTCGGTGTAGTCCGTGGCCATCATGGAGGCGTAGGCCTCCAGGGCGTGGGTAACGGCGTCGATGCCGGAGGCGGCGGTGAGGCCCTTGGGGGCGTTCATCATCATGTCCGCGTCCACAATGGCCATGTTGGGCATCAGCTCATAGTCCGCCAGGGGGTACTTGACCCCGGTCTGCTCGTCGGTGATCACGGCAAAAGGGGTCACCTCGGAGCCGGTGCCGGCAGTGGTGGGAACGGCGACAAAATAGGCCTTTTCTCCCATTTTGGGGAAGGTATACACCCGCTTGCGGATGTCCACGAACCGCATGGCCATATCCTGGAAATCCGCCTCGGGATGCTCGTAGAGCACCCACATGATCTTGCCCGCGTCCATGGCGGAGCCGCCGCCCACGGCGATGATCACATCGGGCCCGAACGCGCGCATCTGCTCCGCGCCGGCCTTGGCGCAGGCCAAGGTGGGGTCGGGGGCCACGTCGTAGAAGCAGGTGTGCCGGATGCCCATTTCGTCCAGCTTCTCCTCAATGGGCTTCGTATAGCCGTTTGCGTACAGGAAGGAGTCGGTGACGATAAAGGCTTTCTGCTTTCCCAGCACGTTCTTCAGCTCGCTGAGAGCCACGGGAAGACTACCCTTCTTGAAATAGACCTTCTGGGGGGCACGGAACCACAGCATATTCTCTCTCCTCTGGGCCACGGTTTTGATGTTCAGCAGGTGCCTGACGCCCACATTCTCGGAAACGGAGTTGCCGCCCCAGCTGCCGCAGCCCAGGGTCAGGGAGGGGGCCAGCCGGAAGTTGTAAAGGTCGCCGATGCCGCCCTGGGAGGAGGGGGTGTTCACCAGAATCCGGCAGGTTTTCATCCGGGCGGAGAAGGCGTCCAGCTTCTCTTTCGCGGCGATGGGGTCTAAGTACACGGAGGCGGTGTGGCCGAAGCCGCCGTCCCTTACAAGCCGGTCGGCCTTGTTCAGGGCGTCATCAAAGTCCTTGGCCCGGTACATGGCCAGCACGGGGGACAGCTTCTCGTGGGCGAAGGGCTCATTCAGGTCGGTGCTCTCCACCTCGCCGATAAGAATCTTGGTGGTTTCCGGGACATCAAAGCCCGCCAGCTTCGCAATCGTGTGGGCGGACTGGCCCACGATCCGGGCATTCACGGAGCTGCCCACCAGGATGGTTTCCCGAAGCTTCTGGGTTTCCTCGGGGGACAGGATGCGGCAGCCCCGCTGGATGAATTCTGCTTTCACCGCGTCATAAACATCGTCCAGCACCACCACGCTCTGCTCGGAGGCGCAGATCATGCCGTTGTCGAAGGTTTTGGAGTGGATGACGGAGGAAACCGCCAGCAGAACATCCGCGGAATCGTCAATGACGGCAGCCGGTGGCCAGGATCAGGTCCGCCTCCTTCATGAGCAGGTTCGTCATTTCCAGGCTGGGGTCGTCGATGCAGAAGAGGATATCCTCGGGAGCGCCCGCTTTCACGGCTGCCTCATAGACTACCCGGGCGGCCTCGGCGGTGCACCGCTTGGCCCGGGGGTGGGGGCTGATGATGATGGCGTTTCGGGTTTTCAGGCACAGCAGGGCCTTGAAAATCGCGGTGGAGGTAGGATTGGTGGTGGGAATCACGGCCCCCACCAGGCCGATGGGCTCTGCAATCCGCTGGATGCCATAGGCGGAATCCTCCTCCAGCACGCCGCAGGTCTTGGTATCCTTGTAGGCGTTGTAGATGTACTCCGAGGCGAAATGATTCTTGATCACCTTATCCTCCACCACGCCCATGCCGGTTTCCGCCACGGCCATCTTTGCCAGGGGAATCCGAGCCCGGTTGGCCGCGGACGCGGCGGCCAGGAAAATCCGGTCCACCTGCTCCTGGGTGAAGGAAGCAAAGACCCCCTGGGCCTTCCGGCAGCGGGCAATGGCCTGCTCCAGCTGTGCCACATTGGTGATGGAGATGTAATGACGATCCATAGATAGCCCTTCTTTCAATAAAATGATATCGGTTCATTTGTATCGGTTATTTTCTATCGATAAAATAACACCAATTACAGAAAATGTCAAGCCCCATTTTCCATTTTATTGCAAGAAGGGGATTTGGTGCGGGAGGAGAGAGAAATTGTTGTTTAGAATTGACAATTGACAATTAACAATTGACAATTAAGGAATCCCTTCGGGATATATTTAAAATTAATAGCGTTGAAAATACAGCATATTATTTCAAAATCGTCCCGTAGGGACACAATAATTGTCAATTTTCAATTGTCAATTGTCAATTCGGCGAAGCCGTTAAACAACAATTTACCGGAGGGCTCGGTGGGAGCCCTCCGGCAGGGGGGGAAAAAATCAGCTATTCAGGGAATCCAGCAGGGCCTGGATTGCGGCGGGGTCAATGACGCCTCCGCCGAAGCTCAGCACACCCCGCAGGGGCATATATTGGATCATGGCCAGGTTCATATCCTCGGAAATGGCCTCCCGGGCGGCATCGCTGCCTTGGCCGTCCCCGGGGTTGAGGGAGCCCATGACGACGTTCACCAGGGGCTGCACGGCGGCTGCCGCTCTGGGGTCTGCCATAATGTCCATCACAATGGAATCCATGGTATAGTGCCGGGGCAGCCGGGCGGTGGAGTCCACCTGAACCGTGGTGGACACGTCGATTTGGCGGGAGGACTGGCCGATTTCAATGGTGAAGTCGCCGGACTCCACATACCAGTCGTGGAGCTGAGTATTCCAGTAGGCAAAGGCGCGCTTGCAGAGGGTGAAGGAAACGTCACTGCTCTCGCCGGGCTGCAGCTCCACCTTCTCGAAGCCCTTCAGCTCCCGGACGGGGCGGAATACGCTGCTCACCGGGTCGCCCACATACAGCTGCACCACGGTCTTGCCGGCCCGGGAGCCGGTATTGGTCACCGTGACAGTGGCGGTGAGGGTGTCCTGATCGGTGATGTGTTCCTTGCTGAGGCGGAGATTGGAGTAGGCGAAGGTGGTGTAGCTGAGGCCGTGGCCGAAGGGGAAGAGAACATCCATTTCCTTGCGGTCATAGTACCGGTAGCCCACGAACACCCCCTCCCGGTAGTCTGCCTCGTTGCCCTCGCCGCCGTAGAAGAGGTAGCTGGGGTTGTCGCTGAGCTTCACGGGGAAGGTCTCCGCCAGGTGGCCGGAGGGATTCACGTCGCCGTAGAGCACCCGGACGGTGGCAATTCCCACGGCCTGACCGCCCAGATACGCTTCCAGCACAGCCTTGACCCGGGGCAGCCAGGGCATCTCCACCGGGGAGCCGTTGTGCAGCACTACCACGGTGTTGGGGTTGGCCTGGGCCACGGCCTCGATGAGCTTATTCTGGCATTCGGGCAGGCGCATATGACTGCGGTCATAGCCCTCGGACTCGTAGGCGTCGGGCAGGCCCGCGAACACCACGGCGACCCTGGCCTTCCGGGCAGCGTCCACCGCCTCCGCAATCAGCGCGTCGGTGGTTTCGTCGGCGGCAGCATCATAGCCTCTGGCGTAGGTAACCTTCAGGCCCTCGGCGGCTTCCAGCGCGGAGGTTTTCCGGAAGCTGTTGATGTGGGAGGAGCCGCCGCCCTGGAACCGGGGCTTTTCGGCAAATTCTCCGATGAAGGCCACACTGTCCTCCCGATTCAGGGGCAGGATGCTGTCCTCGTTCTTCAGCAGCACCATGCACTCTCCGGCGATCCGGGCGGAGAGCAGGTGGTCGTCTTCCTTGTCCCAGGGGGTTTCGGGCTTGGCGTTTTCTAAGTAGCGGTAGTTGACGGTGAGAATCCGCTCCACGGCCCGGTCGAGAACGGCCTCGTCCAGCCGGCCCGCGCGGACGGCCTCCACGATTTTGGCGTCGTTGATGCCGCCGGAGGCGGGCATCTCCAAATCCAGTCCGGCAGCCAGGCCAGCCACCCGGTTGGAGACCGCACCCCAGTCGGACATGACATAGCCCTCAAAGCCCCACTCGTTCCGAAGCACCTCGGTCAGCAGCCAGGGATGCTCGGAGGCGTAGGTGCCGTTGAGCCGGTTGTAGGAGCACATCACCGTCCAGGGCTGGGACTTCTTCACGGAAATCTCAAAGGCGGGCAGGTAGATTTCCCGCAGTGTCCGCTCGTCGATGTTGGAGCTGGAGCTCATGCGGCGGTGCTCCTGGTTGTTGGCAGCGAAATGCTTGATGGAGGTGCCCACGTTCTGGCTCTGGACACCGGCGATAAAGGCGGCGGAAATTTCCCCGGCGAGATAGGGGTCCTCGGAGAAGTACTCGAAGTTCCGGCCGCACAGGGGGGAGCGCTTGATGTTCACGGCGGGGCCCAGCACCACGCTGAGCTGCTCATGCTGGCAGCTGCGTCCGATGGCCCGGCCCATTTCCCCGATCAGCTCCCGGTCGAAGGAGGCGGCGGTGGCGCAGGCAGCGGGCATACACACGGCTTTGATGCTCTCGTTCATGCCCAGGTGGTCGGCGTTCAAATCCTGCTTGCGCAGACCGTGAGGGCCGTCGGAAACCATGACGGAGGGAACCCCCAGGCGTTCCACGGGTTTGGTGTGCCAGAAGTCCAGGCCGGAGCACAGGCCTGCCTTCTCCTCCAGGGTCATTTGGGAAATCAGTGCTTGGATATCCATGCTGCTTCTCCTTTCAGAAATCATTCTTCACGCTGGATGGCGGACCAGGCTTCGTCGTCAAAGACCCGGTCCCGGAAGTAGTATTTCCGGTCCTCATCGGTGATGGGGCGGATCACCCGGCAGGGGTTTCCTGCTGCGATGGAATAGGGCGGAATGTCCCTCGTCACCACGCTGCCCGCGCCGATGACGCAGCCGTCGCCGATGGTGACGCCGGGGCAGACCACCGTGCTGCCTCCCAGCCACACATCATTGCCGATGGTGACGGCAATGCCATACTCATAGCGGCTGCGGCGGCTGTCGGGATGGACGGGGTGGCCCGCGGTGTAGATGGACACATTGGGCCCCAGGAGGCAGTTGTCCCCGAAGGTGATGGGCGCCACGTCCAGGAAGGTGCAGTTGTAGTTGGCGAAGAAGTGTTTACCGACCTTGATGTGGGTTCCGTAGTCGCAGTAGAAGGGGGGATTGATGAAGGGGTCCTCCCGGGTTTGCAGCAGCTCCCGGACCAGGGCGGCAATGCCCTCAGAGTCGCTCACGTCTATGGTGTTGAGCTTCTGCAGGATGGCCCGGGTTCTGCGCTGCTCCTCCATCACCTCTTCGTCGGAGATGTAAGGAAGCTGGGCGTCCCGGCGCTGGGGATTGTTCATAGGGTTCCTCCTTTTGGGCCGGACGGCCCATTTGCTAGCCTGTTTTCACGCAGGCTGCCGGTGCCGGGGTTTTTCCCGGACAGAACATCGTCGTAGTAACGCTGCTTGCGGTCAATGAAGGCGATGCTCTCCCGGATGCGTTCCTGCTCCCGTTCCAGTTCCCGGCGTTTGCGCTCCAGGATTTCCTTGCGCCGCGGAATGGAGGCGGGGCCCTCCTGGCAAAGCTCCAGGTACTCCTGCATTTCCTTAATGCCCATGCCGCAGTTTTTCAGGCACTCCAGGGAACGAATCCAGGAAATGTCCTCGTCGGAAAAAATCCGCCTGTTCTGGGGGTCCCGACGGACATTGGGTACCAGAGCCTGGTTGCAGTAGAATTTCAGGGTTTCGTAGCGCAGGCCTGTCATTTCACAGGCTTCCTTCATTGTGTACAAAAAATCAACCCCAATTTTGGTAAAAATGACACTTGACCGGTAGTTACTCCCGAGTGGTACACTATCAATGTAACATACACGCAAAGAAAGTCAATAGGAGGATACAAAAAATGTCTGCGCAGTTTGAGAAAATCAAGGGAAATTTCGGCTTCGGATGTATGCGCCTGCCCATGAAGGACGGCGAAGTGGATACGGAGGAATTCAGCCGCATGGTGGACGCCTTCCTGGAGGCGGGCTTTAACTATTTTGACACGGCCCACGGCTATCTGGACGGCAAGAGCGAGCCCGCCCTGCGCGAGAGCCTGACCTCCCGGTATCCCCGGGAGCGCTACGTGCTCACCGACAAGCTCTCCTCCCACTTCTTCAACAGTCAGGAGGAAATCCGGCCCCTGTTCCAGAAACAGCTGGAGGCCTGCGGGGTGGAATATTTCGACTTCTATCTGATGCACGCCCAGAATAAGGATGTTTTTGAGAAGTATAAGCGGTGCCGCGCCTACGAAACCGCTCTGGAGCTCCGGGATGAGGGGAAGATCAGGCACATGGGCCTTTCCTTCCACGACAAGGCTCAGGTGCTGGACCGGATTCTCACCGAATATCCTCAGGTGGAGGTGGTGCAGATCCAGCTGAACTATGTGGACTTCGAGGACCCCTCCGTGGAGTCCCGGAAGTGCCTGGAGGTCTGCCGCGCTCACGGGAAGCCCGCCATCATCATGGAGCCTGTGAAGGGCGGCTCCCTGGTGAACCTTCCTCAGGAGGCCCAGTGGGTATTTGACGCGCTGAAGGGCGGCTCCTACGCCAGCTACGCCATCCGGTTTGCCGCCAGCCAGGAGGGGGTCATGATGGTGCTCTCCGGCATGGGCAACATGGACATGATGCGCGACAACGTCAGCTACATGCGCGATTTCAAGCCCCTGGACGACCGGGAGCAGAAGGCCGTGGCGGAGGTCTGCGCCATTTTCCGCAGCCAGGGCCTGATCCCCTGCACCGCCTGCCGCTACTGCACCGAGCGCTGCCCTAAGGGCATCGATATCCCGGCGCTGTTCGCCTGTATGAACCGGAAAAAGGTATTCAACAACTGGAACAGTGTGTATTACTACCAGGAGGTGCTCACGAGCCAGGGCACCAAGGCCAGCGACTGCCTGAAATGCGGCCGCTGCGAGGAAATCTGCCCCCAGCACCTGAAAATCCGGGAGCTGCTGACGGAGGTCGCCGCGGAATTTGAGAAGGAGGATTCGTAATGAAGGTACTGCTGATCAACGGAAGCCCCAATGCCAAGGGAAATACCGCCCTGGCCCTGGGGGAGATGGAGGCGGTATTCCGGGCCGAGGGCATCGAAACGGAGCTGATCCATGTGGGAAACAAGGCCGTCCGGGGCTGCATCGGTTGCCGCAAATGCCGCCAGACGGGCAAATGCGTCTTTGACGACATCGTCAACGAAACGGCCCCCAAATTCGCGGAGTGCGACGGCATTGTGGTGGGAAGTCCCGTATACTATGCCTCCGCCAACGCGACCCTGGTGGCTTTCCTCACCCGGCTGTTCTACAGCACCGGCTTCGACAAGACCATGAAGGTGGGCGCTGCCGTGGCCGCCGCCAGAAGAGGCGGCCTCACCGCTACTTATGACGAGCTGAACAAATTCTTCGCCATTTCCGGAATGCCCATCGCCTCGGGCCAGTACTGGAACGGCATCCACGGCGCGGCTCCCGGCGAGGCGGAGCAGGACGCCGAAGGAAAGCAGATGATGCGGACCCTGGCCAGAAATATGAGCTTTCTCATCAAGAGCATCCAGCTGGGGAAGGAGCGGTACGGAATCCCGGAGCGGGAGAAACCGACCTTCACCAACTTTGTCCGGTAAAACAGCATCCCCCGGCCAGACGGCCGGGGGATTTGTCGTGCGGCGGGAAATGCGCGGACAAACTGTTGTTTACAGTTTTTCAAACACCTTACGTTGTTACCGTAGGGGCGGCTATTAGCCGCCCGAAACATTCCATATTTTGAGCATTTCCGTTAAAACGGAGTGCTTTTGTAGACGAAAGGTTACGGGCGGATAATATCCGCCCCTACGATAACGAATCGCTAAACAACAATTTATCGCCGCGTGCATAGGATGGGGCGGAAAAGGCTTGGAAAATCGGGGGATTTCCGGGGCGGAGAATGAATTTGGTGTTGTAAAATTCTTAAGAATGATGTATAATGCCCTGAGATACTGCGTGGGCTCCCAAAAACACCGCCTCTTTTGCCGGACAGGGTTTTCGGGACGCCCGGGCACATTTTCCGCAATCGGAGGATTGGATATGGAGAAAAGGCAGATTTCCGACTATCTGAAGCCAGGCCGTCACGTACACCTTGTGGGCATTGGCGGCGTGTCCATGCGGCCCCTGGGGCTGGTGCTCAAGGGCATGGGCATGGTGGTTACGGGTTCGGATATGAATGCATCCGTTTCTACGGATGAGCTCATTGCCAAGGGAATTCCCGTTCACATCGGCCACCGGGAGGAGAACATCCGGGGGGCGGACTGCGTTATCCGCACTGCCGCCGCCCACAATGACAATCCGGAAATTGCCGCCGCCCGGGCGGAGGGCATTCCCGTGTTTGAGCGGGCCCAGGCCTGGGGCCAGATCATGAAGGCGTACAAGAATGCCGTGTGCATCTCCGGAACCCACGGCAAAACCACCACCACCTCCATGATGACCCACATTCTGATGGAGGCCGGGAAGGACCCCACCGTGATGATCGGCGGATACCTGCCCCTGCTCCATGCGGGCCACCGGGTGGGCCACGGGGATACCATCGTGCTGGAGAGCTGTGAATACTGCGATTCCTTCCTGAATTTCTTCCCCACGCTGGCCGTGGTGCTGAATGTGGAGGCGGACCACCTGGACTACTTCAAGGACCTGGCGGATATCCAGAAATCCTTCCATGAGTTTGCCGCCATGGCCTCCTGCGTCATCGCCAACGGCGACGACCCCCACACCGTGGAGGCCATGAAGGGCCTGGATTACACCTCCTTCGGCCTGGGGGAGGGGAACCGGGTTCACGCGGCCAATATGTGCCCCGACTGGCGGCACTTCGACGTGGTCTGCGACGGGGAAAAATACTGCCATCTGGACATGGGGGTCCTGGGCCGCCACAACGCCCTGAACGCCCTGGCCGCCGCGGCTGCCGCCTGGCGGATGGGCATCGACGGGGAGGCCGTGTCCCGGGGCCTGGAATCCTTCCACGGGGCGGGCCGGAGAATGGAATACAAGGGCAGCTACCACGGGGCCAAGGTCTATGACGATTACGCCCACCACCCCGACGAGCTGGCTGCCACCATTGAGGCTGTGCGCTCCCTGGGGGGCAAGCGGCTGGTGCTGGCCTTCCAGCCCCATACCTACAGCCGTACCAACGCCCTCTTTGACGACTTCGTCCGGGAACTGAAAAAACCGGATGTGGTGGTTCTGGCGGAAATCTACGCCGCCCGGGAGCGGAACACCGTGGGCATCTCCTCGGCGGACCTGGCAAAAAAAATCCCCGGCAGCGTGTTCTGCGAAACACTGCCGGAGGTTACGGAGTTCCTGCGCCGGGTGGTGCAGCCCGGGGACATCGTCCTGACCATGGGCGCGGGGGACATTTTCCGGGCGGGCGAGGCATTGCTCGGAAAGCAGGGACAGTGAAAAGGCATCCGGGAGCGATGATTCCATCGCTCCCGGCGGGGTTACTCTTCCAGGACCAGGTGGTCCACGCCGGATAGCTCAAATTCCGACATATACCGGTCCATCCGGGTGACGATTTCGTCGTAGTTGTCGTCGTTGATCTCCGGATAGTCCATGTCCCGGCGGGACAGCTCCTCGGCCAGGATTTCATAGAATACGTTGTCCTCGTAGTAGGCAATGGCTTCGTGGATGCCGCCCTCGGTATAGGCCCGGGAGGGCACTATGGTGCCGTTCCAGACCTCGCTGAGGGCCGGGGACAGGGCGAAGAGCTTGCTCTCCAGATCGTCGTAATCGGCGAACCGATCCTCCCCCCGGGTGGAGTTGAGGACCCAGTTTCCGATGTATACCATATCCAGGAGCCTGCGGAATTCCTTCGGCGTCAATTCGATCTGCATGACAATTCCTCCTTGGATCAGGAAATAGTTTTCCTCTATTATAGCAGGCGCGGACGGGATTTCCAGAGCAAATTTGTAAAAAAGCTGTGGACAAAACCCCTAAGCGCCGTAAATTGTTGTTTACAAAATAAACGCTGTCATTGCGAGCCAGTGCGCACACTGGCGTGGCAATCCCCCGGATATTCTGGAATCTTCGAAAAACGGACAAACGCCCTAACAAACCGTCCTGAATTGTTGGGGGATTGCCACGACCAGTGTGCGCACTGGTCTCGCAATGACAGTTCTATTGTGGTGCGCTAAACAACAATTTTCGCATAAGAAAGCAATCCGGCAGGAAGCCGTTTCAGCAAAATGAAAAGTATGAGGCATGAATTATGAAAAAACTCAGCGTATGTATTCTCTTCGGCGGCGTAAGTCCGGAGCATGAGGTCTCCCTGCGGTCGGCGGAGTCCGTGCTCAACAACATTGATAAGAGCAAGTACAATGTGTTCCCCGTGGGAATCACAAAGGACGGCGACTGGGTCCTGTTCACCGGGAAGGACTATTCCCTGCTCCCCAGCGGAGAGTGGAAGAACTACCCCGGTAACCGGCGGGCGGCCATTTCCCCTGTGCGGGGCCAGGGGCTGCTGAGCTTCGAGGGCGACTGTGTGGTGCGGGAGCGCATCGACGTGGTGTTCCCGGTGCTTCACGGGGAGAACGGCGAGGACGGCACCGTCCAGGGGCTGCTCCGGCTGGCGGGAATCCCCTTTGTGGGCCCCCATGTGGCCGCTTCCGCCGTGGCCATGGACAAAACCCTGACCAAGCTGGTGGCGGACCAGGCCGGGATCACCCAGGCGGACTGGGCGCTGGTGCGCCGGGGAGAGCTGGAAGCCCATATGGAACAGAAGCTGAACCTGCTGGAGGAGCGGTTTTCGTACCCCATGTTCGTCAAGCCCGCCGGGACCGGCTCTTCCGTGGGCGTATCCAAGGCTGCTGACCGGGACGCGCTGAGAAAGGCTCTGCTGGATGCCGCGGCCTATGACGAAAAAATCCTGGTGGAGGAATTTATCCACGGCCGGGAGATCGAGGTGGCGGTTATGGGCAACGGCAGTCCCGTGGCTTCGATCTGCGGCGAAATCGACTCCGGCGCGGAGTTCTACGACTACGACGCCAAGTATATCACCGACACCTCCGTGGCCTATGTGCCTGCCAGAATCCCCGAGGATGTGCAGGAGCGGGTCCGGGAGACCGCCGTGAAGGTCTACAAGGCCATCGGCTGCCGGGGCCTGAGCCGGGTGGATTTCTTTGTGACCTATGAGGACAGCCGGGTGGTGTTCAACGAAATCAATACCATTCCGGGCTTTACCTCCATTTCCATGTACCCCAAGCTGTTTGCCGCCAGCGGGATTCCTTACTCCGAGCTGATCGATTCCCTGCTGGAGCTGGCGCTGGAGGACGGAGAATGAGCAGGGAGATTCTGCTTTCCATCCAGGGGCGGCAGCGCTATGAGGACCAGGAGCCGGAGACCATCGAGCTGGTGACCGGGGGGACCATGGACTTCCGGGAGGGGGGCTGGGACATCACCTACGAGGAAAGCGCCCTGACAGGACTGGAGGGAGTAACCACCACTTTCCGGGTGGAGCCGGGGAAGGTGACCCTCAGCCGGACCGGGAAGCTCCATTCCCAGATGGTATTCCAGGAGGGCACCGTCCATGAGTCGCTGTACCAGACGGATTTTGGGGCGCTGATGCTGACGGTAAAGGCCACCCGGGTGTATTTTGACATTGTTCCCGACGGAGGGGTGATCGACCTGGTCTATCGGATCGAAATTGAGAACACCGTCGCCGGGGAGATCGACTACCACCTGGACATCCGGGCAAAATAAGGACCGGGCGGACGGGTAAATGGTGCTTTCGCTTACGAATTGACAATTGACAATTAACAATTGACAATTGTGGAATCCCCTTCGGGGATGATTAAAAATGACAGTCAGGTCAGCGCGTCAGTCAGGCAAATTGGTGTTTGTCGGAATGACACTGTAGGGGCGGCTAATAGCCGCCCGCCACGTT
Source organism: Clostridiales bacterium (assembly GCA_004555705.1). Classification (GTDB taxonomy): domain Bacteria; phylum Bacillota; class Clostridia; order Oscillospirales; family Oscillospiraceae; genus Faecousia. The sequence continues at coordinate 82 of SFHI01000054.1, read as the reverse complement.
TCGTCTACGGAAGTGCTGCGTTTTATCGAAAACGCTCAGAAACTGGAACGTTTCGGGCGGATAATATCCGCCCCTACGGTAG
>SFHI01000004.1 GCA_004555705.1 Clostridiales bacterium | reverse complement strand
ATCCTAAACATAATTGCTTTATTATTGCTTGGCATAAACGAAGTTGTTTAGTATAATACAGATACTAAGCATTATAGTTTAGCATGACAATTGAATAAACTAAAATATGATAACATGGATTGGAGATGCATGAAGATGGCAACAGGAGAAAGAATCCATTTCTTCCGGAACCTTCGTGGAATGACACAGAAGTATTTGGGCATGATGGTGGGCTTTCCGGAGCGGTCTGCGGATATTCGTCTTGCTCAGTACGAATCCGAAACCCGCACACCCAAAGCGGAGATCATGGAAAAGCTGGCAAGCGTACTGGATGTGTCACCCAAGGCAATTGATCTTCCGGACATCGACAGCTACATCGGTCTGATGCACACATTTTTTGCGTTGGAAGATCGTTACGGTCTGAAGATTGGGGAGATTGATGGGGAACTATGCCTGCGACTGGACAAGAGCAAAGGGAGCGATTATCTCAACTTGCTTGATATGTTTACCAGCTGGCAGACGGAAGCTGCCAAGCTGGAAGCTGGAGAGATTACGAAAGAAGAATACGACCAGTGGCGATACAAATATCCTGAGTTTGACAACAAACCCGGTTGGGTAAAGACGATTCCTTCTCAGGGCCTCAATGATCTGATAGTAGAAGCGCTGAAAGAAGATATGGATTGATGTGAGGAAAAAGAAAAATGGCTCAACTGACCACAGAAAAGTCAGTTGAGCCATTTGCTCATATATGGGATTGGAGAGGACAACACCTGCCAGCCACCCTGCACAGTGCAGTAAAATAAAGGGGTAGCTTGGTATCAAGTGCTATCAATCTGCTATCAAATCGGGAGAAATTCTCTGAAATTCTCGACTTTTCCGGCTCTTGACCCGGGAAAAACAGCAAATCGGGAAACTTCAATTACTCCCACTCGATGGTCCCGGTGGGCTTGGGGGTGAGGTCCATGAGGACGCGGTTGATGCCGGGGACTTCGGAGGTGATGCGGTTCGTGATATGGTGCAGGAGGGGATAGGGGACTTCCTCGATGGTGGCGGTCATGGCGTCCCGGGTATTGACGGCGCGGATGATGGCGGGCCAGCCCTCGTAGCGCTTGCCGTCCTTGACGCCCACGCTCTTCAGATCGGGCACGGCGATGAAGTACTGCCAGACCTTGCCGGCCAGGCCATTCTTGTCGAACTCCTCCCGGAGAATGGCGTCAGCCTCCCGCAGAGCCTCCAGACGGTCACGGGTGATGGCACCCAGGCACCGGACACCCAGGCCAGGACCGGGGAAGGGCTGACGGTAGACCATGCCGTGGGGCAGACCCAGGGCCTCGCCGACCACGCGGACTTCGTCCTTAAACAGGAGCTTCACGGGCTCCACCAGCTCGAACTTCATGCCCTCAGGCAGGCCGCCCACGTTGTGATGGGCCTTGACACCGTCGGACTCCAGAATGTCGGGGTAGATGGTGCCCTGGGCCAGGAAGTCGATGCCCTCCAGCTTCTTGGCTTCGTCGTTAAAGACTTCGATAAATTCCTTGCCAATGATCTTGCGCTTGGTCTCGGGATCGGAAACCCCAGCCAGCTTATTGAGGAAACGATCCACGGCATCCACATAGATCAGGTTCGCGTCCATTTCATCCCGGAATACCTTGATGACCTGCTCGGGTTCGCCCTTACGCAGCAGGCCGTGGTTGACGTGAACGCAGACCAGCTGCTTTCCGATGGCCTTGATCAGCAGGGCGGCCACCACGCTGGAGTCCACGCCGCCGCTCAGGGCCAGCAGAACCTTCTTGTTGCCGACCTGGGCGCGAACCTGGGCAATCTGCTCCTCGATGAAAGCGTTGGCCAGTTCCGGGGTGGTGATACGCTCCATGGTCGCGGGACGGACATTTGCATCCATATTTGAGTACCCTCCATTTTTTGTTGAAAATAGTTGGATTTCGATGGAGATATTATATACAGGATTTCCTCCTTTTTCAAGATTTCTTTTACGGATGGGGCAAGTTTGTGGATGTTATTGGTTTCGCCGGGGGGAAAGTGCATATTTTGTTGCAAATTGGCGGGGGTGTGGTATAATAAAGCAAATTAACCGGCTTGCCGGGCAGGCTGGATTGAGCATTTCCGATAGAACGGAGTGCTTTTGTAGACGAAAGGTTACGGGCGGATAATATCCGCCCCTACGGTGATATTGCTGTAAACAACAATTTACCGCAGTGCCGGCGGGGAGCCGGGGGATGCGGCAGGGGAGGAAAAGGAAATGGGAATTGTGGTCATCGGCGCGGTTTTTGTGGATATCAAAGGGTATCCCGAGGCGGGATTTATCCCCACGGGGCGCAATGTGGGCCGGGTGGAGCAGATTCACGGCGGCGTGGGGCGGAATGTGGCGGAGGATGTGGCCAACTGCGAGCTGCGGCCCACCTTCGTCAGCCTGGTGGACGAGAGCGGCACCGGGGCGGATGTGGTCCGGAAACTGGAGAGCCACAAGGTGGACACCCGCTTCATCCGGGCGACCCGGGACGGAATGGGCACCTGGCTGGCGGTCTTTGACAATGAGGGAGATGTGGCGGCCTCCATCTCCAAGCGCCCCAATCTGATGCCCATTGCGGACATCCTGGATCAGCAGGGGCACGAGATTTTTCGGGACGCGGACAGCGTCATTATCGAGATCGACATGGACAAGGAGGTCGTAAAACGGGCCTTCCGTCTGGCCAAGGAATACGGAAAGAAAATCTACGGCGTGGTGGCGAACATGAGCATTGCCCAGGAGCGGCGGGATTTTCTGCAGAATGTGGACTGCTTTGTGTGCAATCTGCAGGAGGCGGGAATCCTGTTTTCGGATGATTTTACCGGGAAATCCCCCAAGGAGATGATCGGGATCGCGGCGGATAAGGTTTCCGCGGCCCGAATTCCCTCCATGATCATCACCATGGGCGCCCAGGGCGCGGTGTATGCGGATATGCACGGGACCTCGGGATACTGCCCGGCCCGAAAGGTGGAAGTGAAAGACACTACCGGGGCGGGGGACGCCTTCTGCGCGGGGGCGGCCATCGGACTGACCCATGGGAAAAGCCTGGCGGAGGCCTGCGAAATCGGAGCCCATCTGGCGGCTTCGGTGATCGTCACATCGGAGAGTGTCTGCCCCCGGTTCCTGCCCCGGGAGCTGGGACTGGATATGGATGTGGAGTGAGCCATGGGACACAAGCGAGTTCTGACGGTTCAGGATATTTCCTGCGTGGGGCAGTGCTCTTTGACGGTGGCGCTGCCTGTACTAAGCGCCTGCGGACATGAAACCTGCGTGCTCCCCACGGAGCTTCTGTCCACCCACACAGGTTTTCAGGGGCCCGCTGTTCTTCATCCGGGAAGGGAAGTCCTGGAGCGCTTTTGGCATCACTGGCAGCGGGAGGGGATTACCTTTGACGCGATTTGTACGGGCTATCTTGGCAGCGTGGACGCGGTGGAGGTGGTACTGGAGCTGACGGAGCGGCTGCTGAAGCCGGAGGGACTGCTGATTGTGGACCCGGCCATGGCAGATCACGGGCGGATGTACGCGGGGCTGGACGGAGCCTACGCTGAAAGCATGAAGGAGCTGTCCTGCCGGGCGGATATTCTGATTCCCAACCTGACCGAGGCTGCTATCCTGGCGGGAACGCCCTGGAGCGAGCAGCCGGAGGAAGGATACATCCGGGAGCTGATGGACAGTTTCCGCAATCCAAATGTGATTCTCACCGGGGTGGGACTTCGCCCCGGGGAAACCGGCGCGGCCTACAGAAGCGAGGGAATAACGGAATTCTATTCCCATCCAAAAGTGGAGGGGCGCTTCAGCGGCACCGGAGACTTGTTCGCCGCCTGCTTCGCCGGGGTGCTGCTGAAAGGGCATTCCCTTCCCGACGCGGTGAAAACCGCCGCGGATTTTACGGCGCAGTGCGTTATGCTGACCCGGGAAAACTCCGCGCGTCGGTACGGCATCCGGTTTGAAGCGGCCCTGCCCTGGCTGATTCGCGCCTTGGAGGAAGCATAATCCCTAATCTGGCGGGGGTTGTCTTTTCGGGGCTCAAGCGGTACTTGAATCGGGGCAAGTCAAGGAGCAATTGATAGGAAAACGGGCCTCCCGGTGCTATGCTGGAGCCATGGCAAAACTGCCAGGAAAGGACGGAACAAATATGTTTGACACCATGAAAGTCTCGAAGAGAATCAAGGAAGCCCGGATGTGGAAGAATATGACCCAGATGAATCTGGCGGATGCCATGGGGGTCAGCTACCAGGCGGTTTCCAACTGGGAGCGGGGCAACTCCATGCCGGATATTTCCAAGCTGGAGGAGCTTTGCCGGGTGCTGGAGCTGAACGTGGGGGAGCTGCTGGGGATGGAGAGCCGGGAAACCCGGGCCGTTGAGAAGATACTGCAGGAGGACGATGCCTGCCTGACGGTGGAGGAGCTGTCCGGCATCGCGCCTCTGCTCCCGCCGGAGCAGGTGAAAGAGCAGACCAGGAAAAATTCCGAGGAAAAAACGGCCTGGAACCTGGAGGCGGTGGTGGAAATAGCCCCCTTCCTGGACGATGAATTTTTGGATGAAATTGTGGAAAGCATGGAGGTTCGAAGCCTTGGGGAGCTGAAGGAGCTGGCTCCGTTCCTCAGCGAGGAAACGTTGGACCGGCTGGTGCGAAAGGCTTCCACGGAGGATCTGGAGGGCATTACGGAGCTGCTGCCCTTCCTGGAGGAGGAAACCCTGGATTACCTGGCAAAGCAATGCGAGGGGAATATGGACCCTGAAATGCTGGAAAACCTGGCCCCCTTCCTCAGCGAGGATGCCCTGGACACCCTGGCAATGTCCTGTCTGCGCAGGGGGGAGCGGAAGAACCTTTCCAAGCTCTATCCATTCCTGGGAGAGGACACCCTTCACGAGATTGCCCGGGAGCTGATGAAACGGGGGGATATGAACGGCCTGAAGGAAGCTGCGCCGTTCCTGTAAAATCTGACCTCTTTCGGGAGCGGTCCACTCGCGGACCGCTCCCGTTTTTCCGCAGGATGGGATGGGGTTCCTAAAGTCCGTTTTTTGGACTTCTCGGAATATCCGGGGGATTGCCACGCCAGTGTGCGCACTGGCTCGCAATGACAGCGTTTTTTGGGTGCGCACGCGTAAACATATCTTTTCCTGACTGTCCCGCGGTGTGCAGGTTTCGGAAAAAAATTTTTGATAACCTCTTCCATTCTGGTTAAAAATAATGTATGATTATGTTAACTCAGAAAGAGGAGCGGGAGAAAGATGGAGCGGGAAGAGGAGCAGGGAAAAAAGCAAGGGCACAGGTGGGTCTGGTGGCTGGCGGCGGTGCTGCTGGTTCTGACAGCGGCTGGGGGGATTGCGCTGTGTTGGGGCAATCAGTTTTCTCTTTCGCTGCTGCTGGAAGGGGACGGGGAGATGTTCCTGGAATATGGGCAGCGCTATGCAGAGCCGGGGGTGCGGCCGGTTTTTGCCGGAACCAAACTCCTCCGGGGCGGAATTACCCCGGAGGTATCCGTGGAAACCCACAACGGAATCAATCCGGACCGGCTGGGCCGGTATACCGTGACCTACTACGCCGATTTCCACGGGCACCGGGCTTCTGCCGAAAGGGTTGTGTGGGTCGTGGACACGGTCTGCCCGGTGATCGAGCTGGTTCCGGGGCCGGACAGGCTTCCCGGGCCTGGGGAACACTATGAAGAGGACGGCTACCGGGCTGTGGACAACTACGACGGAGATATCACGGACCGGGTGGTTCGTACAGAGCTGGAGGGAAAAATCCTGTACGCGGTGGCGGATTCCTCCGGGAATCCCTGCTATGCCGAGCGGCTTCTTCCGGGCTATGATCCCATCCGCCCGGAGATTACCCTGGAGGGTGACGCGAGAATGGTCATTTCTGCCGGAACCTTCTTTGAGGAGCCGGGGTATCATGCCTGGGATAATGTGGACGGAGATATGACCGACCAGGTGGAAATCGAGGGAGAGGTTCTCTGGTATAAGCCTGGCACCTATCCCATTTTCTACACGGCCACCGACAGCAATGGCAATATATCCACGGTGGTACGCAGTGTGGAGGTCATGGGCCAGCCCAGGGTTGCGCCGGTGGAGCCGGAGGGAAAGGTCATCTACCTGACCTTTGACGACGGCCCGGGGCCCTACACTCTGGCGCTGCTGGACGTGCTGGACAAATACGATGTGAAAGCCACCTTCTTTGTGGTGGACAACGGCTATGACGACGTGATGCGGGAGATTGTCCGCAGGGGGCACAGCATCGGCATTCACACAATGAGCCATGCCTACGGTGACATCTATGCCAGCCCAGAGGCGTATTTTGAGGACCTTTACGGAATGCAGAGGCGAATCGCGGACATCACGGGGGTGGAGACCACTCTGATGCGCTTTCCCGGGGGCGGCTCCAATACCATCAGCTGTCCCAATCCGGGGATCATGACCCTTCTGACCGAGGCGGTTCAGGACGCGGGCTTCCAGTACTTCGACTGGAATGTGGACAGCAATGACGCCGGTGGCGCGAAAACCGCCAACACGGTGCGGGAGAATATCATCACCGGCGTCCAGGGGAAACGGTTTTCCGTGGTGCTGCAGCACGATATTCACGCCTACAGCGTGGACGCTGTGGAAGGGGTGATCCGCTGGGGCCTGGACAACGGCTATACGTTTCTTCCGCTGACCGGGGACAGCCCCACCTGCCACCACGGCGTGAGAAACTGAAAGACAAGCGCAGCTCCCATGGGCGGACCCTGTGGGAGCTGTATTTTTTGTCGTGATTAGGAAATTTTAATAATTTCCCTTTCAAATATTGACTTATGGTTGTGAGAGTTGTATAATCATTTCGTCCCCAAAATTAATAACGGAGGAATGCAAAAATGAAAAAGTATTTGGCAATCATCCTGTCCATACTGATGGTTCTGGGCTTGCTGGCCGGGTGCGGCAGCTCGGAGAAGAAAACCGACGAACCCGCGTCCGCTGCCCAGGACGGTGAGCTCAGCGAGCTGATCGCCGCGGCCAAGGCCGAGGGCAAGCTGGTGGTCTACGGCTCCTGCGAGGAGGAATACCTGGCAGCCGCCTGCGAGAAGTTCCAGGAGCTCTACGGAATCGAAACCCAGTACCAGCGCCTGTCCACCGGTGAGGTACAGAGCAAGGTCGAGGAAGAGAAGGGCACTCCCTCCGGTGACGTATGGTTCGGCGGCACCACCGATCCCTACAACGTCTGCGCCGCGGAGGGCCTGCTGGAGGCCTACGAGGCGAAGAACGCATCCCATCTACTGGGCAGCGCCTATCGGGACCCCGACGGCTACTGGTACGGTATTTACAAGGGCATCCTTGGCTTTATGGTCAATAAGGATGAGCTGGCAAGACTGAACCTGGAGGCCCCCAAGGATTGGGCCGACCTGACCAAGCCCGAGTATGAGGGCCTGATCTGGCTGTCCAACTACAATACCGCCGGCACCGCCAAGCTGGTCATCAACACCATGATTCAGAAGTACGGCCATGACGAGGGCATCCAGTATCTGGTGGACCTGGACAAGAACGTGCAGGTTTACACCAAGTCCGGCTCCGGCCCCTCCAAGAACGTGGGCACCGGCGAGTGCGTCATCGGTATCGGCTTCCTGCATGACGGCATCACCCAGATCGTGGACAACGGCTACGGCAACATTGAGCTGATTATCCCCTCCAGCGGCACCTCCTTCGAGATCGGCGCCACCGCCATCTTCAAGGGCTGCCAGCATCCCAACGCCGCCAAGCTGTGGATCGAGTTTGCCCTGAGCCCCGACTGCGTCAACCTGGCCAAGGACAACGGCTCCTACCAGTTCCTGGTGCTGGACAACGCCGAGCAGCCCGCCGTGGCGGCCGAGTTTGGTCTGGACCCCGAGAACGTGATGGATTACGACTTTGAGGACGCCAAGCAGAACATCAAGACCTATGTTGAGGAAGTCATGAACGCCCTGGGCGGCGGCGATGACCGCTTCAAGACCGAGTAAGCTGTACATTTTCGGGGGATGGAGGCACACCTCCATCCCCCTTCCTTTTCCCGTTCCCACAGAAAGGAGGAATCTCCGGATGGCTACCCGCCAGGGCGCGGCTTTGGACCGGAAGAAGCTGCTTGCCGATCCCATCATGGTCACCACCATTGTGGTGCTGATTACTTTTCTGACATTGTTCATCCTGTATCCCCTGGCAATATTGCTGGTGGACAGCGTTTACGGCCCGGACACCGGGCTGACAGGGTCCATTTTTCAGCGTATTTTCCAGATGAAATCCTTCCGCACGGCGATTACCAACACACTGAAGGTAGGCCTGACCGTAGGCATTCTCTCCACATTGGTGGGACTGCTGTTTGCCTATGTGGAGGTGTATGTGAAGGTCCGTACCCGGTTTATTGGCGGGCTGTTCCAGGTGGTTTCCATGCTGCCGGTGGTTTCGCCTCCCTTTGTGCTGTCGCTGTCCATGATCATGCTCTTCGGCAAGGCGGGCATCATCACACGGTATCTGCTGCATATCTATGACAACAGTGTCTACGGCTACTGGGGCATCGTTGTCGTCCAGTCGCTGACTTTCTTCCCGGTGTGCTACATGATGCTGAAAGGTCTGCTGAAGAACATCGATCCCAGTCTGGAGGAGGCTGCCCGGGACATGGGCGCTTCCCGCTTCAAGGTGTTTACCAGCGTGACACTGCCGCTGATCCTTCCGGGCCTGGGCAACGCCTTCTTAGTGACCTTTATTGAGTCCATCGCGGACTTTGCCAACCCTATGATCATCGGCGGCTCCTATGATACGCTGGCAACCACCATCTACCTGCAGATCACCGGAGCCTACGACAAGCAGGGCGCGGCGGCTATGGCCGTGGTGCTGCTGACCATCACCCTGGCTATGTACCTGGTGCAGAAGTACGTCCTGGAGAAAAAGACCGCCGCCACCCTAACCGGCAAGGCCTCCCGGGCGCGCATGGCCATTGAGGACAAGTCCGTGACCATCCCACTGACAGTGCTCTGCTCCGGAATCGCGCTGTTCGTAATTCTGATGTACATCTGCGTGCCCTTCGGCGGCCTGTTCACAACCTGGGGTTACAATTTCAACCTGACGACCAAGTGGTTCAAGCTGGTATTTACGAAGTATAAGGGGCTGAAAGCCTTCCGGGATTCCTTCCTGCTGTCCATGGCCTCCGCTCCCATTACGGCACTGCTCAGCATGATTATTTCCTACCTGGTGGTAAAGCGGAAGTTTAAGGCCAAGGGCTTTATCGAGTTCGTTTCCATGCTGGCCATGGCGGTTCCGGGCACGGTGCTGGGCATCGGCTATATCCGGGGCTTTGTCAACGGCGTGTTCGGCACGGGCTTTTTGCAGGGGATTTACGGCAGCGCGGCGGTTCTGATTATTGTATTCGTGGTGCGCTCCCTGCCCACGGGTACCCGCAGCGGCATTTCCGCTTTGCGCCAGATTGACAAGAGCATCGAGGAATCCGCCTACGACATGGGCGCGGACAGCTTCAAGGTCTTTATGACGGTGACGCTGCCCCTGATCAAGGATTCCTTCCTCAGCGGCCTGGTGACCGCCTTTGTCCGCAGCATTACCGCCATTTCCGCCATCATCCTGCTGGTAACACCCCAGTTTTTGCTCATTACCGTGCAGATCAACGAGTTCGCGGAGAAGGGTTCCTACGGCATCGCCTGCGCCTTTGCCACCATCCTGATAGCCATTACCTATGGCTCGGTGCTGCTGATGAACCTGGTCATCAAATATTTCGGAACCAGCCGGATACTCAAGGAGGCTCAATAATATGGCAAAAGAGAAAAAAGGCGTGCGCCTGGAGCATATTTCCAAAATCTATAAGGATCCCAAAACCGGCAAGGATTTCTACGCGGTGAAGGATACCACCCTGGAGATCACTCCGGGCTCCTTCGTGACATTGCTGGGCCCCTCCGGCTGCGGCAAAACCACCACCTTACGGATGATCGCGGGCTTCGAAAGCCCTGACGAGGGCGAAATCTACCTGGGTGGCGAGCCCATCAATGCCCTGACCCCCAACAAGCGGGACACCGCCATGGTGTTCCAGAGCTACGCCCTGCTGCCCCATTACAACATCTACGACAACGTGGCCTATGGTCTGAAGCTGCGGAAGCTGGACAAAGCCACCATCCGGGAGAAGGTCACCAAAATTCTCAAGCTGGTGGGTCTGGAGGGAATGGAGGAACGGATGACCAATCAGCTCTCCGGCGGCCAGCAGCAGCGGGTGGCCCTGGCCCGGGCCCTGGTGCTGGAGCCCGGAGTGCTGCTCTTTGACGAGCCACTCAGCAACCTGGACGCCAAGCTCCGGGTAACTATGCGCACGGAGATTCGCCGGATTCAGCAGGAGGCGGGCATCACCGCCATCTATGTGACCCACGACCAGTCCGAGGCCATGGCCCTGTCCGATCAGATCATCATTATGAACAAGGGCGTGGTGGCCCAGATCGGCACCCCCCAGGAAATCTACTACCACCCGGCCAACGAATTTGTGGCGGACTTCATCGGAGAGGCCAACTTCCTCCGGGGGCCGCTGACCCGAAAGGACGGGAATGAGGGAACGGTCATGGTCAATGACATCCCGGTGGATGTGACAGGCGTGGCCAATATCGACCAGGGTGCGGACTGCACGCTGGTGCTGCGGCCGGAGTCCGCGGTTCTCGCGGAGCAGGGCCAGCTGCCCTGCAAGGTGATCGTGTCCTGCTTTATGGGCTCCTACCAGAACTACCATGTGATGGTGGGGGACACCCTGGTGAAGATTACGGATTTTAATCCCAAGAACAAGCGGATTTTCGCCGTTGGAGAGCAGGCGTACATTCGGTTTGATAAGGAGAATATCCACGTTCTGTAAAGAATACACAAAAGCACCGGGGTCTCCCGGTGCTTTTTCGTGGCTATTCAGGAATGCGCCTTATCCAACCGAACGATAAATTGGCGTTTGTTGAGTAAACGCTGTCATTGCGAGCCAGTGCGCTTGAGTGGCGTGGCAATCCCCCGGATAGAGGGGAAAAGTACGAAAAATGGGCAAACGCCCTGACGAACCGTCCTGTATTATTGGGGGATTGCCACACCAGCGTGCGCGCTGGTTCGCAATGACAGTTCTTTTTATGTGCGCCAAACACCAATTTGTCCTTTCACTTCGAAATGCTGATAGCCTGAAAGGCGGTTTCAGCGGTCACCGAGGGTCAATTGGGCGCAGACGGGATAGTGGTCGGAGAGGTAGAGTGGGCCTTCCTGATCCGTCCATCTTTCCAGAGCGATGCAAAGGAATTCCCGGGTGGCGAAGATATAGTCTATGGCGGCGGGTTCCTCTTTGCCGAAGCCGTGGAACGTAATGCCGATTCCCTCCGTCAGGTTCCGAAGGCCGGAGGAGCGGGTCACCAGATTCATTTCCTCACTGTCCGGTTCCGCGTTCATGTCCCCGGTCAGGAGGACGGGGATGCCGGGGAAGAAGGTTTCGCTGCGGAGTTTTTTCAGAATCTGCTCCACTGCCAGAATCCTGGCGGGCTGGCCCTCATGATCCAGGTGAGTGTTCAGCAGCCGAAAGACGCTCCCCTGGGAAAGATCCTGGAGGATGATTTCCGTGCAGATCCGGGGGCAGGGGCTTTGGACCTCGTATCGGGAACCGGGCACATTAGGGGTGGGGGAGAGCCAGAAGGCTTCCATCCGCAAAAGGCCAAAGCCGCTTCTGCGGTAGGCCACACAGGCCTGTTCATCATCCAGCAGGGCACCTCTGGGACAGCCCACGATATCGTATTCCGGCAGCGACTCCTTCAGCCAGGCGGCCACATGGGGAAGCACTTCCTGAAAACAAACAATGTCCGGCGCTTCCCGGCGGAGCTTACGGAGAATGAAATCCTTGCGGAAAGAAAAGTTGTTCTCGCCGTCCATCCCGCAGTCCAGGCGGATGTTGAAGGTCACAATCTTCACTGCTTTTTCCTCACCGGTACATTTTCATGAAGTCCCCGTGGGCTTCCAGAAGTTCGTCCACCATCTTTGCCATATCGTCAATGGACAGTTCCGCGGCAGTGTGGGGTTCCAGCATCACGGCCCGGAGAATATCCTCCCGCTTCCTGGTCCGGGCTGCCTCGATGGTCAGCAGCTGGCAATTGATGTTCGTCATGTTCATGGCGGCCAGCACCGGGGGCAGGGAACCCACATAGGTGGGGTGGATTCCGGCTCCGTCCACCAGGCAGGGAACCTCCACACAGGCCTGCTGCGGAAAATCCTCGATGATGTGGCCTGTGTTCAGCACGTTTCCGCCGATCCGGTAGGGGGTGTCTGTGACGATGGCCTCCATGATCCGGGAAGCGTACTCCCGGCTCCGGCTGTGGCCCAGCTCCGACTGGGACAGGAGCTGCCCACTCATTTCCTTCCAGCCGGCGATTTGATTGACGCACCTTCTGGGGTACTCGTCCAGGGGAATCTGGAAACGGTCGATGAGCTCGGGGTATTTGGATTTGATGTAGAAGCAGTTGTATTCCGCGTTGTGCTCGCTGGACTCTGTGCAGTAGTAGCCCAGCTTGTCAATATAGTCAAAGCGCACCATGTCCGGGTGGCCTCCCCGGGCGTTCATCTCCCTGGCCCGGCGGCGAATCTCGGGGTACAGGTCGTTGCCCTCCCGGTCAGTGACCCGGAGAAGCCAGGCCATATGGTTGATGCCCGCGATGAAATCCCTGGCTCCCGGGAGCTTGTCCTCCATGCCCAGCTCCTTCAGCAGGGTGGAGGTGCAGACCTGGACGCTGTGGCACAGACCTACGGTTTTGACCCCCGTATAGCGAAGCATGTAGCCCGTCAGCATGGCCATGGGATTGGTGTAGTTCAGAAGCAGCACGTCGGGGCAGACCTCTTCCATGTCCCGGGCGAAGTCCTCCATCACCGGGATGGTGCGCAGGGCCCGCATGATGCCCCCGATGCCCAGGGTGTCGGCAATGGTCTGCCGGAGGCCGTATTTCTTGGGAATCTCAAAATCCAGAATGGTGCAGGGGTCATAGCCGCCCACCTGAATGGCATTGACCGCGAACCGGGCACCCCGCAGGGCCTCCTTCCGGTTCTCTGGTCCCAGGTAGGTTCGAATGGAGGCCTTCCCCTGGTTTACGGTGGCGTTCATGGCGGAAAGGATCCGGTAACTCTCGTCCAAACGGACCGGGTCGATATCGTACAGGGCAATCTCGCACTCGCAAAGCGCCGGGGTGCACATGACGTCTCCCAGAACGTTGCGGGCAAAAACGGTGCTTCCGGCACCCAGGAATGTGATTTTCAGCATGGCTGTTCTCCTCCCGATTTCCCCGGCATGGCGGGGTTTTGGCATGGGTACTATAGCACAGGAAAGAAGAGATTTCAAGGGCATGAAAAAATAGTTGATTTGTGAAATGCGTATATGATATAATAAAAAAGGAATGTCTGATTTGGGTGTTTCGAAAAAAAGAATCTGGAGGGATATGCTTGAACGAAAAGACCGGTATTATGAAGTGGGGCAAGGTTTTGGCAATTGTGCTGTGCGTTGTGATTGGCGTATTGGCCAATATGAGCACGGACTTGCAGGCACGGTTGTTCCACCGAACTGTCATCGGCGGCCCAATGCTTGCGCTGCTCGTATCCATGATCCTGTGCAACCTCCTGCCCACCGTCAGTAAGGAATTCAAGGAGGGAACCACCTACTGCTCCAAGCAGTTCCTCAACTGGGGCATCATCGCCACCGGCGGTACCCTGAGTTTTGCAGCAATTCTGGGAACGGGCGTCCGGGCACTGCCGCTGATTCTTTTCAACATCCTGCTGGCCTTCACGGTAGCTCTTCTCGTAGGAAAGAAAATCGGCGTCACGGAGAACACCTCCATCCTGGTGGGCGGCGGCACCTGCATCTGCGGCGGCACGGCCATCGCCACCTTAAGCCGGATCATCAAGGCCAAGGAAAGCGAGATCGCTTTCGCCATGGCAGCCATCTTTCTGTTCGACACCCTGGCGGCCTTTTCCTATCCCTACCTGATTCAGGCGCTGGGCTTTACCCCCAATCAGTTTGCCTTTGTGGCGGGCACGGCCATCAACGACACCTCCTCCGTTGCCGGGGCCCAGGCCACCTATCAGGCCATGGTTGGTGACCCCGACTTCCAGGGTGCTCTGAATGTGAAGCTGGTACGCACCACTATGCTGATTTTCGTGGCCCTGGCATGGACGCTGATTATGGCCTCCAGGGCAAAGAAAAATGGAGAGGCCGCCGAGGGCGACACCGCTCTGGCTGTGGTGAAGAAAACCTTCCCCATGTTCATCCTGTGGTTCGTGGTCATGGCGGGGCTCAACACCTTCGGATTCTTCTCCGATGCGGGGGTGAAGCTGCTTGGCAAGCTGGGCAAATACCTGTTTGCTGCCGCACTGGCCGGTGTGGGCTTCAAAATCAAGTTCAAGGATGTGTTCTCCAAAGGCCTGAAGCCCATTGCGTTGGGCGGAATAACCTGGCTGTGTGTGGCGGTTGCCTCCTATGCTTTCGCGTTTCTTTTCGCCGGGTATATCGGCTGATAAGCTAATAATCAATACATAAAGGAGTTATGAGTATGAATGTTGTTGTCATTGGCGGCGTTGCCGCCGGCACCAAGACTGCCGCGAAGCTGAAGCGGCAGGATCGAAGCGCCAAGGTTACCGTTTACACCAAAGGGGAGGATATTTCCTATGCCGGCTGCGGCCTTCCGTACTATGTGGGCGGCGGCATCGAGACCCGGGACGAGCTGATCGTCAATACCCCCGCCAAGTACACCGGGCTCACCGGTGTGGTGGTCAGAACCGGAATGGAGGCCGTGGGCGTGGATGCGGAGGCCAAGACCGTTTCCTTTGCCAACGGCGAGACGGTTTCCTATGACAAGCTGGTCATCGCTACCGGCGCGGCTCCTTTTGTTCCCAACGTTCCCGGCACGGAGCTTCCCGGTGTGTTCACCATGCGCACCCCGGACGATGCCATCGGTCTGCGGGCCTACGTGGACGAGAACAAGTGCCGCTCCGCTGTGGTAGTGGGCGGCGGCTTCATCGGCCTGGAGATTGCGGAGAATCTGCTGGCCAAGGGCCTGAGGGTCACCGTTGTGGACATGGCCAGCCAGATCATGCCGAACCTCTTTGATGCCGAGGTGGCGGGATATTTGCGCCGTCAGCTGCAGAGCAAGGGTATCCGCATCATCACCGGCGCGGGGCTGGAGGAAGTCCTGGGCAGCGAAAAGACCACCGGCATCCGCACCGGCGTGGGCAATTTCGAGGGCGATGTGGTGGTTCTGGCCATCGGTGTCCGCCCCGCGACCTCCTTCCTGCAGGGCTCCGGCGTGGAACTGTTCAAGGGCACCGTCGTGGTGGACGATCATCAGAGAACCAATCTTCCCGACGTATACGCCGTAGGCGACTGCGCTATGGTGACGAACCGGGTCACCGGAAAGGGTCAGTGGTCCGCCATGGGCTCCACTGCCAACATCACCGGACGGCTCCTGGCCAAGAATCTCACCGGCAAGGACGCTCCCTACGGCGGCTGCCTGGGCACCGGCGTGGTGAAGCTGGCCGAGGGCCTGAACGCCGGACGCACCGGCCTGACCGAGGAGCAGGCGGCGGCTGCCGGTTACGGTGTGATCACCGCCACCTGCGTCACCGATGACAAGGCCCACTACTATCCCGGCGCGGCCACCTTCGTCACCAAGCTCATTGCGGACAAAGCCACCCATAAGCTCCTGGGCATCCAGGTAGTGGGCGCGGGCAGCGTGGACAAGATGGTGGATATCGCCGTCTGCGGTATTTCTATGGGTGCCAGGGTGGAGGATTTCGACACCATGGACTTTGCCTACGCGCCTCCCTTCTCCACGGCCATCCATCCCTTTGTCCAGGCCTGCTACATCCTGGAGAACAAGCTGGCCGGCGAGTACGAGAGCTTCACCCCTGCCGAGTACGCCGCCGGAAAGGCCCGGGGCTACAAGGTCATCGATGTGAGCCCCGCTCCCGCCATTCCCGGCGCCAAGTGGGTGGACCTGGCCAAGGTCAACGGCCCCATTGAGGGACTGGACAAGGACGCGAAGCTGCTGCTGGTCTGCGCCAAGGGCAAGCGTGGCTACTTCCTGCAGAACCGGCTGAAAGCCTTTGGCTACACCGCCACCCGTGCCCTGGAGGGTGGCCTGTTTGTGAACAATGTGAAGGTCCAGTTTGAAGGCGGCGTCCTGCCCCCCGAGGAGATCAAACGGGTGAAGGGCCTGGGCTGCCTGCAGGATAAGCGGTACCCCGATGTGTTCAATGTCCGGGTCATTACCCGCAACGGCAAAATCACCTCCGAGGAGCATCGGGTGATTGCCGAGGCCGCTGAGCGGTTCGGCTCCGGGGCGGTGACCATGACCACCCGTCTGACCCTGGAGATTCAGGGCGTAAAGCACGCGGATATACAGCCCCTGATCGACTTCCTGAACGAGCATGGCCTTACCACCGGCGGTACCGGTAGCCTGGTGCGTCCTGTGGTTTCCTGCAAGGGCACCACCTGCCAGTACGGTCTGGCCGACACCTTCGGCCTGTCCGAGCGGCTCCATGAGAAGTTCTATGTGGGCTATCACGGCGTGACCCTGCCTCACAAGTTCAAGATCGCCGTGGGCGGCTGTCCCAACAACTGCGTCAAGCCTGATCTGAACGACCTGGGCATTGTGGGCCAGCGGGTGCCCATGGTGGACTTCACCAAGTGCCGGGGCTGCAAGGTGTGCCAGGTGGAGAAGAATTGCCCGGTGAAGGTTGCCCACATGGTGGACGGCAAGATCCACATCGACCCGAACCAGTGCAACAACTGCGGCCGCTGCAAGGGCAAGTGCCCCTTCGGCGCGTTGGAGGAGTACCAGGAGGGCTTCAAGATTCTCATCGGCGGCCGCTGGGGCAAGCGGGTTGCCCACGGCATCCCTCTGACCAAAATCTTTACCACCGAGGAGGAGGTCATGGACGTGGTCGAGCGGGCGATCCTGCTGTTCCGGGACGAGGGCATCTCCGGCGAGCGGTTTGCCGATACGGTGGCGCGTCTGGGCTTTGACTATGTCAACGAGAAGCTGCTGTCCGACTCCATCGACAAGGAAGCGGTGCTGAAGAAGACCGTCAAGGGCGGCGCTACCTGCTGATTCCGAATTGTACATTCCAACAAAGCGGCCTGCCGGAAAACCCGGCAGGCCGTTTTTGCGGATAGGATTTTCATTTTCAGAGATGGAGGTAAATTGTTGTTTACAAGTTTGTGCCTCAAGTTTTCTGTCATTGCGAACCAGCGCGCACGCTGGTGTGGCAATCCCCCGGTTAGAGGGAAAATGTACCGAAAAGTGCCCGGAAGAATGGAAGTCGTTGCGATTTTTGGTGGTAATCGTTTCCTGGTTCCGCTCAACCGGGGGATTGCCACACCACTTAAGCGGACTGGTTCGCAATGACAGTTTCTTTTTTCGTGCTGTAAACAACAATTTATCGTTTGTTCTAGCGGGTATAGTACTGTGCCTGGGCGGTCCAGAGGGTGTGGTATTTTCCATCCGTGTCTGCCAGAAGCGCCTCATGGGTGCCCTGCTGAATGACCTGGCCCTGGTGGAATACGGCGATTTCATCGCAGAAAACGCAGCTCGACAGCCGGTGGCTGATGTAGATGGCGGTTTTGTCCCCGGAAATCTCGTTGAATTTGCTGTAGATTTCCGCCTCCGCCAGAGGGTCCAGGGCGGCGGTGGGCTCATCCAGAATGATGAAGGGGGCGTTCTTGTACAGGGCCCGGGCAATGGCGATTTTCTGGGCTTCGCCACCGGAGATGTCCACGCCATCCTTGCTCAGGTCCTTGTAGAGGATGGTGTCCAGGCCCTTTTCCAGGGTGGAAAGCCGCTCCCCAAAGCCGGCATCCGTCAGAGCCTTTTTCACCCGTTCCGAGTCGTATTGGGCGCTCCCCGCCACGTTGGCCCCCAGGCTTTGGCAGATAAGCTGGAAATCCTGGAACACCACGGAGAAGACTCCCATGTAGTCCCGGTAGTTGTACTTGCGGATGTCGATGCCGTTGAGGAGAATCTGGCCCTCCTGGGGATCGTAGAGGCGGCACAATAGCTTAATGAAGGTGGTTTTGCCGCTGCCGTTTTCCCCCACAATGGCCAGTCGGCTGCCAACCCGGAACTTCATATTTACGTGGCGCAGGGCCCAGCTTTCCGCGCCGGGGTAGCGGAAGGATACGTCCCGGAACTCAATCTGGTAATTGCGGTCGGAGCGTTTCTCCGTGGTCAGGCTGCCCTGGTACATGGCGTTGGGAATGTCCAGAAACTCGTAGAGGGTGCGCATGAAGGGAACGTTGGCTTTCAGGGTTCCCACAGCCTCCACCAATGTGGAAATACTGCCGGACAGGGCAGTGACCGCACCCACGTACTGGGTTACGCTGCCTACTCCGAAGGCCCCAGCCCAGGCTTTCAGACAGACAAAGACATAGACAAAGCCTGTCAGCACAACACTGACGGCGCAGGAGGCCGCGGCCCAGAAACCCATGGGGCCATGGGCAAGCTTTGCCATTTTCCCCCGGACACCGAATACTTCATCCCGATCCAGATAGCTGCGGCAGATTTCCTGCTGGCGGTACATCCGAAAGTCCATGGCCCGGAATTGATCCGAGGACAGGAAACCGAAGGCCCCGAAGATTCGGTTCCCCAGCCGGGCATCCTCGGCGCAGCTTGCCCAGTAGGCCTTGGCTTTGTTCCGAAGGATGGGGCTGAGAAAGGTGATTCCCCCCAGCAGTGCTGCCAGTGCCGCGAAGAACAGGGGATGGTTTAATACGGTGAGGCGGCCCGCCGTTTCGGGAACCTTACGGGTGAACAGGCTTACGGTGAGGGCGATGGCCCCCAGGATTCCGAAAAGTCCCCGGGTCATCTCCTGAAACTGGGCATACAGTTGGTTGATGCCCCATCCGGCCCAGCTTTCGCTCTGGTAGATCTGGGAACGGAGGTCGTGGGTGCGGGTGTTGTCCACATCCGCAAAGTCCATGGTGAGCATCTTGTCCGCCAGCATATGGTATTTGCGGTAGGTAAACCGGGCGGACAGCGTATTCACCCAGTGCTCCAGCGCCCCCACCGTCAGGGTCAGGAGGGCACCCGCGATCAGCGCGGCAGCCACCCATTTCCAGAGCGCTTCCGGCCTTCGCTGGGCCGCCAGCTCGTCCAGAATCCGGGCGGAAAGCCAGATGGTCACATAGGGGCTCAGGGCTTTCACGGCGGTATAGAGGGCCGTGGCGGCGAACAGCCCCGGGCAATAGGCGCGGACATCCCGGTAAGCGCGAAGATGGGTGCGCCATGTTTCGCGCAGTGTGATTTTCTCAGAATTCTGCTCCATGGAAATCCCCTCCTTCCTGATAGTACCGGGCCTGAACCCGGAACAGTCTGGCATACTCCCCATCGGCATCCAGCAGGGATTGGTGGGTGCCCTCCTCGGCAATGCCACCGTCCTTCAGGAACAGAATCCGGTCGCAGAACCGGGTGGAGGCCAGCCGGTGGGAGATGAATACCGAGGTTTTGCCCTGGGTCATCTCGTTGTATTTATTGTAGATATCGCTCTCCGCCAAGGGGTCCAGAGCGGCGGTGGGCTCGTCCAGGACGAGAATCCCGCCGTCCTTGTACAGCGCCCGGGCCAGCATCAGCCTCTGGGTTTCGCCGCCGGAGAACTCCACCCCATCCAGGTACACCTGCCGTCCCACATGGGTGGAAAGCCCCTGGGGCAGGGAGGCAATCTTCTCCGCCAGGCCGGCCTTCCGGAGGCACTGCTCCACCCTTGGAATGTCAATTCCCTCTACAGCCTGTGCTACGGTTTCCGCCACGGTGACATCCAGCAGGGACATATCCTGGAACACGGCGGAGAAGAGGGCATAGTATTCTCTCCGGTTAAACTCCCGGATATCCGTCCCGTTCAGCAGCACCCGGCCCTCGTCCGGGTCGTAGAAGCCGCACAGGAGCTTCACCAATGTGGTTTTCCCGGCGCCGTTCAGGCCCACAATGGCCAGCTTCTCCCCGGGGCGGATGGTCAGGTTCACATCCCGGAGAATTACCCGATCCGTGCCGGGATACCGGAAGCTGACGCCCTCCAGCCGCAGCTCATAGGGCCCCTTAGGGATGGGCTTGCCGCCGGAAAAGCGAAAGGGCTCCGGCAGGTTCAGGTATTCCTGAATTCTGGAAAGCTCCAGGCTCTCCTTGTGCAGCTGAGAAAAATTGGAAAGCAGCCCTGTCACCCACTGGGAAAACCCGGAAAACGCTGTGAAATACAGCAGGAACTGGGAAGCCGGAAGGCCGCGGGTCAAAGTGATGTGGATGAGATAGGCGTAAGCAATGCCGTTGCGGGCCAGCTGCAGCACCGCGTCCACCAGGCAGGTGAGGGTATAGACCCGCTCCCGGCGGCAGACGAAGGCCTCAGCCAGATGCCGAACACTGCTGTAGACATCGTTGAGCCAGGGGGCCAGGCCAAAAATCCGGATGTCCTTGGCAAGCTGAACGGATTCGGTTTTCTGGCGGATGTAGTGAAGCTCCTTTTCATACTGGGCTTTTTCCTCCCGGTGGCGGTATTCCCACTCGTTGATCCGCTTTCCGGCGAAGAATCCGGCCACGGTGGTGGCGGCGGCCACGGCCAGAAGCAGGGGATTCAGATTGGAAAGGAGGGCCAGGTAGATCAGCAGCCCAGCCAGGTTCAGCAGCACCCCCGTCAGGGTGTGCCAGATGTGCTCCGCCGGAGCGTCGTTGCTGTTGCAGGCGTTCAAAGCATCCTGGAGCTTCAGCACCTGGGGGTGCCGGGTGTGGGGGTAGGAGGTGGTGCAGGCCTTGTCGTTGATGTCCTTGATGATGCCGCTGCGAACTTCAATTCTGCCGTACATGATGTTCTCATCCAGATAGCCCATGAGGGCATTCAGCACCAGCAGCAGGAGCGCAAAGAGGGCGATGGTGCCCAGAAGCTCCCCGAGGGGGGCGGAGGTTTCCACCTTCCGAAGCACCATGGGAGCTACAAGCAGCTGCACCAGCTGGATGGAAACGGACAGAACCGCAAAAGCGGCGCACAACCAAAGAACGCTTGGCGCGTATTTCCGGGCATTCTTCATCATGAAGCGGACATTGCTCCATATCCCGTATTTTGGTTTTTGGTTCATGGGAATCCCTTCCTTTCCCGGTTATCCTAACACAAAAGCATTGTCCCCGGGGAAATCCGGGGACGAATTGTGGTTTTTTGGGGATGAATTGTAAATCGGGTGGATGCGGCGTGGAGGTAAATTGTTGTTTAGCGCACAACCTGAAACAACAGAAAACCCTGTCATCCTGAGCATAGCGTAAGCGAATTTCTATCATCAGGATTGCCAGTGGCAATCCTACCATAGAAATGGCGCAGCGAAGTCGAAGAATCTTGGCACTGAATTGACTGCAAATGACAACGAAATGCGTAGATCCCTCGACTCGGCTCCGCCTCGCTCGGGATGACAGCATGTTTGAAACTGTGCGGTAAACAACAATTTATGTCTATACCTGGGGCAGGAGGATTTCGGTGGTGAAGGCGCCGTCTTCGCTGTTGCGGCTGATATAGCCTTCCAGGCGCTCCACAATGGTATCGATCCGGACGAGGCCGAAGCCGTGGCCTTCTCCCTTGGTGCTGCGAAAGCGGGACCCTACCTTGGGGAGCTTTTTCCCGGCGGTGAAGTTGGTGAAGGAAATGTAGAGCTGGGTATTTTTCATATCCATATACACCCGGATGAGCCGCTGCTCCTGGGGAAGCTTCATGCTTGCCTCGATGGCGTTGTCGAAGAGGTTCCCTAAGATACAGCACAGGTCAATCTCCGAGGACTTGAGCCTTACGGGGACGTGGGCGTCCGCGATAACCTGAATGTCCTTGGAACGGGCCAGGGAGATCTTGGAATTTAATATGGCATCCGTCATGGGATTGCCTGTTTTGATCACCGTGTCTACGGTGGTCAAATCCTCGTCCAGCAGGTCCAGATAGCGGCGGATGGCATCCAGGTCCCCGGAAGCGGCGTAGGCCTTCATGGTCTGGATATGATTCCGGTAGTCATGCCGCCAGCCGCGGATCTGGCGGTACATATTGTCCACTTCCCGGTAGTGGGTTTCGATCAGCTCCCGTTGGTAAGCGGCGATCTGCCGGTCAATTCTCTTGGAAAGAAATCCCATGTTGGTCACCTCAATTGGATGATTGCCCGGTTGACGCCTTCGTAGGCGCCCCGAGGCAGGGGCAGGGAGGTTCCGTCGGCAAGCCGGATTGCATCCCGGGTTACCCGGCTGATGCGGGTCAGATTGACGATCAGGGAGCGGCCCGCCCGGTAGAACCGCTCGTCCAGCTGCTTTTCCAGTTCGCCCAGGGGCATTTTCACGGTCAGGTCCCGCACTGCGTGAATGGTGACGTAGTTTCCTGCCACGTCGGCGTAGCGGATTTCATAAATCGGAAGCCGCTCCAGCTGGCCACCAACCTCAAGCAGAAGAACCTTTTCGTTTTTCTTCAGCTTCTCAACGGCACGGTCCAGAACGGAAAACAGCTTGCGTTCGTTCACGGGTTTCATCAGATAGTGCAGGGCGGCGACCTCGTAGCCCTCGGCGATGTAGTCGGAGTACCCGGTGAGGAAGATAATCTGGACGGAATCGTTGGTTTGACGGATTCTCTTTGCCAGGGTGACCCCGTCCATGGCTCCCAGTTCGATATCCAGGAGCAGAATGTCATAATCCGCGGCGCCGGGATGTTGAAAGAGAAGCTGCTCGGCAGATGGAAACTCGCTTACCCTGGCTGTGTGTCCGGAGGAGGATGCCCACCGGGAAACCAGGTCATGGACGAACTGCCTGTCCGCCGGGGAATCGTCACATATGGCGATTTTCACTTGCATGGGATCACCTTCCTTTGTGTGGGGATGGGTATGGCGCTTTGTAAGATCGTTTACGGGTGAGCTCTGAGAAGAATTGTTGTTTGAAAATGTGCGTTGGAAACTACCTGTCATTGCGAACCAGTCCGCTTAAGTGGTGTGGCAATCCCCCGGTTAGAAGGGAAATGTATCGAAACGATCCCAGAAAAAAGAGGATTATTGCGCTTTTTGGTGGTAATCGTTACCCGGTTCCATTCAACCGGGGGATTGCCACGCCAGTGTGAGCACTGGCTCGCAATGACAGTGAATATTTGACAAACAACAGTTTATCTCCAGATACTGCAAGCGGGAAACTCTATGGGAAATGATACCACAATTCTTCTTCCAGCGCAAGATTTCCGGAGGAGAGGGAAAAGACTGAAAAACAGGATTGACACCGTATGGTTCCTGTGATAAACTGTAAAAGATAAAAAACCTAATTGGAGGGTGAAACCATGGAGCACATCAAGACCATCGAGACCCGCAACCTGTGCCAGAATGAGGGTGGCTGCGGCGAATGCCAGACTTCCTGCCAGTCCGCCTGCAAGACCAGCTGCGGTATTGCCAATCAGCAGTGCGAGAACGCTAAGGAGAGCAAGTAATCCCATATGCTGAAATGCCGCCGGTATCGGCGGCATTTTTTATGAAGGAGAATAGAAGATGATTCACCAATACAAGCTGGGCGGCTGCAACATTGTGCTGGACGTTTGCTCCGGTGCGGTTCATGTGGTGGATGAGGCCGCCTATGAGATCATCGGGATGTTTGAGGAGCACTCCCGGGAGGAAATCCTGGATACCCTTCAGGGGCAATTTTCCCAGGTAACCCGGCAGGAGCTGGAGGAGTGCTATGACCAGGTAGTGTCCCTGAAAGAAGCGGGGAAGCTGTTCACCCCCGACACCTTTGCGCCTATGGCGGATACCCTGAAAAAGAAAACGGGCGGTGTGGTGAAGGCGCTTTGCCTGCACATCGCACACACCTGCAACCTGAACTGCTCCTACTGCTTCGCCAGCCAGGGCAAGTATCACGGTGACCGGGCAGTGATGAGCTTTGAGGTGGGCAAGCGGGCTCTGGACTTCCTGGTGGAGCATTCCGGCACCCGGCGGAACCTGGAAGTGGACTTCTTCGGCGGGGAGCCGCTGATGAATTTCCAGGTGGTGAAGGACCTGGTGGCCTATGCCCGGAGCATCGAGAAGGAGCACGGCAAGCATTTCCGCTTCACCCTGACCACCAACGGCGTGCTGATTGACGACGATGTCATCGACTTTGCCAACCGGGAGTGCAGCAATGTGGTACTGAGCCTGGATGGCCGGAAGGAAATCCACGACCGCTTCCGGGTGGACTACGCCGGGAAGGGAAGCTGGGAGAAGATCGTTCCCAAGTTCCAGAGATTCGTTGAGGCCCGGGGAGGCAAGAACTACTATATGCGGGGCACCTTCACCCACGCAAATCCCGACTTCCTGAATGATATCCAGCAGATGCTGGATTTGGGCTTCACGGAGCTGAGCATGGAGCCGGTGGTATGTGCTGCGGGAGACCCCTCCGCCCTAACTGAGGAAGACCTGCCCATTGTTATGGAGCAGTATGAAAAATTGGCGGAGCTGATGCTGCGGCGGGACAAAGAGGGGAGACCCTTCACTTTCTACCACTACATGATCGACCTGACCGGAGGCCCCTGCATCTATAAGCGGATTTCCGGCTGCGGCAGCGGAACCGAGTACATGGCGGTGACCCCCTGGGGCGACCTGTATCCCTGCCACCAGTTTGTGGGAGAGGAGCGGTTCAAGCTGGGGAACATCTGGGACGGGGTGACCAACACCGAGGTCCAGGAGGAGTTCCGGCAGTGCAATGTCTATGCCCATGCCGAGTGCCGGGATTGCTGGGCGCGGCTGTACTGCTCCGGCGGCTGCGCGGCAAACGCCTACCACTCCACCGGCAGCGTAACCGGTGTGTATGAATACGGCTGCAAGCTCTTCCGCAAGCGGATGGAGTGCGCCATCATGGTGGCGGTGGCCCGGGCTCTGGGCGAACAGTAATGGAAACGCCCATCTGCGATTTCGTCCGGGAATACAACCGGCGGGAGGCCCTGCGGCTGCATATGCCCGGGCACAAGGGAGTCCCCGGACTGGGCATGGAGCCGCTGGACATTACGGAGATTGACGGGGCCGACAGCCTGTATGAGGCGGAGGGCATTATCCGCAGCAGCGAGGAAAACGCGGGCAGGCTCTTCGGCTGTGACACCTTCTATTCCACCGAGGGTTCCTCCCAGTGCATCCGGGCCATGCTGTACCTGGCCATGCTCTATGGGAAGAACCGGGGGAAAAGACCCCTGATTGCCGCGGCCCGGAATGTGCACAAAACCTTCCTCAGCGCGGCGGCGCTGCTGGATTTGGATGTCCTGTGGCTGATGCCGGAAAAGGGGGAATCCTATCTGACCTGGAGCATGACCCCCGGGGAGGTGGAACGGGTTCTGCGCGCCGCTCCCGAAAGGCCGGTGGCTGTGTACCTGACCAGCCCGGATTATCTGGGTGGCATGGCGGATATCGCCGGGATTGCCCAGGTCTGCCATGACCTGGGGTGTCTGCTGCTGGTGGACTGCGCCCATGGGGCCTATCTGCGGTTTCTGCCAAAGTCTGCCCATCCCATGGACCTGGGGGCGGACCTGTGCTGCGCCTCCGCCCACAAGACCCTGCCGGTTCTGACGGGGGGCGCGTACCTGCATATTTCCGCTTCCTGCGCGGAGGAGCTTTCCTGGTCGGCAAAGGCCGCGCTGGCACTGTTTGGCTCCACCAGCCCCTCCTACCTGATTCTGCAGTCTCTGGACAGGGCAAACCGGTATTTGGAGGGCTTTCCGGAGGCTTTGGCCGGGTTCCTGCCTCGGGTGGAGGAGCTCAGGCAGAAGCTCATGGGGAAGGGGTATCGTCTGTACGGCGAAGAGCCATTGAAAATTACGATTCACGCGAGGCCCGCCGGGTTCACCGGCCGGGAGTTGGCCCGGGAACTGGAGAAGCGGAACATCGTCCCGGAGTTTTCGGACCCGGACTATCTGGTGCTGATGCTGACCCCTGAGGTTGGGATGGAGGGGCTTCACAGATTGGAAGAGGCGCTGCTGGAGATTCCCTTCCGGGCTCCGCTTTATACCTGCCCCCCCAACCCAGGCAGGGGAGAGCGGGTGAAATCCATTCGGGAGGCCATGCTTGCTCCGGCGCAGGTGCTCCCCGTGTCAGAGTGCCTGGGGGAAATTTTGGGTGAGGCTTCCGTGGGATGCCCTCCGGCGGTGCCCATCGTGGTGTCCGGGGAGCGAATCGATGAGGCTGCCATTGCCTGCTTCCGCTACTACGGTGTGGAGCGCTGCCGGGTGCTCCGGGAGGAATCTTAGTATGAGAGCGGCGGTTTTGGGAGATATCCACGGAAATTACCGGGCGTTCCGGGCCTGCGTAGAGGACGCCCGGAATCTGGGGGCGGAGTGCTTCGTGCTTCTTGGGGACTTTGTGACGGACTTCTCCTATCCGGAGCGGACCATGGATTTGATTCACAGCCTGAGGAAGCAGTACCCCTGCTATGCCGTCCGGGGGAACCGGGAGCGTTATCTTCTGGAGCACCGTGAGGGAAAGGCGGAGTTTGTCCCCGGCTCCAAGACCGGCTCCCTGCTGTATACCTATGAACGGCTGCGGGAGAAGGATTTCACATTTTTTGCAGAGATTCCCATCTATGACCGGGTCACGCTTCAGGGGGTTCCCATGGAAATTGCCCATGCGGAAAAGGACAGCGACAGTCTGGTATTTCAGCCCGGAGAAGAGCGGATTCAGGATATTTTCCGTTCCATGGAAACGAAGCTGCTGCTGACGGCCCACTCCCATCTGCAATACATTCAAAGGTACGCGGACAAGGTGATTCTGAACCCGGGCGCGGCGGGGGTACCCATGCGGATGGTGGGAAAATGTCCCTACGCGCTGTTGGAGTTCTCGGCCAATGGAGTGTCCTGTCTGCTGCGGCAGGTGCCCGTGGACTTGGAGCCCATTATCCGGGAGCAGTTTGACAGCGGCCTGGTTCAGGAGGGCGGATACTGGGCCATTGCCATCCTGAATAATCTGCTCACCGGGAGAAACCGCACCATTGCCATTTTGAACCGGGTACTGGAACAGAACGGGGCCTTCCGGGAGGAGGTCTGGGAGCGCAGCGCCCGAGAGCTGAGTCTGGCCGTAACTATGGAGGAGCTTCTGGCCCTCTGGGAGCGGCAGAAGCAAAGCCAAAGTCCCGAAAACGAACCGGGGCAGTGGCAGGTCTTGTTCTGATGGGGACGCGGGAAGTAAGGTAAATTGTTGTTTAGCGTAGCAAAACATGCTGTCATTGCGAACCAGTCCGCAGACTGGTGTGGCAATCCCCCAAGGATTTAGGGCGGTTTTCGTTACGTTTCCCCTCTAACCGGGGGATTGCCACACCAGTGTACGCACTGGTTCGCAATGACAGGTAATTTGTAATGCGCTCTTGTAAACAACAATTTACCATACCATTGATTAGCAAAGAGAAAAACATGATGGAGGGACAGATATGAAAGCCAATCAGATCATGAAAATTTTCAGGGAAACTGCCTATGTCCGCATGGGCGGCAGTCCGGAGGAGCTGAAAACCGCGGAGTATATCCGGGAGCAGGTGAGGCGTCTGGGGCTGGAAGCGGAGCTTCAGAGCTTTGACGTGGATATGGCGGATATCCGGGAGGCGGTATTCCTGGTGGATGGGGTGGAGATTCCCTGCAAGGGCTACCGCTGCGCGGGAAACGGAGAGGTGGAGGCGCCCTTCTA
The DNA here is from genome assembly GCA_004555705.1 of Clostridiales bacterium. GTDB lineage: Bacteria > Bacillota > Clostridia > Oscillospirales > Oscillospiraceae > Faecousia. The sequence continues at coordinate 44,778 of SFHI01000004.1, read as the reverse complement.
CTATCTGCGCAGTACCGACCCCTTCTCCCTGAGCCAGTGCCGGGGGAAGATCGTTATGGTGGACGGGTACCTGGGCTACTGGATTTACCAGGACCTGCTGGAAAACGGGGCCGTGGGCTTCGTCACCTATGACGGCAATGCCAACTACCGGGATCGGGATATCGATCAGCGGGAGCTGCGCAGCTTTGTACATAAGGGGAAGAAAATCCCCGGCGTGAACATCAACGCGAAGGATGCCATTGCCCTGATCCGCAAGGGCGCGGCCACCGCGAAAATCTGCCTGAAACAGGACGAGTATGTGGGGAAGTCTCACAATGTGGTGCTGGAGCTGCCCGGTGAAGTACCGGAATTCATCGTCCTGACGGCCCACTATGATTCCACTTCTCTTTCTCAGGGGGCCTATGACAATATGTCCGGCTCCGTGGGCCTGCTGGGAATTGCGGAATACTTTGTAAAGCACCCCCATCGGTACGGCCTGCGCTTCATCTGGTGCGGCAGCGAGGAGCGGGGACTGCTGGGCTCCAAGGCCTACTGCGCGGAGGAACAGAATCTGAAAGATTGCGTTCTGAATGTGAACCTGGATATGATCGGCTGCATCATGGGCAAGTTCATCTACTGTGTCACCGGTGAGGAGAAGCTGTGCCACTACCTGGAATACTTCGGCCTGGAGAAGGGCTTCGGCATCACGGGACGTCAGGATGTGTATTCCAGCGATTCCACTCCCTTTGCGGACAAGGGAATTCCCGCTGTGTCCTTCGCACGGATTGCGCCCAACAACACCGCCACCATTCACAACAGCTATGACACTCTGGCGGTGATGAAGGGGGAGCAGATGGTGGAGGATATCGGTTTCCTCGTGGCCTTTGTGGATCGGATGGCCAATGCCGCCCGGTGCCCTGTGGGGAAGGAAATGCCTGAGAATATGAAGGAGAAGCTGGACATCTACCTCTGCCGCAAGCGCGCGCCCAAGTGATTCCGGGCACCTTTAAAAACTACCCTTTTGCGTTTTGAGCGGATCTTTTGGCCCAACAATGCGTTTTGATAATTCCGCAATACACCAAGTATTCCGAAATTTCCAAAACTTTTGTTGAACCAAAATCGCTCGCTAAAAACCGCAAAAAGCAGTTTTTAGAGGTCGCCTTCTGTCAGATTCATCAAAAATTGCGGCGCAACATTGTCAGGTCTATGAATTGCTTTCCCCGGGCAAAATGGTAGAATAGTACAGTATGCTTCTGCCGCACAAAAATGGAAAGAAAGGGAGAAACCATGTTAGAAAAGCTCTTCAAGCTGTCGGAAAACAGGACCAATGTGAAAACGGAGGTCATTGCCGGCATTACCACCTTCATGACCATGGCCTATATCCTGGCCGTCAATCCCAGCATCCTGTCCGCCACGGGCATGGACCCCACTGCCGTGCTGCTGGCCACCGCCCTGGCCTCCTTCATTGGCACCGCGGCCATGGCGCTGCTTGCCAATCTGCCCTTCGCTCTGTCCGCCGGTATGGGCCTGAATGCCTACATGGCCTATACCGTCTGCCTGGGGATGGGCTATCCCTGGCAGGTGGCGTTGCTGGCTGTCTTTGTGGAGGGACTGATTTTTATGGTGCTGTCCCTGACCAACATCCGGGAGGCCATCTTTAACGCCATCCCGCTGAGCCTGAAGCGGGGCGTGTCCGTGGGCATTGGCTTGTTCATTGCCTTCATCGGTCTGCAGAATGCCGGATTGTGCGTGGGCGGCGCAACCCTGGTGGAGCTGGTGGATTTCCGGGAGAATTTCAACTCTACCGGTATCAGCGCACTGCTGTGCGTGGTGGGCGTGCTGGTGACCGCCGCGCTGCACATCAAGAATGTGAAGGGCTCCATCCTCATCGGCATTGTGGCCACCTGGGTGCTGGGGATGCTGTGCCAGCTGGCGGGTCTGTATGTGCCCAACCCGGAGCTTAAGTGCTACAGCCTGTTCCCCACCATGGCTTGGACGGATTTTTCCAAGCTGGGCGAGACCTTCGGCCAGTGCTTCCGGGTGGATTTCAGCGTGGTGAAGCCCCTGGAGTTTGTGGTTGTGATCTTCGCGTTCCTGTTTGTGGATATCTTTGACACCCTGGGCACCCTGATCGGTGTGTCTACCAAGGCCAATATGCTGGATGAACAGGGCCGTCTGCCCAAGATCAAACCCGCCCTTCTGGCCGACTCCATCGGAACCACCGCCGGCGCCATCCTGGGCACCTCCACGGTCACCACCTTTGTGGAGTCCGCCTCCGGCGTGGCTGTGGGAGGCCGCACCGGGCTGACCGCCATGGTGACGGGGCTGCTGTTCCTGGTGAGCATGTTCTTTGCGCCCATCTTCACTGCGATTCCCTCCTTTGCCACCGCGCCCGCGCTGATTATGGTGGGCTTTCTGATGTTCAGCGGCATCACCGAGCTGAAGTTCGATGAGGACAAGCTGACGGAAACCATTCCCGCTTATCTTGCGATTCTGGCCATGCCCCTGTTCTACAGCATTTCCGAGGGAATCTCCATTGGAATCATTTCCTATGTGGTTCTGAATGTGGTCACCGGAAAGGCAAAGAAGGTCACCCCGCTGATGTACGTCCTGGCACTGCTGTTTGTGCTGAAATATATTTTCCTGTAAAGAGACGCCAACAAAACCCGGTCACTGTAGGGGTGGATATTATCCGCCCGAAACGTTCCGATAATTGAGCGTTCCCAATAAAAGCAGGGCGCTTTCGATACCGTCAGGTTGCGGGCGGATGATATCCGCCCCTACAGAAAAATGCGGTAAACAACAATTTGTCTGTTCAAGGAAAGATTTTGGACGAAAAAAGGACGCTGCCGATTGTGGCAGCGTCCTTTTTGGTGAAATTAAAGTTCGCAGTTTCCGACGGTTCTGGGGAAGGGGATGGCGTCGCGGATGTTGCCGATGCCGGTGAGGTACATGACGCACCGCTCAAAACCCAGGCCGAAGCCAGCGTGGCGGGCGGAGCCGTACTTGCGAAGGTCCATATAGAAGTCATAATCCTCCGGCTTCATGCCCAGCTCCTCGATACGGGCCTTCAGCAGATCGTAGTTGTCCTCACGCTGGGAGCCGCCGATGATTTCACCGATGCCGGGAACCAGGCAGTCCATGGCTGCCACGGTCTTGCCGTCGGGGTTCAGCTTCATATAGAAGGCCTTGATCTCCTTGGGGTAGTCGGTGACAAAGACGGGCTTCTTGAACACTTCCTCGGTGAGGAACCGCTCGTGCTCTGTCTGCAGATCGCTGCCCCAGTGCACGGGATACTCAAACCGGTCGTTGTGCTGCTCCAGCAAAGCCACGGCATCGGTATAGGTAATGCGGCCGAAGTCGTTGCTTAAGACGTTGTTCAGCCGATCCAGCAGCCCCTTGTCCAGGAACTGATTGAAGAAGGCCATTTCCTCGGGGGCGTGCTCCAGAACGTAGGAGATGATATACTTGATCATATCCTCCGCCAGACGCATATCGTCCTGCAGGTCGGCGAAGGCAATCTCTGGCTCGATCATCCAGAATTCGGCGGCGTGGCGGGTGGTGTTGGAGTTCTCTGCCCGGAAGGTAGGGCCGAAGGTGTAGATGTTGCGGAAGGCCATGGCGAAGGTCTCGCCATTGAGCTGGCCGGACACCGTCAGGTTGGTGGGCTTGCCGTAGAAGTCCTGGCTGTAGTCCACCTTGCCGTCCTCGGTCTTGGGGACATTGTTCAGGTCCAGCGTGGTGACCTGGAACATTTCGCCCGCGCCCTCACAGTCGGAGCCGGTGATCAGGGGAGTGTGGACATAGACAAAGTCCCGGTCCTGGAAGAACTGATGGATGGCCATAGCGGCAAGGCTCCGAACCCGGAACACTGCCTGGAAGGTGTTTGTGCGGGCGCGCAGATGGGGAATGGTGCGGAGGAATTCCATACTGTGCCGCTTGGGCTGCAGGGGATAATCTCCGGTGGAGGGGCCCTCCACGGTGACGGACTCCGCCTGAATCTCAAAGGGCTGCTTGGATTCGGGAGTGAGCACCAGAGTGCCCTTCACGATCAGGGCCGCGCCGATGTTGATCTTGGCAATTTCCTGGAAATTGGGAAGGGTATCGTTATAGACAACCTGAACAGGATTGAAGTAAGTACCGTCATTCAGGACGATAAAGCCAAACTGCTTGCTTCCCCGGCGGTTTCGTACCCAACCGCCTACTTCAATTTCCTGACCGGCGTATTTCTCGGTGTTGCGGAACAATTCTCTTACGGAAATCAGTTCCATAATGGAGTCCTCTCTTTCATTTAGGATAGGTAGAGTATACGCCAATTTGGGAGATTTTACAAGAGGGAAATGCGATTTTTATGGAAAATATCCAGATTCGATCCTGGTTCAGAAGTGTTATGATGAAAAGACAGATAAATTGTTGTTTACTGAGATTTTGCCGTAGGGGCGGCTAGTAGCCGCCCGCTTTGCTTGCGTCTAACAAAGCGCCCTGTTCTATCGAACACGCTCAAAAACCTTGAGCGTTCGGGCGGATAATATCCGCCCCTACGGTAGCAAAGTAAGGTGTTTGATAACTGTAAACAACAATTTATCACGGTGGAAACTGGGATACAGAATGTGAAACCCCTCCCCGTATGGGGAGGGGTTGTATCACTTGGAGGAGGCCACGCTCTTGCGAATCAGCGCTCTGCGAAGTCTGGCTTCGGCCAGCTTCAGGTCGGTTTCCGATGCGTTCTTGTCGTGGAGTACGGCATCGGCCCGGCGATAGGAGGCGTCGGCCCGTTCCACGTCGATCTGATCCGACCACTCGAAGGTGGAGGGAAGCAGGGTGGCATGGCCGTCTACCACGCTGAGCATTCCGCCGATGCAGGCGGCGGTGCGGCGCTGGCCCTTGGACACGATGACCGCCTGGCCCATGCCGAGGCTGGTGACGTAGTTCACGTGCCGGGCAAGAATGGCCACGTCTCCGGTGGAGGAACGGACGATCAGCTCCTCGGCGGGACCGTCAAAGCGTAAGCCGTCAGGGGTGACGATTTTCAGGGGGAACTCGGTCATTTCTGCTCACCGCCCCGGAATTTCGCGACCACCTCGTCGATGGAGCCGGCAAACAGGAAGTAGGACTCGGGGATGTCGTCGTGCTTGCCTTCGATGATCTCCTTAAAGGAGCGAATGGTCTCCTTCAAGGGGACGTATTTGCCCTGATAGCCGGTGAACTGCTCCGCCACGTGGAAGGGCTGGCTCAGGAACCGCTGGACCTTCCGGGCCCGGTTAACGGTGAGCTTATCTTCTTCGCTAAGCTCGTCCATGCCCATGATTGCAATGATGTCCTGCAGTTCCTTGTAGCGCTGGAGGATGCTCTGGACGGCACGGGCGGTTTCGTAATGCTCCTGGCCTACGATCTCCGGGGATAGAATCCGGGAGGTGGAGTCCAGGGGGTCCACAGCGGGATAGATGCCCAGGGAGGCGATGCCGCGGTCCAGAACCGTGGTAGCGTCCAGGTGGGCAAAGGTGGTGGCAGGGGCGGGGTCGGTCAGGTCGTCAGCGGGAACATAGACCGCCTGAACAGAGGTGATGGAGCCGTTCTTGGTGGAGGTGATGCGCTCCTGCAGGGCGCCCATTTCCGTGGCCAGGGTCGGCTGGTAACCAACGGCGGAGGGCATACGGCCCAGCAGCGCGGAAACCTCGGACCCGGCCTGGGTGAAGCGGAAGATGTTGTCGATGAACAGCAGCACGTCCTGATGCTTCACATCCCGGAAGTACTCGGCCATGGTCAGGCCCGACAGGCCCACCCGCATACGGGCTCCGGGGGGCTCGTTCATCTGACCAAAGACCATGGCGGTCTTGCTGATAACGCCGGACTCGGTCATTTCGTTGTACAGGTCATTGCCCTCACGGGTACGTTCGCCCACACCGGTAAACACGGAATAGCCGTTGTGGGCGGTGGCGATGTTGTAAATCAGCTCCTGGATCAGGACGGTCTTGCCCACGCCGGCGCCGCCGAACAGGCCGATTTTGCCGCCCTTGGCGTAGGGGCAGATCAGATCGATGACCTTGATGCCGGTTTCCAGAATTTCGGTAGCGGGCTCCTGATCCTCATAGGCGGGGGCGGGACGGTGGATGGGCCACTGGTCGTCGCCCTGCACCGGCTCCTTGTTGTCGATGGGCTGGCCCAGCAGGTTAAACACCCGGCCCAGGCACGCATCGCCCACGGGAACCCGGATGGGGGAACCGGTATCGGTGGCCTCGGCACCCCGGGACAGGCCGTCGGTGGAGCTCATGGCGACGCAGCGGACCACATTGTCGCCAATATGCTGAGCAACCTCGGCAACAATGGTCTTGTCGCCGTTGGGCACTTCGATGGCGCTTAAGAGCTGGGGAAGCTGATCGTCAGGGAAGCGAATGTCAAGAACAGGGCCCATGATCTGGATCACTGTTCCTTTTTGTTTGGCCATTGGATTCAACTCCTTATATTGGAATGTTTCGGAGGTTCCCTCAGGAACCGGCCACAATCTCGGTGATTTCCTGGGTGATGGCGGCCTGGCGGGCGCGGTTGAACTTGAGACTCAGGTCCGCGATCATGTCATCGGCGTTCTGAGTCGCGGAGTCCATGGCGCTGCGGCGGGCGGCCTGCTCGGAGGCCCGACTCTCACACAGGGCGCCGTACAGGATGCCGCCCAGATATTCCGGAATAATGGCGTCGAAGACCTCTTCGCTGCTGGGCTCATACTGGATGTCGCTCTGAAGCCGGCCCTCCCGTCCGGTTTTCGTCCGGATCAGGGGCAGAAGCCGCAGCGACGCGGGGGTCTGGGAGAGAACGGAAACGAAATTGGTATAGGCAACCCGGATTTCGTCAAATTCCCCGGCAAGGAACGCTTTGCTTATCTGCTTGGAGATGGTAAAGCAGTCGCCGATGGCAATGTCCGCGGCTTCGGCGTAGTTCTCGGTCAGCGCGGGAATGCGGCGGCTGCGGAAAAACTCCACGGCCTTCTTACCGATGGGCAGCACCAGGGCATCCTTTCCCTCCAGCTCTCCGTAGGCCAGCTTGAGGACGTTGCTGTTATAGCCCCCGGCGAGGCCCCGATCACCGGCAATGACAATATAGAGAACCTTCTTTACGGGACGGCTCACAAGATACGGCGAGGAAAAATCCCGGTTGGAATCCACAATGTCATTGATGGCGCCATACAGGGTTTCGAAATAGGGCCGGGAATTGAGAACCTGGGCCTGGGCCCGGCGGAGCTTGGAGGCCGCCACCATTTCCATGGCCTTGGTGATCTGCCGGGTGGACTCCATGCTTCGAATCCGGTTCTTGATCTCCTTGGTGGATACTCCAGCCATGGCTTACCCTCCTCAGGCGACCACAAATTGGGCCGTCAGTTCTTCCAGGGCAGCCTTCAGGCTGTTCTCTACCTCGGTTTCCAGCTTGCCGGTGGAACGGATGGCCTCCAGCACGTCGCTGTGCCGCAGCTCCATATGCTCCTCCAGCCGCTGCTCGAAATCGGGAACACGATCCACAGGAATGTCATTCAAGTACCCGTGGGTCACCGCGTAGATGATGCACACCTGCTGGGCAACCTCCTTGGGGCTGCCGTTGCGCTGCTTCAGCACCGCGACGATCCGCTCGCCAAGGGAAAGACGGGCCTTGGTGTCGGCGTCCAGGTCAGAGCCGAACTGGGCGAAGCTCTGCAGCTCCCGGTACTGGGAGTACAGCAGCTTCAAAGAGCCTGCCACCTTCTTCATGGCCTTGATCTGGGCGTCGCCGCCCACACGGGACACGGAGATACCGGGGTTCACGGCGGGCATGATGCCGGAGTTAAACAGTTCCGTTTCCAGGAAAATCTGGCCGTCGGTGATGGAAATCACGTTGGTGGGAATATAGGCGGAAACGTCGCCCGCCTGGGTCTCGATGATGGGAAGGGCCGTCAGGCTGCCGCCGCCCAGCTCCGGGGACAGCTGCGCCGCTCGCTCCAGAAGACGGGAGTGGAGGTAGAACACGTCGCCGGGATAAGCCTCCCGTCCGGGGGGACGGCGGATCAGCAGGGAAATGGCACGGTATGCCACGGCGTGCTTGCTCAGGTCGTCATAGATGACCAGCACGTCCTTACCCTGGTGCATGAAGTACTCGCCCATGGTGCAGCCGGAGTAGGGGGCGATGTACTGCATGGGAGCCAGCTCCGAGGCGGTGGCGGAGACCACGATGGTATAGTCCATGGCTCCGCCCAAAGTGAGGCTCTCCACCACCTGGGCTACGGTGGAACGCTTCTGACCGATGGCTACATAGATACAGATGACGTTCTTACCCTTCTGGTTCAGGATGGTATCGGTTGCAATGGTGGTTTTGCCGGTCTGGCGGTCACCGATGATCAGCTCCCGCTGGCCCCGGCCAATGGGAATCATGGAGTCGATGGCCTTGATGCCGGTCTGCAGGGGGCGGCTGACGTGCTTACGCTCAATAATGCCGGGGGCAGGGGATTCGATGGGGCGGTAGTCCTCCGCCTCGATGTCACCCTTGCCGTCGATGGGCGCGCCCAAAGCATTGACCACACGGCCGATGAGTCCCTGTCCCACGGGGACGGAGACCACCTTGCCGGTGCGCTTGACAATGTCGCCCTCTTTAATGCCCTGGTCGGAGCCCATGATAACGATGGAAACGGTCTCTTCTTCCAGGTTCTGGGCCATACCGTAGGAGCCGTCGGGAAACTCCACCAGCTCGCCCGCCATGCAGTTGTCCAGCCCGGAGGCCTTGGCAATGCCGTCGCCTACCAGGATGACCACGCCGGTTTCGCTGGCCTCCATGCGGTTTTCGTAGTTCTTGATTTGACTGCGAATGATTTTGGTAATTTCTTCGGGTCTAAGTTCCATACAGTCCCTGCTTTCTCGTCAGAGTACGTCTTTTTTCAGCAAGCTGTGGATGGATTCCAGGCGGTTGGAAACAGTATCATCCAGACGCTTGCCGTCATAGTCCAGGCGGACGCCGCCCAGAACATCGGGGTTCACCCGGTTGCAAAGGGCTACGGTTTTCCCGGTGATCCGGGAGAGCTTCTCCGTCAGGGCCGCGGTCTGCTCCGGAGTCAGGGCCACGGCGGTGACCGCGGTTACGGGAAGAATCCCGTGATCTTCATTATAGCGCCGGGTGAAGGCCGCACAGCACTGGGGGAAGGAGCCGACATAGCCCTTCTCCACCAGAATCTTCAGAAAGTTCAGAAGATAGGGCTGCACACGCCCACGAAAGGCTTCGTCCAGAATTCCGCACCGCTCCGCCTTGGAAAGGTTGGGAGAGCGCAGCAGCCTGCTGTAATCCGGTTCTTCCCGGAAGGCCTGCTCCAGGACGGTGAGCTCCTGCCGGATGGCCTCGTCCAGTCCCTCGCTGAGGGCCAACTCATACAGCGCTTCGCCGTAAACAGTTCCTACCTGGGTCATGCTTCGCCACCCAATTCCCGGATGAAGCCGTCGATCAGGTCGGCCTGATCCGATTCCTTCAGCTCCCGCTCCACCACCTTACCGGCAATGGCCATGGCGAGATCCGAAATCTCGTTTTTGGCATCGTTGATGGCCTTCTTCTTCTCCTGGGCGATGTCCCGGGAAGCCTTGTCCATGATGGCGGCAGCCTGGGCGTTGGCGTCCCGGATGATCTGCTCCTCGCGGGACTGTCCCCGGGCGACGGCCTCCTTCACGATCCGGTCGGAGGTCTCCTGGGCGGCGTTCAGCTTCTGCTGGTAGCTTTCCTGCAGCTGCCTGGCCTGCTCCTTGGCAGCGCCGGCGTCGGCATACAGATTGTCGATTTCCTGCTGGCGCTCCGTAATGATCTTCATCACAGGCTTCAACAGGAATTTCTTCGCCACAAAGAAGATGGTAAGCGTATTGAGAAGAATGAACAGCGCAGTCCAGGGATTGACACCCAAAAATGATTCAAACACTTGCGTTGCTCCTTTCTATGGAAAATGGAAAGGAATTACAGCAGGAACAGAATCAGGAAGGCGATGATCAGGGAGTAGATACCGGTGGTCTCGGCGATGGCACAGCCCATGATCATGGTGCTGCGCAGGGTGCCGGCCGCCTCGGGCTGACGGGCCATGCCGTCCAGAGCGTGGGCAACAGCGGTACCTTCGCCCATGCCGGGGCCGATAGCACCGATACCCATACAAAGACCTGCGCCGATGGCTTTACCGGCGATTGCGATTGCTTCAGCTAATTCCATAATAAGTTCCTCCTAGGTGATTTTTTGTTTTTGCGGTAGTGATATACTAATCGGATTTCGGCAATGCGGCTGATCAGAGAACGTTAAAAACTGCCTTTGCAGGGAAGGGTTATAACCCTTCCGTGGGGGACAGCGGAAGGGTCACAACCCCTCCCTGCAAAGAGACGCACGGCTTTCGTCCGAAGAGCTTACAGGTTATTCCGCCTGGGCCTCCTGGGGCTCGGGCAGGGACGAGGAAATGTAGACCATGGTGAGCAGGGTGAACACATAGGCCTGGACAAATCCGGAGAAGAGATCAAAGTAGCAGCTGAGCACTGCCGGGATGCCGTAAGCCAGAACGGGAACTCCGGTAAGGATTCCCAGAGCTTCCAGCAGGCCGAAAAAGCCCAGCACGGCGCAGACGATGCCGAAGAACAGCTTGACCTTCCCGGAGGAACGCTTCCACCAGAAGATCAGTCCCGCCCCCACTGCCAGCAGCACCACGGACATGACCCAGCCGCTCCCGGTGAGCAGATTCAGCACCGCGGCGGAAGCCATGCTGAGGGAGGTATAGATCAGGGTGGTGATAACGCCTCCGCCGGCAACGTTGCCGAAGTGACGGAAGGCCATGGAAATGGGCTGGGCAATCTCGGAGATGATATTCATGGGGGTCATGACCACGATGGGCTCGGTGAAGCCCTTCAGCCAGCCGAAAAAGCCCTTGTTCTTGATGTTGTTGTACCAGATGATGACGCTGACCATCAGCGCCCACACCAGGGTGCAGCTGAGGTCCGCCGTGGAGGAGCGGAGAATGCCGGTGAGGCCGATAAAGGAGCCGCAGATGGAGCTTAAGAATATGGTGGCAATAAAGGGCATCCAGTGGGCATTGTGGGCGCCCATGGTCTCCACCACCATGTTGTGGAGCATCATCACGCCCTTTTCCACCATGACCTGCAGACCGTCGGGCCGCTTTTTCAGCCGCCTCCCCAGCAGGATACTGGCGGTGCACAGAAAGACGGTGACGACCAGATGGGAAACGGTGGTCTGGGTAATGGGAATGCCGCCGAAAATGGGAATGGTAAAGTAAATAAACGCGCCTGTGACATCCATATTCATAACGGATCAAGCCCCTTTCTTTCTGAAAAACTCCACCACGGTCAGGGTGGGACGGACAAATACCAGAGGAAGCACCAAGGCGATCAGGTTGAATACCTCCGTCTTGGCGCAGAGGATGAGCACAACAAACAAAACCAGCAGCCGGAGCATATAGGAATTGCGGACCAGCAGGGAGCCGCCTTTAACGTCCTGATTCTCCGCCTTATCCGCGGCCAGGGAGGTACCCAGGGCCATCAGGAAAAAGTTTCCGATGCTCAGCACTGCGCCCATCAGGCCACCCCACAGCACGGACAGTTCAAAACGTCCCAGAAGGGCATAGACAAGCATCATTACGGCGGTGCAGACAGTCACGCCGATGGCGACAATTCCGGTTTCGCGGTATACGATTTTTCGGGATTCCATAGCGTTCCTCCGGGTCAGGTATGTTCATTGAAGGAAAGAGGCGGGGGGTCCTGCTTCTTCCGGTCCCGGGACATCCGTTCCATGGCCCTGAGAGACTGACGGAAGCCGCTGACGGCGGAGGAAATGCCCACAAGAAGCCCCACCCAAATGATCCAGCTTCCCCAGCCCCGGGAATTGTGGAGCCACACGGCCACGCCCAGGAAAAGGGCCAGGGGAAGCGCCACAGAAAGACCCAGCTGGGTCAGCCAGACCAGGAGGTTTACATCCTTCAAAGCCTTCGCCCCCTCTCCCACATATCTTTTTCATTATACCCCAGGAAGGAAAAAGATTCAAGGAATTTTTGGAAGATATTTGTTAACGATTTGAAAATACCCGAGAAAAGAAGTATAAAGGAGGAATAAGAAATTTCCGGCGAAAAAATGGGATCAGGTCTTTCAAAATCAGGGGAAGTATTGTACAATAGAGTCAAAACGCTTGGTATGCGGAAACAGGAGCGAGGAAAATTGGCAGAACAGGAAATGGAAATTCTCCAGGGCACCATCCGTGCCGTGGTATATCAGAATTATGACAACGGCTACGCGGTACTGCGTCTGGGCGTGGGCGGCGGGCAGGCCGTTACGGTGGTGGGGACAATCCCACTGCCCGCCGTGGGGGAGCGGCTCATGGTCACGGGCAAATGGAGCAGCCACGCCAGCTATGGACGGCAGTTTGAGGCGGAGTTCCTGGAGCGGCTGATGCCGGAAACCTCCCTGGAAATTATAAACTACCTCTCCAGCCGGGTCATCAAGGGCATCGGCCCAAAGATGGCGGCAAGGATCGTGGAGCATTTCGGGGACGAGACGCTGCAGATCATGGAACGGGAGCCTGTCAGGCTGGCGGAGGTTTCCGGGATCTCCCGGGAGCGGGCCAAAGCCATCGGCGAGGAGTTCCGGACCCAGGTGGGGATGCGGCAGCTGATGGAATTCTTCGCGCTGCACCATCTTCCCGCCGAGCTGGCGGTGCGTACCTACAAGCTCTACGGCGAGAGCACTGTGGAGCTATTGTATGACGATCCGTACTTACTGATGGACGATGGGCTGGAGGCCCCCTTTGAGGCGGTGGACCGCTTCGCCATTGAGCTGGGCGTGGCGGGGGACGACCCCAGGCGGGTGGAAGCCGGCATCCTGTTTGAACTGAATTACAACCTCTCCGCCGGGCACAGCTTCCTGCCGGAGGACAAGCTGACGGCGGCCACGGCCCAGCTGCTCACCGTGGAGGCTCAGACCGTGAAGGATGGGCTGGCGCGGCTTCTGGAGGCGGACAGACTGGTGCGGCAGCACCTGGCGGGAATCACTGTGATCTATCTTCCCCAGCTTTACGAGGCGGAAACCTACTGCGCGGAAAGACTTTTGGAGTTTGGAGCGGTGCGGATTCCGGAGCCTGCGGGACTGGAGAGCAAGCTGCGCCGGGCGGCGGAGGAGAGCGGGATTTCCTATTCCGCGGAGCAGGAGCGGGCTATCCGGGAGGCAGCCGTCAGTGGGGTTCTGCTGGTCACCGGCGGCCCCGGTACGGGCAAAACTACTATATTAAAAGGAATTTTATCCCTGTTCCAGCAGATGAAGCTGAAATGTCTGCTGGCGGCTCCCACAGGGCGGGCGGCCAAACGGCTGACGGAGGTCACCGGGGAGGATGCTTCCACCATCCATAGGCTTTTGGAGGCGGGGATTGACCAGGCCACCGGAAAGATGGTCTTTGTCCGGGATGAGGATAACCCCCTGAAGGCGGATGCCGTGATCGTGGACGAGATGTCCATGGTGGATATCCTGCTGCTGCACAGCCTCCTGAAGGCGATTCCTCAAGGAAAACGGCTGATCCTGGTGGGAGACCCGGACCAGCTGCCCCCGGTGGGGCCGGGGTTCCCCTTCGGGGATATGCTCCGGGCGGGGACGCTCAGCGCGGTGCGGCTGACGGAAATTTTCCGGCAGGCCCAGCAGAGCCTGATTGTCATGAACGCCCACCGTGTGAACCAGGGACAGCTGCCGGAGCTGAAAACCGTGAACTCAGACTTCTTCTTTATGCGGCGGCAGTCGGAGGATGCGGTGGCCCAGACGGTGCGGGACCTGTGCGCCACCCGGCTTCCCAAGAACATGGGGATTCCCTCCGGAGAAATCCAGGTGCTTTCCCCCACCCGGAAGGGCACCGTGGGCACCGTGAATCTGAATGCCATGCTCCAGGCGGCTCTGAATCCGGCATCCCCGGAGAAGAAGGAGAAGCAGTTTGGGGACTTCACCTTCCGGGAAGGGGACCGGGTGATGCAGATCCGGAACAACTATGATATTCTGTGGAAGAAAACCGACGGCTCCGCCGTGGGCACCGGCGTCTTTAACGGGGACGTGGGAACCATCACCTCCATTGACCCCGGGGCGGAAACCCTGACCGTGGTATTCGACGACCGGGAGGCGGAGTACGACTTCACCCAGCTGGGAGAGCTGGAGAGCGCCTATGCCATGACCGTCCACAAGAGCCAGGGCAGCGAGTACCGGGCGGTGATCCTGACGGCCTGGAACGGGTCGCCCTACTTGCTCAGCAGAAGCATTCTGTATACCGCCATCACCCGGGCCAGGGAGCTGCTGATCATTGTGGGCCGGGAGGAAACGGTGGCCGTGATGACCCAGAACGCCAAGAAAAACCGACGCTACACCGGGCTGAAGCTCCGGCTCCAGGGGAAAACGCAATGAGTTGGCTGCTGGAGCTGCTCTTCCCCCAAAAGTGCATCCTATGCCGCCGGGTGCTCCGTGGGGGAGAGACGGACCTGTGCCGGCGGTGCCGCGAAGAACAGGAGCTTTGGCGGGCTTCAAAAAGAAAACCGCAGTTTCTTGACAGCATCACTGCTGTCTGGTATTATAAAGGGAATGTCAGACGTGCTATTCTGCGCTATAAATTCTACCGGGCCCGTCATTTGGCCACCGGCTTCGGCAGGAACCTTGCCATGCGTCTTATGGAACAGGAATGGGAGTATGACATTCTCACCTGGGTGCCCGTGAGTCCGCTGCGGAGGCTGACCCGGGGATACGACCAGGTGGAGCTGCTGGCAGAAGCCGTGGGGAGGGAGCTGGGCACGGTCCCTGTTCCCACGCTGAAGAAGGTCCGTCATAACCGCAGGCAGTCGGGGATTCGCTCCGAGGCTCAGAGAAGAGCCAACGTGCTGGGCGCCTACCGGGTGCTCCGCCCTGAGGAAGTCCGGGGAAAGCGGATTTTGCTTCTGGATGATGTGCTCACCACGGGAGCCACCTCTGGGGAATGCGCCCGGATGCTGCTCACCGCGGGGGCAAAGGAAGTTCACTGCGCCGTCATCGCGGCGCGAAGGTAAAAAGGTGTGTGAAATATGGCTTTACTATCCAATGACCTGGGTGTGGACCTGGGTACCTCCAATGTGCTGATCTACGCGGACGGCAAGGGCCTGGTGGTCCGGGAGCCCTGTGTGGTGGCCCTGGACAAGAATACGGGAAAAATTCTTCAGGTGGGCGCCGCCGCCCGGAATATGCTGGGCCGAACCCCCGGCAACGTGGTTGCCATGAAGCCCCTGAGGGACGGAATTATCTCCGACCATGAAATGACCGTGCGGCTGCTGCAGGAGCTGTTCAAAACCGCCACCAAGGCAGGCGTTTTCACGCCCAAGCCCCGTGTGGTCATCAGCGTTCCCAGCGGCGTTACCGAAGTCGAGGAGCGCAGCGTCATCAACGCCGCCATCGAAGCAGGCGCCCGAAGAGTGTTCCTGATCGAGGAGCCTCTGGCCGCGGGCCTTGGCGCTGGGCTGGACATCAAGGGTCCCAGCGGTCATTTGGTGGTGGATATCGGCGGCGGCACCACGGACATCGCGGTGCTGAGTATGAACGGTGTGGCGGTTTCCTCCTCATTGAAGGTAGCGGGGGATGCCTTTGACGAGGCCATTACCCGCTATGTCCGCCGCCAGCACGGCGTGATCATCGGCCAGGTCACCGCTGAGAGCATCAAAATCCAGATAGGCCAGGTGTTCCCCCGGGACGAGGAGCTGAGCATGAACGTCAAGGGCCGGGACTTCAAGACCGGTATGCCCAAGGTGGTTACCCTGACCTCCACGGAAATCTACGAGGTGCTGCGCCGTCCTGCCCGGCAGATTGCTGACGAGGTTCTGGCCGTTCTGGAGCAGACCAGCCCGGAGCTGGTGTCCGATATCTCGGAAAACGGCATCACCCTCACCGGCGGCTGCAGCCAGATCTGGGGTATGGCGGAGCTGCTGATGGAGCGTACCGGCATCGACTGCACCCTGGCGGACGACCCGGACTCCTGTACCGCCTATGGCTGCGGCAAGAGCCTCAGCTGGATCAACCACATGGAGGAAGGCCCCATCAACATTGCCCGCCGCCGGGCCATGAGAGGATAATATGGAAAAACGGGCAAAAATGGGATGGAATGCCCTGTGGATTCTTGGGATTGTTTACGCCATTCTTGGGGCTGTTTTCCTTGCGGTGGGCGCATCGCTTTCCCTTCTGGGAATTGATTCGGATACCAGACTCCTGGGGGGAATATTTGTTCTCATCGGCGGAATTTTCGGACTTCTGGGCGGAGCTTTCCTTGCGGTGGAGTATGGAAAACGGAAGCGGGCCAACCGCCTTATCGCCTCCGGGAGGTACATCTGGGGGCAGGTGGTGGACTGCCAGATCAACTACAATGTCCGCTTCAACGGGCGCAGCCCGGTGATCTTTGTGGTGAAGTATGTGGATGGGAGAGGGATTTCCCATGTGTTCCGCAGCCATGGGGTGAAAACCTACCGGGACCCGGATTATATCGGAAAGAATGTAAAGGTGTACATCAGTGACGACAGCTTCCGCCACTATTACGTGGATGCCGAGGCGCTGCTTCCCAATACGGTGGAGCATTGACAAGTGGAAATGGAAACATATTATGCAGAAAACGGCGTGGCTTTAGCCATGCCGTTTTTCATCGGCGGCGCTGTCAGAGGGTAATTTCCGTTCCGAGAACTCAGAAAAACGAGGGAATCGTCTACCGTAGCAGCCTGAAAAGTTGGGGGATTGCCACACCAGCGTGCGCGCTGGTTCGCAATGACAGTTCTTTTTTAGTGCTGTAAACAACAATTTATCTCTTAGCTGACGAAACCCGAAAGCATTTACGTCATTGAAAGTTTAGCGCGTGCATTTGGCCAAATCAGTCATTGAATCAGGGGCTCATTGGCCCCATGGCAAAATAATCTGCCCCGGAGCGAAAGCTCCGGGGCGTGTTGTCAGGTGGTTTGGTAGCAGCCGCAGCCGGGGTCTTTGGAATCCGTCTGGCGGTCGCAGCTTTTGGGGGAGAACTCCTTGGCAGGGAAGGGGATGCGGCTGAACATCTCGCAGGGGTCCTCGGCGCAGCCAGGGGTTTCACAGCACTCCTTGGTGGGCAGGCTGTACTCCAGTACGGGGACCACCAGCTGGGCGTCCCGCTCCAGCCGTACAATGGAGAACTGTCCCAGGGTGACAAACAGCCGCCGCTTGTCACCGGAGAGCACCAGCTCCTCGTCAAACATGGTGCGGATGTCCCCGGGAATCTGGACGGTGGCGGACTCTCCGCAGGCACATTCGCAGACGTCCCGCACCCGGGAGCTGAGCACCATGGGGTCCAGCACCTCCACGACAGCGGTGGGGAGATTGGCACTGGCGCGGGTGGGGCCGTCGGGGCCGCACAGACGGGTGTCGCTGCGGTAGATGTGGGCCCGGCTGTCCTCACCGCAGAGGACTGCCCGCTTGGTGAACACCGCCAGGCCGTAGAGCGCCGCGGGACGGCAGGAGCCCACTACCGCATCGGCCAGGATGCGATAGTAGAAGGTGACGTCGATGCAGTAGTGGTGACCGTCAAAGGCCACGGGCTCCACATCAATGTAGGTGGTGAGCAGCTCGGCGCAGCGTACCCGGGCGTTTGCTGCGGTGTCCAGAATGGCCTGGGAGCCAGTGGTTAAGTAGACACGAAGGTCCTCAATGCAGTCTTTGTCCCGGCAGGAGTCCGTGATTTTTCGGGTGTGGATGGACATGGTCTGGCGTCCTTCCCCGGGGGAGGAGCGCAGGGTGTCCGATGCTTGCTCTGACATGGGATTACCTCCTGTTAAACATGTTCTATAAGCTGATTTCGCTTATAGGACAGTTTATGCAGGGGAAAACGGTCTGTGCAGAAGAAACCCCCGCGCCGTTCCTTTCGGCGCGGGGGTGGGGATTACCAGGTGAAGCGGCAGACGGTTTCGCTGTGGTAGCGCTCTCCGGCCCTGGTGATGGGCTGAGGCCACTCGGGGTGGTGGAGGGCGTCGGGGTAGAACTGGGTTTCCAGGGCGATTCCGCTGCGCTTGCCGTAATGGACGCCGCCCTTGCCGTCGGCGTTCAGGAAATTGCCTGCATAGAACTGGATGCCGGGGCAGTCTGTGGAAACGGACATGGCCCTCCCGGATTCCGGGTCATAGAGCTGGGCGCAGGGATTGCAGAACACCTCCCAGTTATGGTCATAGCCCCCCTGGAGGTGCAGCGGCTCGTAATCCGCGCCGATGTCCCGTCCGATGGGCTTGGGCACGCGGAAATCCATGGGAGTACCTTCCACGCTGCGCTTCTCTCCCGTGGGGATGCTCTCGGCATCGGCGGGGGTGAAGAACCGGCCGGGGAGGGACAGAAGCTGATCCATGGCCTTGTCCGTATTCTGATGGCCCGCCAGATTGAAGTAGCTGTGGTTGGTCAGGTTGAAAACCGTGTCCTGGTCGCTGACGGCATCGTAGAGAAAATGGAGCCCGCCCACATTGTCCAGCTGATAGGTCAGCCGGATCAGGGCGTTTCCCGGAAAGCCCTGGTCACCGTTGGGACTGCGCAGCTCCAGGGTGATGGCATCGCCGGTGTGCTGGATTACCTTCCACATCCGGGTGCTGTAGGAGTCCGGACCGCTGTGGAGGTTGTTGGGGCCCTCGTTGGGGGTGAGGGAGTAGGCCTTGCGGCCCAGCACAAAGCAGGAACCCTTGATCCGGTTGGCACAGCGGCCCACGGGAGCACCGATATAGCCGCTGCCGTGGAGATAGCCGTCACAGCTGTCGTAGCCCAGGACCACGTCGGCCAGGTTTCCCCGGCTGTCCGGAACCAGAAGCCTGACCAGGCAGGCGCCGAAATCGGTGATGGAGGCTGTCAGTCCGCCGCAGGAAATTGTGTACAGGAAGCATTCCTCACCGGTGGGCAGGTAGCCGAAGGATTCTTTCATGGGATTCTCCTTTCATTTTTGGAAGTGGAAACACAAAGATTATGTTAAGACCGATCCTCCCGATTATACTATATTCCAAAGGGAAATTCAAACCTTTCTTTTCTTCCGCCCTGAAAAATCTGAATTTTCCCCTGAGGTTCCGGTCCGCACAGCGAACGCAAAAAAACGGAACTTTTTGCGCTGTAAAGAGCTTTCTACAACATTTAGTATCTGGGGCTTGACAAAACCACAAGATATAGTATAATAGGGCGTGCAGACAACCCTTCCGTAAAGAGCGAGCATAAGGAGGAGCCCCAATGAAAATCATCAAAAGAAACGGTTCAGAGGTCGTTTTCGATATTGAAAAAATCCTGATGGCGGTGACCAAGGCCAACAATGCGGTGGAGGAAAGCGTCCGCATGACACCGCTGCAGATCCAGCGGATTTCCCAGAGTGTGGAAATCGCCTGCCAGGAGATGGGCCGCAGCCCTTCCGTGGAGGAGATTCAGGACCTGGTGGAAAAGGCCATCATGGCCCACGGCGCCTTTGAGGTGGCCAAGGAGTACATCACCTACCGCTACACCCGCAGCCTCCTGCGGCAGTCCAACACCACCGACGACCGGATTCTCAGCCTGATCGAGTGCAACAACGAGGAGGTCAAGCAGGAGAACGCCAACAAGAACCCCACCATCAACGCGGTGCAGCGGGACTACATGGCCGGTGAGGTCAGTAAGGACATCGCCCGCCGGATTCTGCTGCCCCGGGAGATCGTGCAGGCCCATGAGGCGGGCATTATCCACTTCCATGACGCGGACTACTATGCCCAGCATATGCACAACTGCGACCTTGTGAACCTGGAGGATATGCTCCAGAACGGCACCGTGATCTCCGGCACCCTGATTGAGAAGCCCCATTCCTTCTCCACCGCCTGCAACATCGCCACCCAGATCATTGCCCAGGTGGCCTCCAACCAGTATGGCGGCCAGTCCATTTCCCTTACCCATCTGGCGCCCTTTGTCCAGATCAGCCGGGAGAAGATCCGCCATCTCCAAGGTGGTGGAGGACCGGCTCCGGGAGGAGGTCCGCCGGGGCGTCCAGACCATCCAGTACCAGGTGGTGACCCTGATGACCACCAACGGGCAGGCACCCTTCATCACCGTGTTCATGTACCTGAACGAGGCCAAGAACGAGCAGGAGAAAAAGGACCTGGCCATGATCATCGAGGAGACCCTGCGCCAGCGTTATGAGGGTGTGAAGAACGAGAAGGGTGTTTGGATCACCCCCGCGTTCCCCAAGCTGATCTATGTGCTGGAGGAGGACAACGTCCGGGAGGGAACCCCCTACTGGTATCTGACCCGCCTGGCCGCCGAGTGCACCGCCAAGCGGATGGTGCCGGACTACATCAGCGAGAAGAAGATGCGGGAGTACAAGCTCTCCAAGGGGGAGACCCCGGGTAACGGCGACGTGTACACCTGCATGGGCTGCCGCAGCTTCCTGACCCCGGACCGCTCCGGAAACGGCTGGGACAACGTGGCCCGGGCCAAGAACTACGAGCCCGGCAAGCCCAAGTACTACGGCCGGTTCAACCAGGGCGTGGTTACCATCAACCTGGTGGACGTGGCGCTGTCCTCCGGCCGGGATGTGGGCAAGTTCTGGGAGATTTTTGAGGAGCGGCTGGAGCTGTGCCACCAGGCCCTGCAGTGCCGCCACGAGCGCCTGAAGGGTACCCTGTCCGACGCCGCGCCCATCCTGTGGCAGCATGGCGCCCTGGCCAGACTGGAGAAGGGCGAGCCCATCGACAAGCTGCTCTACGGCGGTTACTCCACCATCTCCCTGGGCTACGCGGGCCTTTATGAGTGCGTCAAGTACATGACCGGAAAGTCCCACACCGATCCCGAGGCCAAGCCCTTCGCCCTCAGCGTGATGCAGAAGATGAATGACAAGTGCCTGGAGTGGAAAACCGCTGAGAACATCGACTATTCCCTCTACGGCACCCCGCTGGAATCCACCACCTACAAGTTTGCCAAGTGCCTGCAGAACCGGTTTGGCGTGATTCCCGGCATTACGGACAAGAGCTATATCACCAACTCCTACCATGTCCACGTGGCGGAGAATATTGACGCCTTTACCAAGCTCAGCTTTGAGGCGGAGTTCCAGCAGCTTTCCCCCGGCGGCGCCATCAGCTATGTGGAGGTGCCCAATATGCAGAACAACATCGACGCGGTTCTGGAGGTGATGCAGTTCATCTACGACAACATTATGTATGCGGAGCTGAACACCAAGTCCGACTACTGCCAGGTCTGCGGCTTTGACGGGGAGATCGACATCCAGGAGGATGACGGCAAGCTGGTTTGGGTGTGCCCCCAGTGCGGCAACAAGGATCAGAGCAAGATGAACGTGGCACGCAGAACCTGTGGCTACATCGGTACCCAGTTCTGGAACCAGGGCAGAACCCAGGAGATCAAGGATCGGGTGCTGCACCTGTAAGAAATCAAGAAATCGGTTCATTCCAGGAACGGGATGAACCGATTTTCGGCTAGATGGGCAAATGGTGCTTTAGCTTACGAATTGACAATTGACAATTATGGAATCCCCTTCGGGGATGATTGAAAATGACAGCCAGGTAAGCGCGGCAGCCCGGCAAATTGGTGGTTGAACGTTCGTTAGAACTGTCATTGCGAGACCAGTGCGCACACTGGTCGTGGCAATCCCCCAACAATTCAGGACGGTTTGTTAGGGCGTTTGTCTGGTTTTGGCACTTCTCGGAAGATCCGGGGGATTGCCACGTCGCTTCGCTCCTCGCAATGACAGCGTTTTTCGGGGCGCTAAACAACAATTTATCGCTCTGTTTTCTATTCGTCCCGAAGGGACACCTTAATTGTCAATTGTCAATTGTTAATTGTCAATTCGTTCCCTAAACACTGCTTTGCCGGATCAACAATCGGCGGATCAGTTCTCAGCGGCTGGTTTTGTGCGGAAGGGTATCCTCTGGATACAGCCGATGAGCTGGCCGGAGAGGATGACGGTCAGCAGGGAATAGCCGATTCGCTTGAGAGGGATATAGCTGAGGGAAAGCAGCAGCACCAGCAAGTCGCTGGCCAGGTAAATCCACTGGATGGGTACCTTGGTCAGGTGGGAGATGCTCATGGCCAGGGCATCGTCCCCGGAGGTAGCCCCTCCCGCCCGGACGGTCAGCCCAGCGCCGATGCCGATGAAAAGTGCGCCGATGAGGGCTGCCAGCAGTGGGTGACCCGCGATCTCAGGCCACAGCGGCGGGAACTGCTCGCAGACACCGTAGCCCAGGGAATAGCCGCAGGCGGCGATGAGGGAATAGGCGATAAAGCCGCGGCCCAGGGTTTTCCAGCCCAGGGCGTAACAGGCGGCGTTCAGAATCAGGCTGGACAGGGCGGGGGAGATGCCAAGCCAATGGTCAATCAGCAGTACCGCGCCCAGCACGCCGCCCTCGGTGACACCGGACAGCGCATGGACATTATACATGCCGAAGGCCTGAAAAGCCGAGGCAAAAAAGGCGATGATACAATTGGATGGTTTCAGCCTGGGAATTTTAGGGGTCATTTTCCGAAGGTTTCTCCTTTTCTCCTGATTTTCCGGGCAATATATCATGGAAACCGGAAAAAGTCAAGGCAAGTACTGAATCCGCCGCTTTTCCTCTGCCCCCGGAGGCTCCGGAGCTTCCTGGCAGAACAGGCCGTACAGGTCGCCGCAGCGTTTTTCCAGTGCCCAATAGGGATGGTCGATCCGCTCCCCGGGGTTTCGGAAATCCTCATTTTCCTTGGCAAACTTCAGGACAGCGCGGCCTCTTTCGTTGAAGGCCAGCGCCCGGGTATAGGGGGCCGGAGCTTCCAGCATTTCCCGGGTAATCCCCAGAAAGGCACACAGCACCATCCGGTCAATGCGGGTACGGGTGTAGCGTTTGGATTTGACGGAGGTGACAATGGCCTCCAGGGTGGCTTCCCGCCGGGCGGCGTGCATCAGCTTCCGCCACAGGCCCTCGGAGCCGTAGGGTAGGGCTTCAAATTCGTCCTCTGACATGGTGCGAAGCCGGCAGAGGATTGCCCGCTCTCCGGCCTCCAGGCTGTGCAGGGGCGCGTCACGGAAGCAGTCCCGGACAGCCTCCGGAAGGTAGTCCAGCCAGGCCCCGGACTGGAACATCAGACTCCGTAGGGAGGTGGCGGAAGGATTTTCGGGGTCGGGAAGGGGGGCATGGTAGCTGCCCTCCCGGCGGATGGGGAAGGGCTCCAGGGTGGAACCCTGGGACAGGATGGCTTTGCAGTATTCCACCGCCAGAATGTCGTTGGGGAGGGTCAGGGGAGTGCAGCCGGTGTGCAGCCGCTCCAAAGCGGCCTGACGGGCGGCGGGGAAGGAAAGACCCCGTTCCAGCTCCTGGCGCAGCAGGGGAGATAATTCCTCACTAAGCAGGGTGCGGGCAGTGGCCAGAAGCGTATCTTTTTCCCCATGTTCCGCGCCGAAGCAAAGTACATCGCAGAAAGAGGAGAGAATCCGCACCCCCCCGGCGGCAAATCCTTCCGCGGAGGACAGCGCGCAGGTGATGGGCAGCTCCAGCACCAGGTCGGCCCCGGCCAGAATGGCAGCCCTGGCCCGGATGGACTTGTCCACGATGGCGGGTGCCCCGCGCTGGACGTAGTTGCCGCTCATCAGGCAGCAGACGGCTGTATCCGGGCCGAAATGCTCCCGAATGCGGTTTATTTGCTTTTGGTGCCCCCGGTGGAGAGGGTTGTATTCACAGATAATCCCTACGGTTTTCAAAAAATCCCCTCCTTCACAAAAATTTTCCTGTTCAGGGGTTGAGAAATCCGAAAAAATGGAATATAATAATCAAAGCTTTAACCAGTATACCACAAGCGCGCGAAAAAAGAAATTATTTTATTTTAGGAGGCTTATCCCCGATGAACATTCTGATTATCAATGCCGGTTCCTCCAGCCTGAAGTACCAGCTGATGGACCCGGATACCGGCGTCGTTTCCGCTAAGGGCCTGTGCGAGCGTATCTACATTGACGGCCGTCTGACCCACAAGGTGGGCGACAAGAAGGTTGTGAAGGACATCCCCATGCCCACCCACTCCGAGGCCATCCAGGCCGTTCTGGAGATTCTGGTGGACCCCGTGGAGGGTGTGATCAAGTCCACTGATGAGATCGACGCCGTTGGCCACCGGGTTCTGCACGGCGGCATGAAGTTCTCCGATTCCTGCATTATCGATGACGCCTGCATCAAGGCCATCGAGGACTGCATCCCCCTGGGCCCCCTGCACAATCCCGCCAACCTCATGGGCATCCGGGCCTGCCAGACAGTCATGCCCAACACCCCCCAGGTTGCCGTGTTCGACACCGCTTTCCACATGACCATGCCCCCCAAGGCCTACCGCTACGCCATTCCCACCGAGTACTATGAGAATGACGACATCCGCCGCTACGGCTTCCACGGTACTTCCCACAAGTACATCGCCCGCCGGGCCGCGGAGCTGATGGGAACCAAGAACTTTAAGATGGTCAACTGCCACCTGGGCAACGGCTCCTCCATGTCCGCTATCAAGGACGGCAAGTGCATGGACACCACCATGGGTCTTTCTCCTCTCGCCGGTGTGCCCATGGGCACCCGCTCCGGTGACATTGATCCCTGCGTGGTGCAGTTCATCTGCAACAAGTATGGCATGAGCGTGGACGAGTGCCTGACTATGCTGAACAAGAAGTCCGGCGTGCTGGCCCTGTCCGGCGTTTCCTCCGACTTCCGGGATCTGGAAGCCGGCGCCGAGAAGGGCGACGAGAACTGCCGGCTGGCGCTGGACAAGTTCTGCTACGAGGTTGCAAAGTACGTGGGCGCTTATGCCGCCGCGCTGAACGGTCTGGACATGATCACCTTCACCGCCGGTGTGGGCGAGAACGGCCCGGATACCCGGAAGGCTGTCTGCGACTACCTGGGCTTCATGGGCGTGAAGATCGACCCCGAGAAGAACAATGTCCGGGGCAAGGAGGCGCTCATCTCCACTCCCGACTCCAAGGTTCAGGTCTGGGTCATCCCCACCAATGAGGAGCTGATGATCGCTCAGGACACCGCCGAGCTGGTCAAGGCTGCCAGAAAGTAAAACAACACGAAGGAGCCGCCGCGGTAAGCGGCGGCTCTTTTCAAACGGGAGGATTGATTATGCCGATCGCCGGAATCAAGCAGCCGGAGATCATTACCATCAGCGATAATTTGCGGCTGCGCCGATTTGACGGCTGCTTTGACTTCGCCTTTGAATGGTATCAGGATACGGAAACGGTCTGGCTGGTGGATGGGGTGAAGGAGCCCTACACCCGGGGCAAGCTCAACGGGATGTACCGATACCTGGATGAACACGGGGAGCTGTACTTCATCGAAGTCCGGAAAGACGGCGTGTTTCAGCCCATCGGGGATGTCTGCTTCTGGCAGGAGGATATGCCCATTGTCATCGGGGAACCTGCATACAGAGGCAGGGGGATCGGCGCCCAGGTGGTGTCCGCCCTGATTGAGCGGGGAAAAGAGCTGGGATATTCCAGGCTGTATGTGAATGAAATATACGATTACAATGCAGGCTCCAGGAGATGCTTTGAAAAGGCCGGCTTTCGCGTCTGTGAAAAGACGGAGAACGGTGTCCGCATGATGCTGGAGCTTTCTGAACAGGAGTGAATATATGAAAACTGTAACCGAGCGTTTTTTGCGCTATGTTTCCTTTGATACGATGTCCGATGAATTCTCTGAAACCTGTCCGTCCTCCGATAAGCAGAAGCTGCTGGGGACGGCCCTGGTGGAGGAGATGCAGCTGATGGGCATCCGGGATGCCCGGATGGATGAAAACGGCTATGTCTACGGCACGGTACCCGGCGACCCTGAAAAACCCACCATCGGCCTGATTGCCCATATGGACACCTCTCCCGACGCCTCCGGGGCGAACATCCAGGCGAGAATTGTGGAGTATACCGGGGAGGATGTCTGCCTGAACGAGGAAAAGGATATCTGGCTCCGGGAGGCGGATTATCCTGCCCTTCGAAATCATGTGGGCAAGCATCTGATCGTCACCGACGGTACCACACTGCTGGGAGCGGACGACAAGGCCGGGGTGGCGGAGATCATGGCTGCCGCGGAATACCTGCTGGAGAAGGGCGGTTCCCACGCAACCCTGAAAATTGGCTTTACCCCCGACGAGGAGATCGGCCGGGGGGCGGACCGGTTTGACGTGGCCGGATTCGGGGCGGACTACGCCTACACCGCCGACGGCGGCCCCGTGGGGGAGATCGAGTACGAGAACTTCAATGCCGCATCCGCCAAAGCAGTGTTCCGGGGCCTGAACATCCATCCAGGCTCCGCCAAGGACAAGATGGTCAACTCCCAGCTCATCGCCATGGAGTTCCAGAGCCTGCTTCCTGTACAGCAGCGGCCGGAGTACACCGAAGGCTACGAGGGCTTTATCCATCTGACGGACATGGAGGGCCAGGTGGAGCGCAGCGTCCTGCGCTACATTGTCCGGGATCACGATATGGAGAAGTTCCAGGCGAAAAAGGCAGTGCTGCAGGCTGCGGCGGAGTTCATTAACCGCAAGTACGGCGAGGGAACCGTGGAACTGACCATCCGGGACAGCTATTTCAATATGAAAAAGTGCATCGAACCCTGCATGTATGTGGTGGAGCGGGCCATGGCGGCCATGAAGGCCGTGGGCATAGAGCCCAGGGCAGTGCCCATCCGGGGCGGCACCGACGGCGCAAGGCTTTCCTATGAGGGACTGCCCTGTCCGAACCTGTGCACCGGGGGCGAAAACTACCATGGAAGGTTTGAGTATATTCCCGTGGAGGATATGGAGCAATGCGTCCGGATGCTGGTCAGAATTCTGACCGACGCGGGGAAATAACGGAATTCCATTCAATTGGAAAAGTGTCGTTTTCGCGCAGCCTCAGGCAGCAGAAAATCTTGTTATCCTTCGACTCGGCTCTGCTTCGCTCGGGATGACGGCTATTTAGAGGTCGCCAACATTTTATTGGTGTTATGCAAAGAAAGGCTCGGAAAGGTGACCATTCCTTTTTGCTCCATTCAATGGAAAAGTGATCATTTGTAAATCAGCCGGGTTTTTTATCCGCCTTGGCACCCAGGTAGGTGGCAAGGCGGTATTCTTTCCCTTGCAGATGCACAATACTGATGATCCCGGTGAAATGGAATCCGCAGAACGGGATATCCGCGATGGAGAGCATCAGCGCGCCGCCCGGGAAGCTGCACTGTGTCCAAGCGTATTTCCTGGGAAACGAATATCCACGGTCACCCTCGATATAGCCTGTAGCATTCTGAAAAATATAGGTAGTCCCATTGACACAGAACTGCCCATGTACACTGTGCCGCATGCTGAAAACGCTGTGCCTGCATTGCAGAAAGGGCATATACCGGAATGGGCCCATAATGTCATATGGGATTGGCGAGAATGTGCCGAATCGGACTGCCCCGGTGGCGTGGAGGTCAGGCGTGTGGATGTCCAGGGTGATACCCTCTCCGGAAAACCGGTTTTGCGCAAGAAGGATTTTCTCGCCCCGTTTCTGAAAATCTGTATAGGGGAATGGGACGTAGCAGGACTGCGTATCGGTAATCAGCTGGATGGCACAGTATTTGGAATCCTTCGTCCGGTGAACGGAGGGAATCACTGCCAGTGTTTGCCGATCCGACTGGCACCGGAAATACCACCCACAGAAGAAGCTTCGGATAATGGTCCCCCTAAGAACTGGTTAAAGAGCATTATTCCCATTTCCCAGGGGCCTTTAGACACACCGCGGGGTGGAAAGCAGGCAAACGCGGTAGACTTGCAGGGGTGCATATGATATAGTAATAAAAAGGGGGAAGAAAAAATGAATGAAATCATGACGGTGAATGGGAAAGAATTTGAAGTCCGCAAGCTGCTTGGAAAAGGGAAGGGCGGATATTCCTATCTGGTCACCGACGGGGAGAAGGAATACGTTCTCAAGCAGATACACCACGAGCCCTGCGATTACTACCAGTTTGGAGATAAGCTGGCGTCGGAGCTGCGGGATTACGAAACGCTTCGCACAATTGGAATCCCTATGCCGGAAATGCTGGATGTGGATCATGAGCAGGAGCGAATTCTGAAGGAATACATCCGTGGAGACACGGTGTCGAAAATGGTGCTGGAGGACCGGCTGCCGGAGGCGTGCCTGGAACAGGTGCGCGCCATGTGCGGAAAGCTCTATCCGGCAGGAATTAATATCGACTATTTTCCGACCAATTTTGTTTTGCAGGATGGAATCCTGTATTACATCGATTACGAGTGCAACCAGTACAGCTCCCAATGGGATTTTGAGCACTGGGGGATCCAGTATTGGTCAAAAACGCCGGCTTTTCTGGAATATGCCCGGGAACACCGGATGTGAATGAGAAGCAGCCCACCGCTTTCCGCGGTGGGCTGCGATGTTATTTGCCGGGCTTGAAGCTGTCCTTCAGGCTGACGGAGCGGTTGAATACGAGGTGATCGGGTGTGCAGTCCTTGCTGTCGGGGCAGAAGTAGCCCAGGCGCATGAACTGATAGGAGGCGGGAGCCTTTGCCTCCCGGAGGGCAGCCTCCACCTTGCAGCCGGTGAGCACCTCCAGGGAATGGGGGTTCAGGCAGCTGAGGAAATCCTTGCCGGAGGCGTCAGGATCGGGATCGTCAAAAAGGTTTTCATACTGCCGAACTTCTGCGTCACAGCAGTTTTCGGCATCCACCCAATGAATGGTAGCGCCCTTGACCTTCCGGCCGTCGGCGGGATCGCCTCCCCGGGATTCGGGATCGTAGGTGGCCAGCACCTCGGTGACATTTCCGTTTTCATCGGTCACGCAGCCGGTGCACTGGATGAGGTAGGCACCCTTCAGGCGGCACTCCGGTCCGTTGGGGTAGAGGCGCTTGTATTTGGGAATGGGCTCGGCAAGGAAATCATCCGCCTCAATCCACAGATTCCGGGAGAAGCTGACCTCCCGGGTGCCATCCTCGGGATGGTTGGGGTTATTCTCCACGGTGACCAGCTCGGACTTGCCCTCGGGATAGTTGGTGATGGTGAGCTTCACAGGCTTCAGCACCGCCATGACCCGCTGGGCGGTTTCGTTCAGGTCCTCCCGCAGGCAGAACTCCAGGAAAGCGTAGGGAATGGTGTTGGGGGACTTGGCCACGCCCACCCGCTCGCAGAAGTTCCGAATGGAAGCGGGAGTATAGCCCCGGCGGCGCAGGCCGCAGAGGGTGGGCATCCGGGGATCGTCCCAGCCGGAGACATAGCCGTTCTCCACAAGGGCCCGCAGCTTCCGCTTGCTCAGCACGGTGTGGTCGATGCCCAGACGGGCAAACTCGATCTGACGGGGATGGTGGGGGACGGAGACATTTTCCACCACCCAGTTGTACAGGGGCCGGTGATTCTCGAATTCAAGGGAGCACAGGGAGTGGGTTATCCCCTCCAGCGCGTCCTGAATGGGGTGGGCGAAGTCATACATGGGGTAGATGCACCACTTGTCCCCCTGGCGGTGGTGGTGCATATGCCGAATCCGGTAGATGACCGGGTCACGCATATTGAAGTTGCCGGAAGCCAGGTCAATCTTGGCCCGGAGGGTGTAGCGGTTGTCCTCAAACTCTCCGTCGCGCATCCGACGGAACAGGTCCAGGCTCTCGGCAATAGGACGGTCCCGGTAGGGGGAGATGGCGGGGGTGTTCAGGTCTCCGCGGTACTCCTTGAACTGCTCGGGAGTCAGCTCGCAGACATAGGCAAGCCCCTTCTGAATCAGCTCCACGGCGTACTCATAGTCCTTCTCAAAGTAGTCGGAGCCATAGTAGAACCGGTCGCCCCAGTCGAAGCCCAGCCAGTGGATGTCCTCCTTGATGGCCTCCACGAACTCCACGTCCTCTTTCGTGGGGTTGGTATCGTCCATCCGGAGATTGCACAGACCGCCGTACTTCTCCGCAGTGCCGAAATCGATGATCAGGGCCTTGCAGTGGCCGATGTGCAGATAGCCGTTGGGTTCCGGGGGGAACCGGGTATGCACCGTCTGGCCGGCGTAGCGCCCGCCCTCGGCGATGTCCTCGTCGATAAACGCGTGGATGAAATTTTTGCTCTCGGTGATTTCAGCCATTGATACCATCTCCTCTTGATTTCAGGTTTCCAATAATATGCCATTATATCCCATAGGCACATTTTTTTCAACCGATATTCCAGCCAGAATCCTTTTTTTCAAAATGGAAATATGTGTAGAAAGTGTACAGAAATCGTAAATCGTAAAATATTCAAAAACAAATTAAGAATTCTTAAATTTTATGGTTGTCAATTTGGCTGAATTATATTAGAATAGGAAAGGATATGAAAAGCAAAAGGAGTGACGATCTTTGCCTGAAGTGAAATATAAGCGCGTCCTGCTGAAGGTCAGCGGCGAGGCCCTGGCCGGGGACGCGCGGAGAGGTTTGGATTTTTCCATTGTCAACGCGCTTTGCGATTCCATTAAGGAATGCGTGGAGCTTGGCGTTCAGATCGGCCTGGTGATCGGCGCGGGCAATTTCTGGCGGGGTGTGAAGGACGGTGCCGACAAGATGCAGCGCTCCCACGCCGATGCCATGGGAATGCTGGGCACTGTGATGAATGCCATCGCCGTGGCAGATGCCCTGGAAAAACATGGTCTGGACGCCAGAGTGCTCAGCGCCGTGGAGATGAATAAGTTCACGGAATACTTCACCCGGGATACTGCGGAGCGGTACCTGAATGAGGGGAAGGTGGTTCTTTTCGCGGCTGGAACCGGGAATCCCTATTTCTCCACGGACACCGGCGCGGTGCTCCGGGGCGTGGAAATTGAGGCGGATGCCATCCTGATGGCCAAAAATGTGGACGCCATCTATTCCGCCGACCCCGCCAAAGACCCCAACGCAGTGCGCTACACCAACCTTACATATGCGGAGGCCCTTGCAAAGAATCTGAAGGCCACCGATATTACCGCCATGGCCTTGGCAATGGACAATGATATGACCATGGTCTGCTTCGGCCTGGACGAGGAAAAAAGCATTGTCCGTGTGGTTCGCGGAGAGCAAATCGGCACCACTGTGAAAAACAAATTCTAAGGAGGAATCGAATATGAGCGTGGACTTTAAGGAATACAGCCGGAAAATGGACAGGACCCTGGATCATCTGGCGGAGGAATTTGACGCGGTGCGGGCCGGCCGGGCCAACGCCAAGGTTCTGGACCGGATTTGCGTGCAATACTATGGAAGTGAAACGCCCCTGAACGGTGTGGCTACCATTTCTTCCCCGGATGCACGCACCCTGGTGATTCAGCCCTGGGACTCGAAGCTGCTGAAGGATATTCAGAAGGCGATCCTTACCTCGGACCTGGGCATCAACCCCCAGAATGACGGACGGGTGATCCGCCTGGTGTTCCCCCAGCTGACGGAGGAGCGCCGCCGGGACCTGACCAAGCAGGTCAAGAAATATGCTGAGGAGGCCAAGGTTGCCATGCGCAACATTCGCCGGGACGGTATGGACTATGTCAAGAAGCTGAAGAAAAACTCCGAGATTACGGAGGACGATCAGAAGAAGGCGGAAAAGGACCTGCAGGATATGCTGGATAAGTATATCAAGAAGGTGGATACGGCCCTGGCAGCCAAGGAAAAGGAACTGATGGCAATCTGAGCCGGGAGTTTCTGAAAGCGAACCATTGGGGGCGCGGGGCGCCCCCAATGGCTTGGGAACCTCTGAATGGATCTGACGGTTTATTCAGGGCTTCCCTTGTTTATTATCCATAGGGCACCTCTGAAAACTACCCTTTTGGGTTTTGGACGGATCTTTTTTCCCAACAATGCGTTTTGAAAAGTCTGCAATACACCAAGTATTCCGGCCTTTCCAAAATTTTTGCTGGAACAAAATCTCTCGCCCAAAACACCAAAAGTAATTTTTAGAGGTCGCCCATAGAAAGAGGTGTGTTCCTTTGGCGCTTTCTGATACGAATCAGCTGCCTCCTCCCAGACATATTGCCATCATTATGGATGGTAATGGACGCTGGGCCAAAAAACGCGGGCTCCCGAGAACTGCGGGACACGCCGCCGGAGCGGAGAGCTTCCGGCGGATTGCCAATTATTGCCGGACCCTGGGCGTGGAGTATCTGACGGTTTACGCGTTCTCCACGGAAAACTGGCGGCGTTCCCAGGAGGAAGTGGCGGGTATCATGAAGCTCCTGCACCGCTATCTTGTGGAGGCTTTGGCGGATATGGAAAAGAACCGGGTCCGGTTCCGCTTCTTCGGCGACCTGAGCCGCCTGACTCCGGAATTGCGCCGGCTCTGCCTCGACGCGGAGAGAAGGTCGGAGGAATATGATGTTCAGGTAAATTTCTGCCTGAATTACGGCGGCAGGGATGAGATCGTCCGGGCCGCCAGAGCCTTCTGCCAGGAGGTGGCAGAGGGCAAACGGGCTCCGGAGGAGCTGACGGAGGAGGTCTTTTCGGAGTACCTTTACTCTTCGGGAGTTCCGGACCCGGAGCTGATTATCCGTCCGTCCGGGGAAAAGCGTACCAGCAATTTCCTGCTGTGGCAGTCAGCTTATTCGGAGTATGTATTTATGAATGTACTTTGGCCGGATTTTACACCCAAGGATTTGGATCAGGCTATCGAGGAATATCATCGGCGCAACCGCCGCTTTGGGGGGACATAAAGAGAATGAAAACACGCATTATCGCCGCGGCTGTGCTGGTCCCAATTCTGCTGCTATTGGTGCTTGTGGCACCTGAAATTGTAGCCGCGATTGTCTTTTCGCTGCTTTTGGCAATTGCCGCCTATGAGCTTCTGTACAGAACCAAGCTGGTGCGACATCTCCGGCTGGTGATTTACTGCTGCGTGATGGCGGCTGCCATCGGGATGTGGAGTTACTTCGGCGCGATTCATGCCTATGCCATGATCGGACTGATGGTCTTTTCCATCCTGCTGTTCGCGGAGATGATGGCGAACCATGTGAAGGTCCGGTTTGAGATGATTTCCATGTGCTATGTGGCCGGCGTGGTGGTTCCTTATCTGCTGGGTGCTCTGATTCGGATTCTGGTGATGTACAACGGCAGAGAAGTGATCATGATCCCCTTTGTGGTGGCGTTTCTCTCGGATGCGGGAGCATATTTTGCCGGACTCAAATTCGGAAAGCATAAGCTGGCCCCCGTGGTCAGCCCGAACAAAACTCTGGAGGGGGTGGCCGGCGGCTTGGTCTGCGCCATGCTGGGCATGGTCATCTATGGGCTGATCATGCAGTTGGCGTTAAAGTATCGGGTTAACTACGGCATTGCGATCCTGTACGGTCTGGCAGGTTCCGCTGTGGGTGTTTTCGGAGACCTGTGTTTCTCCATCATCAAACGGCAGACCGGAATTAAGGATTACGGAAATCTGATTCCCGGACATGGCGGCATTCTGGATCGGTTTGACTCCATGATGATGGTGGCTCCTCTGATGGAGTCGCTGCTGATTCTGCTGCCGCTGGCGGAGGAAGTATGGTAAAATTTGTCAGCATTCTGGGCTCCACCGGCTCCATCGGCCGGCAGAGCCTGGATATTATAGGGAGGCTTCCCCAAGTGCGCGTTGCCGCCCTGACTGCGGGAACCAGTGTGGAGCGGATGTCCCGGCAGTGCAGGGAGTTTCTGCCTTCCCTGGCTGTCATGGCAACCCAGGAAGCGGCGGAACAGCTGGCGGAGGAAATCCGGGACCTGCCCATCCGGGTCAGTTGGGGGGAAGCGGGGCTGATTGATGCGGCCACCATCCCGGAGGCGGACTGTGTAATTACGGCCGTCGTGGGAATGGTGGGGCTGAAGCCCACGCTGGCGGCCATCCGGGCTAAGAAACGAATCGGCCTTGCCAACAAGGAGACCCTGGTTTGCGCCGGGGAAATTGTCATGGAGGAGGCGGAGCGCTGGGGCGCGGAGATTGTCCCCGTGGATTCGGAGCATTCCGCCATTTTCCAGTGCCTGATGGGCTGCGGCAGCCGCCGGGAAGTGAAGAAAATCATTCTGACCTGCTCCGGCGGACCCTTCTACGGAATGGACAGGGAGCAGCTGCGTACGGTGACCAAGGCGGATGCTTTGAAGCATCCCAATTGGAAGATGGGACCCAAAATTACCATTGACTGTGCCACCCTGATGAACAAGGGCCTGGAGGTAATCGAGGCCATGCGGCTGTACCGGATGCCGCTGGAGCAGGTGGATGTGGTCATTCACCGGCAGAGCATTGTGCACAGCATGGTGGAATTTGTGGATGGCGCGGTGATGGCTCAGATGGGTACGCCGGATATGCGCCTTCCCATTCAGCTGGCCCTGACCTATCCGGAGAGAACGGTTTGCCCTGTGGAACCGCTGGACCTTACGTCCTGCCCTCCGCTGACCTTCGCGAAGCCGGATATGGACGCGTTTCCCTGCCTGCGTCTGGCCAGGGAGTGCGCCGCGGCAGGCGGAACGGCTTGTCCTGCCATGAACGGAGCCAATGAGGAAGCGGTGGCCCGGTTCCTTCGGGATGAAATCGGATTCTATGATATTTATCGCCTGGTATCCGGGGCGGTGGAACGGGTTCCTTTTGTCAAAGAACCCGATCTGGAGCAGGTGCTTGCGGCGGATCATGCCGCACGACTTGCCGTGCAACAATTATGAGCGAGGAAAACTATGAGCATTCTTTTTGCGATTGCGCTGTTCAGTCTGTTGATTTTTCTGCATGAGTTGGGGCATTTTGTGGCAGCAAAGCTGTCCGGAGTTCGGGTAAATGAGTTCTCCATGTTTATGGGCCCGGCTATCTGGAAGAAACAGAAGGGGGAAACCCTGTACTCCATTCGCTGCATTCCCGTAGGGGGATACTGTGCCATGGAGGGAGAGGACGGCGGAAGCGATGACCCCCGCTCCTTTGACCGTGCCGCCTGGTGGAAACGGTTGATTATCCTGGCTGCTGGTTCTTTGATGAACTTTCTGACAGGGTTGGTGCTGCTCGTCCTCTGCTTCTCCACGGAGCGGCAGTTTATTCTGCCCGTGGTGACACAGATCGAAGAGGGCTGCGCCATTGCCGGAGAAAAAGGCGTCCAGGAGGGAGACAGAATCCTAGAGGTGGACGGGGAAAGGATCTATGTCTATTCGGATTTTCAGATGATTCTGAATCTGAATGGGGGAGAGAATCACGATCTGGTGCTCCTGCGGGACGGTCAGCGGGTGGAGCTGAAGGATTTCGCCATGGTGAAAGGAGAATTCCCCAATGAGGATGGCTCCACCAGCCTGCGCTATGGGTTCACTTTTTCTCAGGTTCCCGCGAGTTTTACCGAGACGGTGAAGTATGTCTGGAATTCGGCGCTGGATATAGTTCGGATGGTGCGTCTGAGCCTGAAGATGCTGCTTACCGGACAGGCGGGGATCCGGGATGTAGGCGGTCCGGTGATGATCGTTCAGCAGATGACTCAGGTCGCGGAGGCCTCTGCAACCACATATTACGCGATAATGAATCTGGTTTCTTTCGGCGCATTTATTGCCATTAACCTGGCTGTGATGAATCTGCTTCCGATTCCTGCCCTTGACGGCGGCAGGATCGTGTGTCTGCTGATTACGACCCTGGTGGAAGCTTCGACCCATGAAAAAATCAATCCCAAATATGAAGGCTATCTCCACGGAGTCGGAATGATCCTCCTGCTGGCTCTGATGGCGTTGATTATGTTCAAGGATATTTTCGTGCTGATAAAAGGATGAGACAGATGACAAGACAGATTGTTGTGGGCGGAATTCCCATCGGAGGCGGCGCTCCGGTGGTGATTCAGTCCATGCTGAATACAAAAACCACGGATGTGGAGGGCTCGCTCGCGCAGCTGCGGGCTCTTGCTGCGGCGGGCTGCCAGATTGCCCGGCTGGCGGTGCCGAATATGGAGGCGGCCAGGGGCTTCGCACAGATTGTCAGGGAAAGCCCGCTGCCGCTGGTGGCAGATATTCACTTTGACTACAAGCTGGCCATTGCCGCTGCGGAGGCCGGTGCGGCCAAAATCCGCATCAACCCCGGCAACATCGGCGGGGAGGACCGGGTGCGGGCGGTGGTGGAGGTATGCAGACAGAAGCATATTCCCATCCGCATCGGCGTCAACGGAGGGAGCCTGGACAAACGGCTTCTGGAAAAGTATGGGCACCCCACGGCGGAGGCTCTGGTGGAGAGTGCCTTCCAGCACCTGGAGCTGCTGGAAAAAGAGGGCTTTTACGATACCTGCGTGTCCATGAAGTCCTCCCGGGTTCCCACCATGGTGGAGGCGGCCAGGTTATTCCGGAGCCGGTGTGATTATCCCCTTCACATCGGGGTCACGGAAACCGGCCCCGTCCGGCAGGGACTGATCAAGTCCGCCATGGGCATCGGCGCGCTCCTTCTGGACGGAATCGGCGACACCATTCGGGTCAGTCTTACCGACGATCCGGTGGAGGAGGTCTATGCGGCAAAGGACATCCTGAAGGCTGCCGGGCTGCGGCAGGAGGGCGTGAATATCATTTCCTGCCCCACCTGCGGGAGAACCCGGATCGACCTGATCGGTCTGGTGAATCAGGTGGATCAGGCGCTGAAGGACTGCCAAAAGCCCATCACCGTGGCTGTAATGGGTTGCGTTGTCAACGGGCCCGGGGAGGCCCGGGAGGCGGACATCGGCATTGCCGGCGGTGACGGCTGGGGAATGATTTTTGAAAAGGGTGAGCAGGCGGAAAAGCTGCCTTATGAGGAGCTTTTGCCCGCGCTGCTGCGCAGAATAGAGAAATTATAATTACCTATGGATGAAACGGTTTACTTACTGAATATGTTTCCGGACTATGTGCCGCCTGAGGAGCTGCGTGAGGCCCTTTCTCAGGCGGCCATTGCTGCTGCGGATATCAATCCGGAAACCAGAGGTGTCAGCGTCGCGGTGCACTCGGACCGGTACATTCCCCAGCGGCTGCTGGATACTGCCGGGAAGGAGATTTCCGAGCTGTACGGCCTGAAGCGATTGGACATTACCGCAACCCACCCGGAATCCCAGCTGCACTGCATGGAGCCGGAGGAACTGATGCGGCTCTTTGTCAGCAGGGATTCCATGACCCGGGGTACACTGGCGGGGGCAAAGTGGACCTGGGAGGGGACGCAGCTCCATATCCAGCTTCGCGCCAACGGCAGGAAGGCCCTGGAGGAACTGGTGCCCCAGGTGTGCAGCACGCTTCGGGAGAAATTCGCCTGTCCTGTGACGATTCAGATTCACGCAGGCCAGGATTTGTCCGGACAGGCACTGTTTGACGCCATGGAGTCCATGCGGGATTCCATGCTGGAATCCTTACCCACTGTCACGGCAAAGCAGGAGCAGCGGGAGAAGCCTCAGGCAACGGCTAGTGATACCTTCTACGGAAAGCCCTTCAAGGGGAATCCGGTTCCCATGCGGGACCTGAACCTGGATATGGGCACCATCATTGTGGAGGGGCGCGTTTTTGCCGTCGACCACAAGGAACTGAAAAAGCGCAACGCGTGGGTGGTCAAGTTCGATATTACCGATAACACCAACTCCATCCGCGTTACCAAATTCATGGAAGCCGGGGAGGCGAAGCCCATCCTGGACAATGTGCAGGTTGGCAGTGTGCTCCGGGTTCAGGGAAAGCTGATCGAGGACCGTTTTGAGAATGAAATGGTCCTCAAGCCCTACGCCATGTGCCCGGGCTCCATGCCGAAACGGAAGGATACGGCACCCGGGGAGAAGCGGGTGGAGCTGCATCTGCATACCACCATGAGCAATATGGATGCCCTTACGCCCACCGCGGATGCCGTGAAGCAGGCGGCCGCCTGGGGACACCGGGCAATTGCCATCACCGACCACGGCGTGGCCCAGTCCTTCCCGGACGCCATGAAAGCCGCCTCCAAGGCAAAGGTGGCAGGAACTGACGAGAACATCAAAATCCTCTATGGCTGTGAAGGGTATTATGTCAATGACGTGGATGATCGGATCGTGGTCCACGGCAGTCAGGAGATGGACTTTGACCAGGAGTACGCGGCCTTTGATCTGGAGACCACGGGCCTCAGCTCCAGGACGGACCGAATCATTGAAATCGGCGCTGTGATCCTGAAAAACGGGGAGGAGATTGACCGGTTCCAAACCTTTGTGGACCCGGAGCGGAAGCTGGACCGAAAGATCGTGGAGCTGACCGGCATTACGGACGAAATGCTGGTGGGTGCGCCAAAAATCGAAGAGGTGCTGCCAAAGTTTCTGGAATTTGTTGGGAACCGTGTTCTGGTGGCCCATAATTCGGATTTTGATACCGGCTTCATCCGGGCGGAGTGCCAACGTCAGGGGCTGCCCTATGGGTTCACGGCGGCGGATACCCTGATTCTATCCCAGAACCTTCTGCCCCAGCTGAACAAATTTAAGCTGGACATTGTTTCCAACGCTCTGAGCCTGCCGGAGTTCAACCACCACCGGGCGGCGGATGATGCCATGACCTGCGGGCTGATTATGTACCGTCTGATGAAAAAAATGGAGGAGGAGCACAGCATCCATACCCTCCAGGATATCAACCCGGCGATGGTGCACCTGCGCTCCAAGGGCCGCATTGCGGACAGACACGCCAGGCATATTATCCTTTTTGCCAAGAACCAGGTGGGCTTGCGGAATCT
Source organism: Clostridiales bacterium (assembly GCA_004555705.1). Taxonomy (GTDB): domain Bacteria; phylum Bacillota; class Clostridia; order Oscillospirales; family Oscillospiraceae; genus Faecousia. Next base: position 6,246 of record SFHI01000004.1, on the reverse strand, counting down.
GTACCATCTCATTTCGGATGCCAACCTGAAATACTTCAAACGGGTCCCAAGAATTCCCAAGTCTGAGCTGATGGAGCTGCGGGAGGGACTGATCATCGGTTCCGCCTGCGAGGCGGGGGAGTTGTTTCAGGCGATCATTGAGCGCAAGAGCGAGGATGAACTGAAGCGGATCGCGTCTTTCTATGATTTCCTGGAAATTCAGCCCCTGGCAAACAACCGTTTTATGCTGGCAAAGGGTATTGCGGCGGATGAGGAGGAGCTTCGCGGCTTTAACCGCACGGTGGTCCGGCTGGGCGAGGAGCTGGGAAAACCGGTGGTGGCCACCGGCGATGTCCACTTTCTGAACCCGGAGGACGAGATCTTCCGGCACATACTGCTTGCCACCAAGGGCTTTGATGATGCGGACAAGGACAATCCCCTGTATTTCCGCACCACCGATGAGATGCTGCAGGAATTTGCCTACCTGGGGGAGGAAAAAGCCCGGGAGGTTGTGGTCACCAATCCCAACGCGATTGCGGATATGTGCGAAACCCTGCGGCCTGTTCCCCACAATCTGTTCGCCCCGAAGATTGAAAACTCCGTGGAGGACCTGAAATCTCTGGTATACACCAAGTTTCGCAGGTTATACGGGGACAATCCTCCGGAGCTGTTTTCCAAGCGTGTGGAAACGGAGCTTCACGACATTATTTCCTGCCACTATGATGTGATCTATATGTCCGCTCAGAAGCTGGTGCAGAACTCCCTGGAGCATGGCTATCTGGTTGGCTCCCGGGGCTCCGTGGGCTCCTCCATTGTGGCGTATATGTCCGGTATCACCGAGGTAAATTCCTTCCCGCCTCACTACCGCTGCCCCAATCCGGCGTGCAAGCATACGGTACTGGATGTGCCGAAGGGGTACAACTGCGGCGCCGACCTTCCGGATGCGGTGTGTCCGAAATGCGGAAGCCAGATGGAAAAGGATGGCTTTAACATCCCCTTTGAAACCTTCCTGGGCTTCGGCGGTGACAAGGTGCCGGATATCGACCTGAACTTCTCCGGAGAGTATCAGGCGAAGGCCCATGCCTACTGTATTGAAATGTTTGGAAAATCCCACGTTTTTCGGGCGGGCACCATTGGCACCGTGGCGGAAAAAACGGCCTTTGGCTATGTAAAGAAATACCTTTCCGAGCGTTCCAAAACCGCCAACCGGGCGGAGGAAGCCCGTCTCGCGGCGGGCTGTGTTGGCGTCCGCCGTACCACGGGTCAGCACCCTGGCGGCCTGGTGGTTATCCCCCAGGAAAACGAAATCTGGGATTTCTGCCCGGTGCAGCATCCTGCGGACGATCCCAACGCGGATCAGATCACCACGCATTTTGAGTACCACTCCATGGAGGAAAACCTGCTGAAGCTGGATATGCTGGGGCACGATGACCCCACCATGATCCGGATGATGGAGGATATGACCGGGGTGGATGCCAAGAAGATTCCTCTGGACGATAAGGATACCATGTCCATCTTCACGTCCTCCAAGGTGCTGGGCTATGAGGACGATCCCATTCTGGGTCCCACGGGCGCGGTGGCCATTCCCGAGTTTAACACCAAATTCACCCGTGGGATGCTGATGGATACCATGCCCACCAGATTTGATACTTTGCTGCGGCTTTCCGGCTTCTCCCACGGTACGGATGTGTGGCTGGGAAACGCCCGGGACCTGATTACATCCAAAACCGCTACGGTTGACCAGGCCATCGGCTGCCGGGACGATATCATGCTGTACCTGATCTCCTGCGGAATGCCGGAGAAGCGTTCCTTCAAAATCATGGAGGCCGTCCGAAAGGGCAGGGGACTTCCCGAGGGTGCCGAGCAGGAGATGATTGCGGCCGGTGTCCCCGACTGGTATATCGGCTCCTGCAAGAAGATCAAGTATCTGTTCCCCAAGGCCCATGCGGTGGCCTATGTTATGATGGCATTCCGGATTGCCTGGTTTAAGGTGCACCACCCTCTGGCGTTCTATTCCGCGTATTTCTACCGCCGCAGTCAGAAGGGCGGATTTGACGCGGTTCTGATGACCCATGGACTGGAGAATGTGAAGGCCAATATCGAAGCCATTGAGGGCAACGAAAACGCCACGGACAAGGATGAGGACCTCCTGACAACGCTGGAGGTTGCCTACGAATACTACATCCGGGGCTTCGAGTTCCTGCCCATTGACATCTACAGAAGCCATGCGACCAAATTCCTGATCGTGGACGGAAAGCTGCTGCCGCCCTTTGTGGCGATTTCCGGCCTGGGAGAGAACGCGGCTGTCAGCCTGATGGAGGGCAGGGAAGGGAAGCATTTCCTGTCCATCGAGGAAGTTGCCGCAGCCTGTCCCAAGGTGTCCAAAACCCATATTCAGATGCTGAAGGAGGCGGGGGCCTTCGGGGACCTCCCGGAAACCAGCCAGATCAGCCTGTTCTGAAAACAACCCCAGCGGAGGCTGTTTGAACTGCTCCGCTGGGGTATTGTATGTTTTTGTTGCAAAAAACGGATGGATGTGGTAGTATATTTTTATTGATTTTATACAAGGAGGATGTCATATGCAGGATATTGGCATGCAGTTTCATATTCACTGTGTGAAGGGCGATGTGGGACGCTACGTGTTTCTGCCCGGGGACCCGGGAAGGTGCGCGTCCATTGCATCTTTTTTTGAAAATCCCGTCCATATTGGAATGAACCGGGAATACAATGTTTACACGGGTACCCTTCTGGGGGAAAAGGTGTCTGTTTGCTCCACCGGAATCGGTGGACCATCCGCCTCCATTGCCATGGAGGAGCTGGCGGCCATCGGCGCGGATACCTTCATTCGGGTGGGCACCTGCGGCGGAATCGATATGGATGTGATGCCCGGGGATGTGGTTGTGGCTACCGGTGCGGTGCGCTTTGAGCATACCTCCCTGGAGTACGCCCCCATTGAATTTCCTGCGGTTCCGGATTTCGGCGTGACTGCCGCGTTGAAGGCCGCGTCGGAGGACCTGGGTTACCGCACACACACGGGTGTGGTACAGTGCAAGGACTCCTTCTATGGGCAGCACAGTCCGGAGAAATCACCGGTATCCTATGAACTGCTTCAGAAATGGGAGAGCTGGAAACGGCTGGGGGTCAAGGCCAGCGAAATGGAGTCCGCTGCCTTGTTTGTGGTTGCAGCCGCCCTGGGCGTGCGCTGCGGAAGCTGCTTCCACGCCGTTTGGAACCAAGAACGGGAAAAAGCTGGCCTGGCCATGCCCATGACCGAGGATACCTCCGGAGCGGTTCGCGTCGGGATCGAGGCGATGAAACGGATTATTCTTGCCGACAGAAAATAGAATTTTCGAAGGAGGAATATGCTTCTCGAATCTATCGTAAATCGAACTCCCATTGACAAGGGCTGGTCCGCTGACAGGAAATATCGGGCGGAAGCTGCCGGAGGGAGCGTGTATCTCCTCAGAATATCTCCTTTGAATCGGTTGGAGTCGGTGAAGAATGGCTTTGAGAAGATGCGCAAGCTGGCAGACAAGGGTGTTTCCATTTGCCTGCCTCTAGAGCAGGGGCTATGCGCGGAGGGAGTATACTGCATCCATAGCTGGATCGATGGAACAGATGCGGAGCGGTGGATTCCCACACTCTCCGGTGAACAACAGTACGCCTATGGCCTTGAGGCTGGCAGGCTTCTGAAAAGCATCCATTCCATCCCCGCTCCGGAAAGTGTTCCGCCCTGGGAGGAACGCTTTGGCGGGAAGATTGACCGAAAGCTTTCCATGTACCAAAGTTGTCCGCTCCGCTATGAAAACGACGGCGCGTTTATGGCCTGCCTGCAAGAGAACAGGCATTTGCTGAAAAACAGGCCCCAAACCTTTCAGCATGGGGACTACCACATCGGGAATATGATGGTGGACAGGGCTGGAAAGCTGGTGGTCATCGACTTTGACCGCTGGGACTACGGGGATCCTTGGGAGGAGTTTAACCGGATCGTATGGTCCGCCCAGGCATCTGAAGCCTTTGCCGCCGGGATAGTGGATGGATATTTCAATGGTACGGTCCCTATGGATTTCTGGAGGCTGTTGGCGCTGTACATTTCCAGCAATACACTGGGCTCTCTTCCCTGGGCGATTCCGTTTGGGGAGGGGGAAATCCGAACCATGCGTGACCAGGCGGCCCAGGTTCTTGCGTGGTACAGCCAGATGAGAACGCCGGTTCCTTCCTGGTATGGAAGAGGCTGTGCATTGGGAAGGCAGGCGCCTATGCAGTGTTTCCCACGGGAATGAATTCCAAATGCGGTGTCAGGTTCGACCACTGAATTCTTGCAAAAGGTACCGGTTTATGGAAGGTGGCTTCTGAGCAGGCATCGGAATTTTACGAAAAAAGCTGCCCACGAAATTAGATGCGCCCCGTCCGGTTTGGACGGGGCGTGTTTCGTTTTATTCCTTTTCCATGTACTGAACAAAGCCGAGGGTCATATAGTCTAAGTAGACATGCTTGTCCGGGGTTTTGCCCATGGTGACACGGTGGCAATGCACTTCCCAGACAGGAGACCCTTCCAGCGTGCTTTTGCGAATCTGGAAAACGTGGTTCCAGCTGCGGCCCTCCATACACTGCTCCTCCCGGAGAAAGCTGATCAGCTCCAGACGGCGGAAATGGAAGGTGGGGAAGGCGTTCTGGATGCAGGCCTCAAAAAGTGCCTCGGCGTCCCGGACACTGCCCTGGTCGAAGGTGCTGCGAATCATGGCTCCGTAATCTTCCACAATAATTCCTCCTTATAGTTTTGAATATGCTTTGTCCAAGAATTTCTGTGCGGCGACGATCACACGCTTGTGGGTTGCTTTGCCAATAATCCCTGCCTCATCATAGGCGGTTATGGAAAGGGTTACGGTGTTTCCCTCCACGGCAGTGACCTCCGCCTCCGCGCGAACCTCCAGTCCCACAGGCGTCGCGCTGAGATGCTCCAGACACAGGGAAACGCCGACGGTGGTATGGGCCTCGTCCAGGGTGGGCGCAAGGGCATCGCAGGCAGCTCCCTCCATCAGGGCGGCCATACAGGGGGTGGCGTAGACGAGAAGATCGCCAGAGCCGACCTCCTGCGCGGTGTCCTCCCGCTCCACCAGGGAGGATGCTTCGCCCTTCCTGCCAACAGTAATTTCCATAGGGTATCACAACCTTTCTATGGTTACTATACCGCATTCCCGGGGCGGTGTCAATGCGAAAGGTTTTCATCCGGTCGGAAAACAGTTGCATTTTTCCGGAGGCTTTCGTATAATGAATCCATTCTGGAAGAAAAGGAAGGAATTGCTTTGGATAGAAACAGGCGTTCTCCCGCCTTTGCTGTAGCGTTGGGAGGTATGCTGGCCGCGCTGGCTGTGGTGATCATGTGTCTGGGAGGACTGATTCCCATTGCGACCTATGTCTGCCCGATTATCTGTACCATGCTTCTTGCGGTGATACTGAAGCTGTGCGGGAAAAGGATCGCCTGGGCGTGGTATGCCGCAGTGGGGATTCTGAGCGCCCTGTTTTCACCGGACAAGGAAGCCGCAGCTGTGTTTCTGTTTCTGGGTTATTATCCTATTTTGAAGCCCTTTTTTGATGGGCTGCGTTTCCGGTGGCTCTGGAAAGGGGTATTTTTTAATGGGAGCATTGTGGTGCTGTACTGGCTGCTTCTCCGCTTGATGGGTATGGAACAGTTGGCTGAGGATTTCCGGGGGCTGGGAATTGCAGGACTGGTGCTGATGCTGGTGATGGGCAATCTGGTATTTTTCCTGTTGGACCGGCTCCTGAACGGGAGGTTCCGTCGGAAATCATGAAGGAAGAAAAACAAATCTGGTATTTATATATTCTTCGATGCGGGGACAATACGCTCTATACCGGCATCACGGTGGATGTTGAGAAGCGTTTCGCGGCCCACAGCGCGGGGCGGGGGGCAAAGTATACCCGGGGAAGGGGACCGCTGGAACTGGTTTACCGGGAACGATGCGGAACCCATTCCGACGCGCTGAAACGGGAATGGATCGTGAAATCCATGAACCGGCATCAAAAAGAAAAGATGATAGGGCAAGCGGATATACCTTGACAAAAAATCGGAAAGGTATTATTATGTGAAGGTTAGTTAAGACTAACTGTCAGAAAATGGTTTATGGAGGTGCGGATTGTGAGAACGCTGAAGGATTTGAAGGTCGGGGAGTCCGCTCATGTGATAAAGATTCATGGAGAGGGCGCTGTTCGCCGGAGAATCATGGATATGGGAATCACGCGCGGCAC
>SFHI01000053.1 GCA_004555705.1 Clostridiales bacterium | reverse complement strand
AAATGTTGTACCGTAATTCCAACCGCTGCGGAAAATTTCAGGTTTCGCCATTCCTCATCCGCCCCTTCGGGGCACCTTCCCCCCGGGGGAAGGTATTGCGTTCCGTCATCCTCACAAACACCAATTTGTCGATTTGCTGACTTAAGCCGATAAGCACATTAAAATATATCCCGAAGGGATTCCTTAATTGTCAATTGTTAATTGTCAATTGTCAATAATAAACAACAATTTATCGCTCCATTTAAGCATAAAAAAAGCCGGACGCGGCGGGAAAAGGGCGCACTACCCCCCTTCCCCTTGGGAAAGAGAGCGTTTCAAAGCCCTTCATCGCTCCCACGCGATCCGGCAGTTCTCATTAACCATGCCGCAATTATAGCAGGAAAAGGCCCAGGCTGTCAAGCCCCTGTCATGTTCTCCCACAGCAGCCGCAGCAGCACGGCCTTGGCAAAGTACATGGTTTCGTAGCGCAGATATTGCAGGGCATTGCTGTCCCACATGATTTTGAGCCTTGAGGGAAATTCCTCATCCCCGATCCACAGCTGAATGCCCACCCGCAGCCCGTCAAAGGCTTCGATGGCAAACGCCGCGTCCCCCTGTTTCAGGGGGGTGCCTCCCAGGGCCGCGCAGGCCCGGGCAAAGCCTGCCGGGTCCCCGGCAAACCGCTCCGCCCAGGGGTCCACCCCATCCTCCAGCAGGGAACGGTGGAACTGGTGGCCGAAGGACTGCATACTTTTCCACTCCCCGGAGGGTTTCCGGTCCTCCCGGCTGTCGCAGACCAGGTCCAACAGGGTCATGACCTCCTCAAAGGAGTTGGCGTCCTGCCATTGCCCATTCCTGCACCGCTCCATGGACGCGGTTTTCCGGTGAATCCGGTAGGGGACCCCGAAGAGGGCCGTGTACAGCCAGCCCTCGTCCATCCGAAGATTCAGCTTTCTTTTCAGTTCCGCCTGGTCATAGCCCAGAAAATGCGCCTTGGCCTGATTGGCCTGAATGGTATAGTTTCCTTCCCGCTCCATCGCGCTTCCTCCCATCCGTTCCCCACTCCGTCGGAACGATAAATTGTTGTTTGTCGCTTCGCCTCATAGTGATCGTTACCTGATCCCATTCAACCGGGGGATTGCCACACCAGTCTGCGGACTGGTTCGCAATGACAGGTAATTTGGAATGCGCACTTTCAAACAACAATTTATCTTCCCATAGGAACCCGTCTATTCTACCACATAAACCCAATCCCCGCAATCCTGGGTTTTTGCGGTTTACATTAGGGAGGATTTATGATAGAATATACGAAATGCAGTCTAAGCGAGATGATTGAATTGAATTATGACAACACCCGGGTTCTTATTGACCTGGATGCCGTTTCCCATAATATCGACGCCGTCCGGCAAAAAGCGGGGGTCGCCGTCATGGCGGTCATCAAGGCTGACGCCTACGGCCATGGAGCCGTCCCCATTGCCCACCTGCTCCGGAACAAATGCGCCTTCTTCGGCGTCAGTTCCATGCTGGAGGCTCTGGAGCTCCGCCGGGCGGGAATTGAGAATCCCATCCTGATCCTGGGCCATACGCCCCCCTCCGCCTTCGGCGAGGCTGTCCGGCTGGGGATTCGCCCGGCCATTTTCCGTTACGACGATGCCCTGGCCCTGTCCCGGGCGGCTGAGGAGGCCGGGGTCGCCGCCCCCTTTCACTTTGCCCTGGATACGGGCATGAGCCGCATCGGCTTCCAGGCCACGGAGGAATCGGCGGATATCTGTGCGAAAATCGCCGCTCTGCCGGGTCTGCGGGCCGAGGGTCTCTTCAGCCACTTTGCCACGGCGGATTCCGCCGACCTGACCCGGGCCCGCCGCCAGGCCGCCCTGTTTGACGCCTTTGACGCCATGCTCCGGTCCCGGGGGGTGGAGATTCCCATCCGCCACCTGGACAATTCCGCAGGGCTCATGAATTTCCCCTGCCGCTACGAAATGGTCCGTTCCGGCATTGTAACCTATGGAATGTACCCCAGCGACGAGGTCTCCCCGGACCTGCTGCAGCTGGAGCCTGCCCTGCAGTGGGTCAGCCGGATCACCCACCTGAAGCTGCTGCCGGCCGGCCGGGAGATCAGCTACGGCGGCACCTTCGTCACGTCCCGCCCCACTATGGTGGCAACGATCCCCGTGGGCTACGCCGACGGCTACCGCAGAAGTCTCTCCGGGAAATTCCATGTACTGATCCGCGGCGCGAAGGCTCCCATCCTGGGCCGGGTCTGCATGGATCAGCTGATGGTGGACGTCACCCATATCCCCGGCGTCACCCTGGACGATCCCGTGGTATTGGTGGGCCGCTCCGGAGAGGAACGGATCACCATGGAGGAGATTGCCGCCGCTGCGGACAGCTTCAACTATGAGTTTGTCTGCGGCATCAGCCGCCGTGTCCCCCGGGTTTATACCACAGAAGGCAAAACCGTCCATTCCGTCCACTACCTGCTGGACGATAAATGGCAAACAAACTGATAAATTGTTGTTTATAATTGACAATTAACAATTGACAATTGACAATTAAGGAATCCCTTCGGGATAAAAAAATATTATCGTGTTAGTTTAAAAGTTTGGACCCACCTCATTTTGTTGGGCATTGTTGACGGAAATTCACACCAAATGTACATTGGGAACGTTAAAAATTCCACTTCATACCGCAGGAATTTGGGCACTATGATAGCCAGGTCCAGCCTTTTAAACTAACACGAATATTATTGGTCAACAATCAGGCGTTTTATTTCAAAATCGTCCCGTAGGGACACAATAATTGTCAACTGTCAATTGTCAATTCGGCGAAGCCGTTCAAACACCAATTTGTCTTTCCAGAGATAAAATCCACCCCCCGAACCCAAAGGAGGTTTCCGAATGTCCCGTACCCCCCGCAGCAATACCGGCGTCATTGTTCTGCTGGTGATTCTGATTTTGCTGTTTGCCGCAGGCAGCGGCCTGATGATCTGGCTGTGCCTTGGCATTCCCAACCATACCCCGGAGCCGGAAACCGGCGGAAGCTCCGTCGCCCTGCCCACCCCGGACCTGACCGAACCCACCACTGAGGCCACCACGGAGCCCACTCTGCCGGATCCGGAGCACGTGGTCAGCACCGCCACCATTACTTCCACAGGGGACGTGCTCATGCACATGCCCGTCGTCGACTCCGGTCTGCAGACCGACGGCAGCTATAATTTTGACTCCATCTTCCGCTACGTAAGTCCCTACACCTCCGCCGCGGACCTGGCGGTGGCCAACCTGGAGACCACCCTGTGCGGCACGGACAACGGCTACCCCTACCACGGCTATCCCAATTTCAACTGCCCCGACGAGATTGTCATCGGCCTGCGCACAGCCGGTTTCGATATGCTCCTCACCGCCAACAACCACAGCTATGATACCGGGCTTGTGGGCTACAAACGCACCATTGACACCGTCCGGGACGCGGGGCTGGTGACCCTGGGCACCATGAAGAGCGCGGACGAGCCCAAATATTCCATTCAGGAGATCAACGGCATTAAGATCGGGATGCTCTGCTATACCTATGCCTATTCCGTCAACGCCGAAGGCTCCCCCTCCCTCAACGGGATGCCCCACATCGCCGAAACCGGAATCTGCAACTACTTCCACGCGGACAGCCTGGACGCTTTCTACACCGAGGTGGACGGCTACCTGCAGGAAATGGAAGCCGCCGGTGCGGAAGCCACCATTATGTACATCCACTGGGGCGTGGAATACCAGACCTACGCCAACGACCAGCAGAAGGCCATTTCCCAGAAGCTGTGCGACTTAGGCATCGACGTGATCATCGGGGGCCATCCCCATGTGATCCAGCCCATCTCCCTGCTGGAGAGCACCGTGGACCCGGAGCACAAAACCGTGTGTCTGTACTCCATGGGCAACGCCGTGTCCAACCAGCGGCTGGGCAACATCTCTTATATCAACACCGCCCACACCGAGGACGGCGTCCTGTTCAACGTAACCTTCTGCAAGTATTCCGACGGCACCGTCTATCTGGAAAGCGTGGATCTGATCCCCTGCTGGGTCAACCGCCATTCCACCTACGGGAAAATGGAATACAACATCCTCCCCCTGGACCCGGAAACCCGGGATCAGTGGAAGGAACTCTATGAACTCACAGACGCCACATTTGCCTCGGCAGAAAAGTCCTATAACCGGACCATGGCCATTGTGGGCGACGGCCTCACCGCCTCCCAGGAGTACCTGGCCGCCGCCAAGGAGGCCCGGGAGCAGTACTACTACGACCTGGTCTACAACCCCGAGAAGCTGATCCAGACCACGGAAACCACCGCGGCCACCGAGGCTTCCGAAGCCTCCGACGCCGCCTGATTCCCTCAGCGCAGCAAATTGGTGTTTGTACGGTTTTTGCTGTCATTGCGAGCCAGTGCGCTTGAGTGGCGTGGCAATCCCCCGGCCCCATGGAACCAGGTAACGATTATCACCAAAAATCGTAAGGTTTCCCCACTCGGTAGAGCAATTGTCGGTACATTTCCCCTCTAACCGGGGGATTGCCACGACCAGTCTGCGGACTGGTCTCGCAATGACAGGAAACTTTAAAGCGCAGCGTCAAACACCAATTTGTCTTTTACATCCTGCAAACCATCATTTTGGAGGTAATACAAATGAATTTTCTGGAAGAGCGGATCGCCCGGGACGGCATTGTGAAGCCGGGCAATGTGCTGAAGGTGGACAGCTTCCTGAACCACCAGATGGACATTGCCCTCCTCAATGAGATCGGCCGGGAGTTCCACCGCCGCTTTGCGGACAGGCCCGTCACCAAGGTGCTGACCATTGAGGCCTCGGGCATCGCCATCGCCTACCCGGTGGCGAACGCCTTCGGCGTGCCCCTGGTATTCGCCAAGAAGTCCAAGTCCATCAACATCGAGGGTGAGATGTATGTGGCCGAGGTGGAGTCCTTCACCCACAAGAACAAGAATCAGGTCATCGTGTCCAAGAAGTTTCTCGGCCCTGAGGATCACGTGCTGATCATTGACGATTTCCTGGCCAACGGCTGCGCCCTCCAGGGTCTGATCTCCATTGCCGAGTCCGCCGGGGCCACCATTGAGGGCCTGGGCATCGCCGTGGAGAAGGGCTTCCAGATCGGAGGAAAAGTAATCCGGAACCTGGGCTACCGTCTGGAATCCCTGGCCATCGTGGACGCTATGGACCCCGAAACCGGCGAAATCACCTTCCGCCCCCAGAATTGATAGGCTCGGGAAGGAAAATGGCGCTTTTGCCAATGAATTGACAATTGAGAATTGACAATTATTTCCCAATTGGGACAGTCCGCGTAACAAAACCGCTGTCGTTTCAGGGGAGCCGTGCGCCGCGGTAATCCCCTGGATTTTCCGCCCAGTCCCCATCCTTCCATCCAAGCTGTCATCCTGAGCGAGCGTAGCGAGTCGAAGGATCTACGCACGGAATGAAGCTGAAATGTGAACGTACACGGTAGATTCCTCGACTCGCTGCGCTCGCTCGGAATGACAGGAACACGTCTAAAGTGTCAAGGAGACGGGTGCATTGACAGCTTTTCCACCCTTATATTTTCAATCATCCCCGAAGGGGATTCCTTAATGTCAATTGTCAATTCGTTCCCTATACACTGCTTTTCTTCAAGAAAAAATCGCAGCCGGTGATTCGGCTGCGATTTTTGATTATCGTTCTTCGCGGAAGTAGGGAACGCCCAAACTCTCGGGGGGCTGGTTCTCCCGTTTATTGCGCATACTGCTGACGATCAGCACCACAATGGTCACGAGATACGGGAGCATCTTATACAGCTCCTTCACGGCCAGGTTCGTGCCGGTGGGGATGAACAGGTACAGAATGTACAGTCCGCCGAAGAGGATGGAGGACAGAATTCCCACATTGGGCCGCCAGATGGTGAAGATCACCAGGGCAATGGCCAGCCACCCCCGGTCCCCGAAGGCATCGTTGGACCAAACGCCGCAGGCGTAGTCCATGACGTAGTACAGTCCGCCCAGGCCCGCGATCATGCTGCCGAGGCACGTGGCCACAAATTTGTAGCGGGTGATGTTGATGCCCGCCGCGTCTGCCGTGGCAGGGCTTTCGCCCACGGCCCGCAGCTGCAGGCCCACCCGGGTGTGCCGGAGAATGTAGGAGGAAATCAACGCGATGACAATGGCAAGGTAGGCTAGAAACCCGTAGGACAAAAACATCTTTCCGAAGGCCCCCAGCCTGTCCGCGAAGGGAAGGCTCTTGCGGAAAAAGCTGCTGGTGGCAGACAGGGCAATGGAGGGAACATCGGAGCCGGTGAGCTTAATCAGGGAGCCTCCAAAGAAATTGCCGAAGCCCACGCCGAAGGTGGTCATGGCAAGGCCCGTCACGTTCTGGTTGGCCCGGAGGGTCACGGTGAGGAAGCAGTACAGCAGGCCCATGAGCAGCGACCCCATCAGGCAGCACAGCAGCGGAATCATCACCGCCAGAAACCCATTGACGCTTCCGCTCTGCTCATAGAAGAACGCGCCGATGACGCCGCAGATGCCGCCCACATACATGATGCCCGGAATACCCAGGTTCAGGTTGCCGGATTTCTCCGTCAGGGTTTCGCCGGTGGCGCCGTAGAGCAGCGGAATGCTCTGCATCACAGCCCGGGGGAAAAAGGAAACAAAGTCAAACATGATTTACGCCCCCTTCTTGGTATTCTTAAGGAAGCTCAGGCGATAGCTGATGAAGAACTCGCTTCCGATGATGAAGAACAAAATGATTCCTGTGAGGATATCGCCGAAGGAATGATTCAGACCATAGATGGTGGTAATCTCACTGGCGCCCCGGCCTAGAAACACCAGCAAGAAGCTTGTAAACACCATGACCAGGGGGTTGAACTTGGCAAGCCAGGCAACCATAACCGCCGTAAAGCCCCGGCCTCCGGCAATGGTGGTGGTGATGGTGTGGTCCGTTCCGCCCACCAGCAGCAGTCCCGCGAGACCGCACAGTCCCCCGGAAATCATCATGGTACGCACAATCACCTTGCCCACCTTGATGCCCACATACCGGGCGGTGCGCTCGCTCTCGCCCACCACGGAAATCTCGTAGCCCTGCTTGGACCGGGTCAGGTAGAAGTACATGATAAGCGTCAGCACCGCGACAATCAGGATGTTCAGCAGGTACTTGTAGCTGCCGATCTGGGGCAGCCACCCGGCGCAGGTGTTCTGGTTGATGATGCCGATTTTGCCCGCGCCCTTGGGCACCTCCCACACGATGACCATGAAGGCCACCAGCTGGGTCGCCACATAGTTCATCATCAAGGTAAACAGGGTTTCGTTGGTGTTCCATTTAGCCTTGCAGATGGCGGGAATTCCGCCCCAGATGGCCCCGGCCAGGACGCTGGCCACCACCATTACGATAATCAGCAGCCAGTTGGGAATTTTATCCCCCAGCAGGATCATGCAGGCCGCGGTGGCTAGACCACCGATGAGAATCTGGCCCTCGCCGCCCACGTTCCAGAAGCGCATCTTGAACGCAGGGGTCACCGCCAGGGAAACGCACAGCAGAATCGCCATATTCTGCCCCAATATCCACATCTTTCGCTCCGTACCGAAGGCGCCCTGAATCATGGTAGCGTAAACCCCCAGAGGATTCAGCCCGGTGAGGGCGGTGGTAACCACGGCGCTGACGATCAGCGCCAGCACAATGGCAGCGCCCCGAATGGCCCAGGCACGGTACCAGGGAAGGACTCCCCGCTTGGAAATATGAAGGACGTTCCTGCCGCCCGATTGTTTAGCCATTGGATTTCCCTCCCAGACGTGTCATCATCATGCCGACCTCGGGCTTGGAAGCGCCCCGGCCCTCCACAATTCCGCTGACCTTTCCGCCGCAGAGCACCAAAATCCGGTCGCACAGCTCCAGCAGCACATCCAGGTCCTCGCCCACGAAGACCACGGCCACACCGGACTTTTTCTGCTTGTTGATCAGATCATAGATGGTGTAGGAGGAGTTGATGTCCAGACCACGCACCGCGTAGGCGGTCAGCAGCACACTGGGCGCGGAGGCAATTTCCCGGCCCACCAGCACCTTCTGGACATTGCCGCCGGACAGACGGCGCACCGGGGTGGAAACCCCCGGGGTATTGACCTCCAGTTCCTTCACCACCTTCTCCGCCAGGACCCGGGGGTTCTTCCGGTCGGTGAAGAAGGAACGGCCCTTGCGGAAGGAGCGCAGCATCATATTGTCCGTCAGGTCCATGCTGCCAACCAGGCCCATACCCAGCCGGTCCTCCGGCACGAAGGACAGGCACACACCCATGGCGGCAATGCTTAAGGGGTCTTTCCCGATCAGCTCCTCCCGGACACCGTCGTCACTGACATAGCTGATGCTGCCTTTTTCCGCGATCTGCAGTCCCGCGATGGCCTCCAGGAGCTCCTTCTGGCCGCAGCCGGAGATGCCCGCGATGCCCAGGATTTCGCCGCTGTTGGCGGTGAAGCTGACATTGTCCAGCTTGACGGTCCCCTCGGGGTCCCGGACGGTGAGCCCCTCCACGATGATCCGGGGCTTGGGGTCCACCGGGTCGGGCCGGTCGATGTTCAGCGTCACCGGACGGCCCACCATCATGTTGGTCATTTCCTGGGCGTTGGTCATTTTCGTCAGCATATCGCCCACGAACTGGCCGTGGCGGAGAATCGCCACCCGGTCGGATAGCTCCTCCACCTCATGCATCTTGTGGGTGATGATGACGATGGCCTTTCCGTCGTCGCGCATGCTGCGCAGCACGGCAAACAGCTTGTCGGTTTCCTGGGGGGTCAGCACGGCGGTGGGCTCGTCCAGGATCAGGATGTCCGCCCCCCGGTAGAGGGCCTTGACGATCTCCACGGTCTGCTTCTGGGAAACGGACATGGTGTAGATCTTCTGGTTGGGATCCACGTCAAAGCCGTAGCTGTCGCAGATTTCCTTCACCCTCCGGGCTACCTTGTCCATGTCCAGCCGCCCCGGCTCTTTCAGACCCAGAACGATATTCTCGGCGGCGGTCAGCACATCCACCAGTTTGAAGTGCTGGTGAATCATGCCGATGCCGTAGCGGAAGGCGTCTTTGGGGGAGCGGATCAGGGCCTCCTCGTCATTGATGAAGATCTGCCCCTCGTCCGGGAAATAAATGCCGGAGAGCATGTTCATCAGGGTCGTCTTGCCGCTGCCGTTTTCCCCCAACAGGGCCAGAATCTCCCCCTTGTAGATATCCAGCCACACCCGGTCATTGGCCAGGGTGGTTCCGAACCGCTTGGTGATGTTCCGCATTTTAACCGCGGCGGTTTTATTTTCCAAAGGGCTCACTCCTTTATTGTTTTCCTGGAAAGAACACGATGAATTGTTGTTTGAAATTATGAAACACGCTGCGTTGCTACCGTAGGGGCGGCTATCAGCCGCCCGAAACGTTCCGTCTATTGGGCTGTTCCGGTGAAAACGGACATGTTCCGTCCCGTAAGGTTGCGGGCGGCTAATAGCCGCCCCTACGGCATCATCTCGGCAAACAGCAATTTGTCGTTTTCTGCCGCAAAGGGCAGCGCGGCGGATAGTTCACTGCGCTGCCCTTTACAGCAGAGAATGGGAAGCCCCGGTAACCGGGGCCTCCCAGAATCCACAAAAATCAGAACGCCACATCCAGCAGGGTGATGCCGTCGATGGAAAGATCGAAGTAGGGAGCGGAGCGCTTGGCGGACTCGTTGAAGAAGCCGTTCTCCACAACCTCGGTATCACCGGTGTAGGCGGGATCGGTGTCCACGTCAGCCAGGTAGGAGGTCACATGGCCCTCAGCATCCACGGTCAGGGTGGGCTTGACATTGTCGCCGCTGACGGTGAAGGTGGTCACATCGAACACATGGAGCTTGCCGGCCTCGATGTCAGCCTTGACCTCGGCGATCTTCTCGGCAGTGCCGGCAGCGGCGGCCTGCTCGTTCACATCGGTCAGCACCACGGAGCCGGTGGCGATGGTGCCGGTCCAGTCAGCGGCAATGGCCTCGCCGTTTCTCACGCAGTTCACAACATACTCATAGTAGGGAGCCCAGTTGATGCGGCTGGACACGATGAAGGTGTTGGGGCAGGCGGCCACGGTGGAGCCGTTGTAGGACACGTTGGGCACACCGGCGGTCTCGCAGCCTTCCTTCTCGGCGGTCTCATCGTACCAGGAACCGGTGAAGGTGACCTCCATGGTCACGCTGGGGCAGACGGACTTGGCGCCCAGGTAGAAGCTGGTGTAGCCGGAAACCACTTCGGCGTAGGTGAAGGCACCCACATAGCCCATCTTGGCCTCCTCGGCGGTGAACTCACCGGCCTCGATCATCTCGTTGAGCTTCAGGCCAGCGGCCACACCGGCCAGATACCGGCCCTCGTAGATGGCGGCGAAAGCGTTGTGGTAGTTATCCAGGCCCTCGGTGTGAGCCTTGGTGCCGGTGGCGTGGCAGAACTGCACGTTGGGGAACTCCTTAGCGGCCTGGATCAGGTAGTCCTCATGGCCGAAGGAGTCGGCGAAGATGATGTTGCAGCCGGCGTCGGCCAGCTCGCAGGCGGCGTCATAGCACTCCTGGCCCTCCGGGATGTTGGTGCGGAACAGGTACTGGTCCTCGGAGAGGCCCAGAGCGGCGCAGGCTTCCTTGGCACCGTTCATGAAGTTCAGGTCATAGGTGGAGTTCTCGTCGTGCAGGAAAATGAAGCCCAGCTTCACATCCTTGGATGCGGCAGCAGGTTCGCTCTTGCTGCCGCAAGCGGCAAAGCTCAGCAGCATCACCAGAACCAGAGCCAAAGAGAGAATCTTTTTCATGTTTCTTTTTTCCTCCTGATAAATATTGTGTATCCTCATTTGTTGCCAGCAGGCGACCTCTGAAAACTACTTTTTGAGGTTTTGGACGAGAGATTTTGTTCTCACAAAAGTTTTGAAAATTCCAGAATACTGTATGTATTGCGGAATTTTCAAAACGCATTGTGAGGGCAAAAGATCCATCCGAAAGCCAAAAAGGAGTTTTTAGAGGTGCCCAGCAAAGAACAACCAAAAATAAAAAAGCAGACCCCTCCGGCCCGCCGAACAGTAACGCAAACCTTTACCGCACGAAGGGACACCCGATCCAGCCAACGAAGGATTTACACACCATGGAATCAGAGGGGCAGCGCTCTACATGGAATGTTAATCCAAAATTCACGGTTTGTCAACACATCCCGCCCCATTTCCGGCTTTTTTTCGGTTTTTCACAAAAATATGCCCCGTTTTCCCCATTTTTTTGCTACCCTGAAATTTCGTTTCATTCTATCCTCTCCCAGGCCCTTTTCCGGGCCGTTTCTCCCCCACCCCGAAGCTCCCCAAAGGCTCCCGGAGAGCCTGAAGAACGGCCGCAAGCATCCCCGTAACCGTCCCCTTACCGCTGTCCCGGTACAGTGTACGATAAATTGTTGTTTAGCGGCTTCGCCTTCAAGTTTCCTGTCATTGCGAGCCAGTGCGCACACTGGCGTGGCAATCCCCCGGTTAGAGGGAAAATGTACCGAAAAGCGCCCGGAAGAGTGGGAGCCGCTTCGATTTTTGGCGGTAATCGTTACCTGGTTCCTTTCAACCGGGGGATTGCCACACCAGTCTGCGGACTGGTTCGCAATGACAGGTAATTTGTAACGCGCACTTTCAAACAACAATTTATCGCTCTGCCAGCGATGCCGCTTAGAACACCTCCGTGGCCAGCACGCGGCACAGGACGCTTTCAAAGGCGCGGATGGCACGGCTGCGGTAGCCCTCAGGGGGATAGATCAGGGCCAAGTTAACATAATGTCTCTTCTTGCCGATGCTCAGATAGATCACATCCCGGCTTTCCTCCACGCAGGAGCGGTAGGTGAACGCGATGCCCAGACCCCGCCGGGCTAACGCAGCGGACATGGAGGCCGTCTGGGTGCCGCAGACATACCGGGGCTCCACTCCCAGCTCCTGAAACATCTGCTCGGCGATATTGCCCAGCATGGCCGAACGGCTGGACAGCAGAAAATCCATATGGGCAATCTCCGCCAGCTCCACCCAGGGCCGGTCCGGGCCGCCGCCGCCCTCCCGGACATACTCCATCACCGGGTGCTCCCGGTTGGCCACCAGCAGCACCTCGTCCTTCATCAGCAGCTTCCCCTGCTCCTCCCACTGGTCCTCCCGGAAGGCCACCAGCGCCATGTCCAGCTCTCCCGCGGCGATTTTCCGCTGCAGCACAATGCTGTCGTGCTCATGGAGCACCACATCCACGGTGGGCACCTCCTGCCGGAACAGGTGCATGGCCTTGGGGAACAGGTAGCTGCCCCGGAAGGTGCTGATGCCGAAGTGGATTTTTCCCTCCATAGGCGCGTCCAGGTCCGTCAGCTGCTTGCGAACCTGATGGTATTGCAGCAGCATCTGCCGGGCATTGCGCAGGTACAGCTCCCCCGCCGCCGTGGGGCGAACGCCTCCGGCAGTCCTGCGGAACAGCTTCACCCCCAGCTCTGCTTCCGTCCGCGCCACATACTGGCTCAGGCTGGACTGGGCCAGGTACAGCCGTTCTGCCGCCCGGCTGATGCTGCCCTCCTCCGCCACGGCCACAATGTATTCCAGCTCCTTCAGTTCCATAGTTCCTCCTCCCCGGCGCTCTGTTCAAGTTGTACAGAAGTGCTGGGATTTTTTGTACATTTTGGATTATTATATCGGTTTTTCCGATATCTCGTATAAAAATTTGCTGATTGTCTCCCGGCGGAAAACATTATATAATGTTTTTAACAGGAAAACAAGTGTATCTGTGTTTTCCAATATAGAAAACCAAATAAGGAGGAAAACTATGGCAAAAGTATCCATGAAGGGCGTGATTGATATGCACGTCCACACAAATCCGGACCTGCGGCTCCGGGCCTACGATGACTTTGAACTCTGCGACGCCGCGGTGCGGGTGGGCGCGAGAGCCATCGTCATCAAAACCCACCTGGGCTACACCGCCAACCGGGCCTATCTGACAAACCGATACAACGAGCGGGTGAACGGGAAGAACGATTTCACCATGTTCGGCTCCGTGACCCTGAACAGCTGCATCGGCGGCATCAACCCCGTGGCTGTGGAGAACGCCCTGAAGCTGGGCGCCAAGGTAGTGTGGCTCCCCACCTCCTCCGCCCGGAACCACCTGGAGAAGCTGGGCAAGCCCACCGACGGCTGCGTGGATGTGGTTCGGGACGGCCAGATTGTCCCCGAGCTGAAGGCCGTGCTGGAGCTCATCAAAAAGTATGACGCGGTGCTGGGCACCGGCCACATTTCCGTTTCCGAGATTTTCACCGTCACCAAGGCAGCCCGGGAGCTGGGCGTGAAGAAGATCGTAGTCACCCACCCCGAGTGGTGGATCGTGAATATGTCCCTGGAGGACCAGCAGCGGATCGTTCAGGAATACGACGTGATCCTGGAGCGCTGCTACGCCCAGAACAAGGGCGTGGGCGCGGGCAACGGTTACCTCAGCAACCTGCCCGGCAACCTGGAGGTCATCCAGAAAATCGGCTACAAGAACGTGCTCATCAGCACCGACGGCGGCCAGGTGGAGAATCCCCACTGGGAGCTGGCTGAGGAGGAATACCTGCAGTACATGGCCGACCACGGCGTCCCCATGGAGCACATCCGCTACATGAGCCACGACCTGCCCTGCTGGCTGCTGGGCATCGAAGCGTAAAATCCCACATATCGGGCAGATAAATTGTTGTTTAGAAAAAGAAATGCTGTCATTGCGAGCCAGTGCGCACACTGGCGTGGCAATTCCCCGGTTGAATGGAACCAGGTAACGATTGCTACTAAAAATCGCAGCGACTTCCGTCTTTCTGGGTGCTTTTCGGTACATTTCCCCTCTAACCGGGGGATTGCCACACCAGTCTGCGGACTGGTTCGCAATGACAGAAAACCGGAAGGCGAAGCCGCTAAACTACAATTTCCCGCTCTGCCCACCCCCAAAATCACATATTATATTAGGAGGATTCCAAATGGAAGGCACCGCTCTGAGCATCCTGATCATTGCCGCCATCGCGCTGGCGGTATTCCTTGGCTACAAGACCAAGATCAACACCGGCTTCTTCTGCATCGTTTTCGCTTACATCATCGGCTGCTTCCTCATGGGCCTGAAGCCCAAGGCGCTGATCGCCTACTGGCCCACCAACACCATGTTCGTCATTCTGGCGGTCTCCCTGTTCTACAACGTGGCCGCCGCCAACGGCACCCTGGAGAAGATCTCCCGGAGCCTGCTGTACGCCTGCCGGAAGTTCCCCGGCCTGCTGCCCTACGCCCTGTTCTTTGTCGCTGTCATCCTGTCCGTCATGGGCGCCGCCTACTTCACCGTTCTGGCCTTCCTGGCTCCCATCACCCTGCTGATCTGCGAGGAAGCCCGCATGGACAAGCTCACCGGCGCGGTGGCCATCAACTGCGGCGCCCTGGCCGGCGGCAATTTCCCCACCGCCGCCCTGGGCGTGGTGTTCCGCGGCCTGATGGACACCGCTTACGAGGCCACTCCCGAGCTGACCGCCATCGACTCCTTCTCCTCCACGCTGACCATGTTCGCCCTGGCCATCGTGTCCAGCCTGATTCTCATCACCGTGTTCCGCTTCGGCTTTAAGACCAACCGGAACATCGGCAAGGGCGTCCAGTTCGCCAAGCCCGAGGCCTACGACACCAAGCAGAAGCAGACCCTGGCCCTGATCCTGGCTATGATGGCCGTGGTTCTGATCTTCCCCGTGCTGAAGCTCCTGATCCCCGGCAGCGCCTTCATCTCCACCGTCGCCTCCAAGATTGACGTGGGCCTGGTGGCCATCGTGTTCGCGGTCATCGCCCTGCTGATGAAGCTGGCGCCCCAGAAGGAAATCATCGCCAAAGTGCCCTGGAACACCATCCTGATGATCGCCGGTGCCGGTATGCTCATCGCCGTGGCCGTGGCCGCCGGAACCATTGATATGCTCAGCGCCTGGATCGGCTCCAACGTGCCCGTGTTCCTGATCCCCATTGCCTTCAGCCTGGTGGGTGCCGTTATGAGCTTCTTCAGCTCCACCACCGGCGTTGTCTGCCCCGCCCTGTTCCCCCTGATCCCCGCTCTTGCGGCTTCCACCGGCATCAGCCCCATCGCCCTGTTCACCTGCACTGTGCTGGGCGCCCAGAGCTCCGCCATCAGCCCCTTCTCCTCCGGCGGTTCCCTGATCCTGGGCTCCTGCAGCCAGGAGGAAGAGCGCAACACCCTGTTCAACCGGCTGCTGTTCGTGGCGGTGCCCATCAGTGTCGGCATCTGCGCCGTCTACAACCTGGTGGTCTCCTTCATCCTGTAATCTGAAAGGAGTGTCGTTCCATGCTGAAGCTTTATGATACCGGAATCTATCTGGTAAACGGCACTGAGATCGTCACCGATCCTGCCGAGGTCGCCGCCAAAACCGGCAAGGCTGTCTGCAAAGAGGCCGCTTCCCGGGGCACCATGGCCTACTCCATCCTGAAAGCCCACAATACCACAGAGGATATGGAGAACCTCCGGCTGAAGTTTGACTCCATGACCTCCCATGACATCACCTACGTCGGCATCATTCAGACCGCCCGGGCCTCCGGCATGACCGAGTTCCCCCTGCCCTACGTCCTGACCAACTGCCACAATTCCCTCTGCGCCGTGGGCGGCACCATCAACGAGGACGACCACAAGTTCGCCCTGTCCGCTGCCCACAAGTACGGCGGCATCTACGTCCCCACCAACATGGCCAACATCCACTCCTATAACCGGGAGGCCATGTCCGGCTGCTGCCGCATGATTCTCGGCTCCGACTCCCACACCCGCTATGGTGCCCTGGGCACCATGGCCGTGGGCGAGGGCGGCGGCGAGCTGGCCAAGCAGCTGGTGGGCCGCACCTACGACTTTGCCCGCCCCGGCGTCATCGCCATCTACCTGACCGGAAGCCCCCGTCCCGGCGTGGGCCCCCACGACGTGGCCCTCAGCATCTGCGGCGCGGTGTACAAGAACGGTTATGTGAAGAACAAGGTCATGGAGTTCGTAGGCCCCGGCATCAAGAATCTGCCCATCGAGTACCGCAACGCCATCGACGTCATGACCACCGAGACCACCTGCTGGTCCTCCATCTGGGTCACGGACGAGGAAACCAAGAAGTATTTCACCGTCCACGGCCGTCCCGAGGCCTACCGGGAGCTGAATCCCGCGGAGGTCGCCTACTACGACGGCTGCGTGTACATCGACCTCTCCACCGTGGAGTGCACTATCGCCATGCCCATGCACCCTTCGAACACCTACACCATCCACGAGCTCCAGGAGAACGCCGCGGACATCCTGCACCTGGTGCAGGAGAACGCCAATAAGCAGATCAAGGGCGCCCAGATGGACATCGTGTCCAAGCTCCATGACGGCGCCATCTGGGTGGAGCAGGGCGAAATCGCCGGCTGCGCCGGCGGCACCTTCGACAGCATCTGCGCCGCCGCCGATATCCTCCGGGGCAAGAGCTGCGGCAACGGTGCCTTCAGCCTGAGCGTCTACCCCGGCTCCATGCCCGCCCTGGCGGAGCTGATGCGCAATGGCCGCGCCCACGACCTGATTTCCGCCGGTGCCATCCTCCGGGAGTGCTTCTGCGGTCCCTGCTTCGGTGCGGGCGACACCCCCGCCAACGGAGAGTTCTCCATCCGCCACACCACCCGGAACTTCCCCAACCGGGAAGGCTCCAAGCCCGGCGAGGGCCAGATGAGCGCCGTGGCTCTGATGGACGCCCGTTCCATCGCGGCCACCGCCGCCAACGGCGGCAAGCTGACAGCCGCCACCGATCTGGAGGTGGAGTACACCAATCCTGAGTACCACTACGACAGCGGCATCTACGAGAAGCGGGTCTACAACGGTTGGACGAAGCCCGAGCCCGACCACGCGCTGAAGTTCGGCCCCAACATCAAGGACTGGCCCGAGATGCCCGCGCTCACCGATGATCTGCTGGTGAAGGTCTGCTCCTACATCACCGACCCCGTCACCACCACCGATGAGCTGATCCCCTCCGGCGAGACCTCCTCCTATCGTTCCAACCCCGAGCGTCTTTCCGAGTTTGCCCTGTCCCGCCGGGACCCCCAGTATGTCTCCCGCTCCAAGGTCATGCGGCAGGCGGAGCGTGACCGCCGGGCCGGCAAGGGCCTGACGGACGAGGTCAAGGCTGTCTACGAAGCCCTCGCCAAGGCCGGTCTGAATGTCGATCCCGAGAACACCGACCTGGGCTCCACCATCTTCGCCAATATGCCCGGCGACGGCTCCGCCCGGGAGCAGGCAGCCTCCTGCCAGCGTGTCATGGGCGCCTCCGCCAACTTCGCCAAACAGTACGCCACCAAGCGCTACCGCTCCAACTGCATCAACTGGGGCATGACCCCCTTCCTGGTGGAGAATCCCGAGGTGTTCGACCTGGGCGACTACATCTTCGTCCCCGGCGTCCGGGCCCATGTGCTTGCCAATGACGCTGCCTTTGACGCCTATGCGGTGAAGCCCGACGGCACCGTGACCAGGTTCTCCGTTTCCACCGGAGCCCTCACCGAAGCCGAGCGCCAGATCATCGCCGACGGCTGCCTCATCAACTACTACCGCAATCACCACTGATACAGCCTGTTCCTTTTCACCGTTATATGCGCCAACCATATAACGCGGGAATCTCTTTCAAAAGGGAGAGGGGCCAACCGCCCCTCTCCCTTTCGTGTGTGCACAAAGCTCCGGGCCTGTTGACAAAAGTACGAAATCGTACTATACTATTGTACGATTTCATACCGAAGGAGACAGTTATGCACGAAAAATATAATCAGCAGATCCACAGGCTCAACTACCTGACTTCGGAACTGGACGGACTGTATCATCAGGCCTCCCTCCGGATCGGGCTGTCGGACAGCGCCATGCGGATTCTCTACGCCATTTACGACAATGAGGACGGCTGTCTGCTGCACACGATCTGCCAGCAGTCCGGCATCAGCAAGCAGACGGTGAACTCCGCCCTCCGGAAGCTGGAGAAAGAGGGCGTCCTTTATCTGGTTCCTTATCAGGGAAAGCACAAAAAAGTACTGTTAACGGAAATGGGAAAGACCTACCTGGAGCGGACGGCTGCCAAAATCTACGCGGCGGAAAGCAAAGCCTTCGCCACCTGGACGGAAGCGGAGTTCGAAGCGTACCTTCATCTGACCACGAAATTCGCGGAATCCTTCCGGGCCCAGGTCCAGGCCATGGGCAGTGAGGCCGCGGAATGAATATTAAGTTATCCGATCATTTTTCCTATGGGCGGCTGCTCCGCTTCACCCTTCCCTCCATCGCCATGATGATTTTCACCTCCATCTACAGCGTGGTGGACGGATTCTTTGTATCCAATTTCGCCGGGAAAACGCCCTTTGCGGCAGTAAACCTGATTATGCCGGTTTTGATGATCGTGTCGACAGTGGGCTTTATGTTCGGCACCGGGGGGACCGCCATTGTCGCCAGAGTCCTGGGGGAGGGCGACCGGGAGCGGGCGAACCGGTATTTTTCCCTCTTCACCTACGTTGCTTTCGGCCTGGGTGTCCTCTTCTCCGTTTTTGGTATCCTGCTGATCCGCCCCATCGCCGGGCTGCTGGGGGGCGAGGGGGAACTGCTGGACAACTGCGTGATTTACGCCTGCGTCAATCTGGCCGCCATGCCTTTTTTCATTCTTCAGCTTCTGTTTCAGAGCTTTTTTATCACCGCAGAAAAACCCCAGCTGGGACTGGCCGTGACCGTCTCCTCCGGGGTAACGAATATGGTGCTCGACGCGGTGCTGGTAACGCTTTTGCCCCAGGCGTACAAGCTGGTCGGCGCGGCGCTGGCCACGGCCATGAGCCAGGTGGTAGGCGGCGTTGTGCCGCTGCTCTATTTCTTCCGAAAAAACAGCAGCCTTCTCCGGCTCGGGAAAACCCGGTTTGAGGGCCGAGCGGTCCTCCGCGCCTGCACCAACGGCTCCTCGGAATTCATGAGCAACGTGTCCATGAGCATTGTGGGAATGCTCTATAATCTGCAGCTTATAAGGTACGCGGGGGAGGACGGCATAGCGGCCTACGGCGTGATGATGTATGTCAGCATGATTTTTTCCGGAGCCTTCATCGGCTACTCCATCGGAACGGCGCCTGTGATCGGCTATCATTACGGCGCCCAGAACCATCCGGAGCTGCGCAGCCTGCTCCGCAAAAGCCTGTCCCTGATCGGGGCATTCGGCATTTGCATGGTCACCGCGGCCCAGCTTCTGGCAAGCCCCCTGGCCCGGTTTTTTGTCGGCTACGATGCCTCTCTGATGGCGCTGACCGTTTCCGGGTTCCGGATTTTCGCTTTGTCCTTTTTGTTCATGGGCTTTGCCGTTTTTTCCTCCGGATTCTTTACCGCCCTCAGCGACGGTCTGACCTCCGCGCTGATTTCCTTTCTTCGGACAATGGTGTTTCAGGTGGCCGCCGTCCTGCTGCTGCCGCTGATCTGGGGAATCAACGGCGTCTGGGTATCCATCGTGGCTGCCGATTTCATGGCAGTGATCCTGGGCATGAGCTGCCTTGTGATCAAGCGGAGGAAATACCGGTATTGACCGTAGAATTCTGATGGAAATTCATCCGGGGGCGTGCTATAATCATGAAAACATACCAAGAAAGAGGCGCTATCCATGACCAAAATACTGTTCGTTTGCCATGGCAATATCTGCCGCAGTCCCATGGGGGAATTTATTCTGAAGGACCTGGCCGGTCAGGCGGGGCGGGAGGGGGAGTTTGAGATTGCTTCCCGGGCGGTGAGCCGGGAGGAGCTCGGAAACGGTCTGTATCCACCGGCCCGGCGGGAGCTGCAAAAGCACGGCGTTCCCTGCGAGGGCCACCGGGCCCGGCAGATCACCCTGGAGGACTACCGGCATTTTGACCGGATTTACTACATGGACAGGAGCAATCTGCGGTATTTACAGCGGATGCTCCCCCACGATCCGGAGAAAATCCGGCCGCTGCTTCATCGGGACGTTGCCGACCCCTGGTACACCGGGGACTTTGCAGCGGCCTGGGAGGATATTCTGGAAGGGTGCCAAAGAATCATGGAGGAATTCAAATGAATCGGGAATTGCTGGAGCAGCAGCTGGCGGAGCTGCCGCTGTACGGATACTTTTTCATCGACCCGGCCCAGCTGGAATTTTCGGAGCGCATCCGCACCATCTGCCGGCAGGAGTGTCCCATGTACGCCAAATCCTGGGCCTGTCCCCCGGGTGTGGGCAGCGTGCCGGAATGCCAGGCGCGGTGCGGGCGCTATGAAAACTGCCTGATGATCGCCACCATCACCGAAGTAGCGGACATCGCGGACCTGGACGAAACCCTGGCCACCCGCCCCGCCCACGAGGAAATCACGAATCAGGTGGGCGCTCTTATGGAAGCCCAGGGCGTAAAGCCCTACATTCTCTCCACCGAGGCCTGCGCCATCTGTGACCGCTGCGCCATCCTGGACGGCCTCCCCTGCCGCCACCCGGACAAAATGCACCCCTGCGTGGAAAGCCACGGCATCAATGTGATCCCCGTGCTGGAGCAGTGCGGCATGGAATTCCAGTACGGCCAGAACGTAGTCACCTGGATGTCTCTGCTGTTTTATTGATTTTCTGAGTCAGACAAATTGGTATTTGAAGTTTTCGAACACGTTACGCTGCTACCGTAGGGGCGGATATTATCCGCCCGAAACGTTCCAGTTTCTGAGCGTTTTCGATAAAACGCAGCACTT
>SFHI01000052.1 GCA_004555705.1 Clostridiales bacterium | reverse complement strand
CTCTTTATTTAACATTTTTGGTACACTCCTTTGCCTTTTCTTTTAGTATACCATAAATGTTCAATAAAGTAAAGTTTTATGAGGGACTATCTACTACAGTATCAACGCAACATGTCCCAAAACTGCAAACAACAACGCTCAGTCCTTACAGCGCCTTCAGCACTGCCAGCAGGAACCGCCAGGTGCGCTCGGTGGAGGCGATTTCCAGCTTCTCCCGGCTGGTGTGGATGTCGTGCATCTGGGGGCCGATGGAGACGCAGTCCAGCCCGGGGAGCTTCTCTCCCAGCAGGCCGCACTCCAGCCCCGCGTGAATGGCCAGCACCTGGGGCTCTTTGCCGAACATCTCCCGGTAGATCCACACCATGGTGTCCCGCAGGGGGGAGTCCTTCCGGTACTCCCAGGCGGGATATTCGCCCATCTGGGAATAGGTTCCCTCATGGAACTCCGCCAGGGCGCGCAGCTTCTCCAGCAGCTCCTGCTTCTCCTGATTGACGGAGCTGCGGACGGAGAAGGTGGCGGTAAACCGGTCGCCCAGCTTGGCGATGCCCAGATTCAGGCTGGTCTGCACCAGACCGGGAATCTCCTGGCTCATGGCCTGGACCCCATTGGGCGCGGAACACAGCAGAGCGATCACCCGGGCAGTGTCCTCGGTGGACAGGCTGTTGCCCCCCAGGGCATCCACGTCAAAGGCCTGCACCACGGCCTCCGGCTCCTCAAAGGTTTCCCGGATTTCCTGCTGAAGCTCCTGGGCAATGGCGTTGATCCGCTCCAGCTGGATGCCCATGGCCACCAGAGTGGCCTGGCAGGACCGGGGGATGGCATTGTCCTTGGTGCCGCCGGAGAAGGAGGTGAGGCACAGGGGCATCAGCTTCTGTACCCGGCTCATGAATTCGCCCATGACCTTGTTGGCGTTGGCCCGGTTCTTGTGAATCTCCGCGCCGGAGTGGCCGCCCTGGAGGCCGTCCACCACCAGCCGGATGCAGGGGCCATACACCGCTTTCCGGTCGCTGCCCAGGGCGATGGTGGCAGTGGCGCCGCCGGCACAGGAAACGGTGAAGATGCCCTCATCCTCGGAATCCAGATTGACGAGGGTTCTGCCCTTCAGCATGGAAAGGTCGATGGTATCCGCGCCCAGCATCCCGATTTCCTCGTCCACGGTGAGAATGACCTCCAGGGGCGGATGGGGGATGGATTTGTCCGCCAGCAGAGCCAGGGCGTAGGCCAGGGCGATTCCGTCGTCGCCGCCCAGGGTAGTGCCCCGGGCAAATACGCTGACACCGTCATGGGTCACGTCCAGACCATCCTTGGCCATGTCCAGGGGGCATCCGGCATCCTTCTCGCATACCATATCCATGTGGCCCTGGAGAATCACAGGAGCGTGCTCCTCCATGCCCTGGGTTCCCTCCTGAAAGAGGATCACATTGTTGCTTTCATCCTGAATATACCGAAGCCCCTGCTCCCGGGCAAAGTCCACCAGGAAATCACTGATGGCCTTGGTGTTCCGGGAACCGTGGGGAATGGCGCAAATTTGCTCAAAATAGCCGAACACAGCAGCAGGCTCCAGCCCTGCCAGTCGTTTCGCTTCCATTGGAAACACTCCTTATCAAGAATATATCAAAACTCCCCGGGCGGTGCCGATACGGCCTCCCGCCAGCAGAAGCTTTTTTACGCTGCGCTGCAAAGAGGTATCCTCTCTCAGCTCCGTAAGAGGGGTATCCTCCTGCGCCGAGAAAAGCCACTCCAGGCAGTCCATGGCGTTTTCCCCCACCCTTTCGATGGAAAACCGCCGCTGAAACGCCAGAATCCGGGAGCCCTCCGGGAGAAGCGCCCCCAGGGCGGGACTCAGCAGCCAGGATTCGCACACCATCGGCTTTCCGGCAAACTCCGGAAAGAACCGCCCAATAAACGCCCGCGCCCGGGACAGGGATTCCTCCACCGATTCCGGGGACAGGTCCGCGTCCGAGGGGATGTGCAGGGAGACCGCGCCTTCCGGGTATTGGAGTTCATATTCCAGCGCGCCCACCCGAAAAAGCGTCCTGCTCAGCTGACGCCAGGTCCACCAGCCCCGGTCAAAGCAGTCCCGTCCCCTTCGCACCCGGGTCTCCTCCAGGAACCTGGGGAAGCATCCCATAGTGTCCAGGAAAATCCGCTGCGGGATTCCCATTTCCTCCCAGCGGGTTTGGGATTCCGCCGCCGCCAGAAGCTGGCAGGCCAGCATTCCCATGTCGTCCTGTCCCAGAATTTCCGCCAGTGCCCGATAGGCCTCCGGCGCGGCATTCCGATCCGTCAGCGCCAGCGCCTGCTGCCGCAGGCTCAGCGCCAGAGGAAGCCGCTGCTCCAGAACCCGGACCACCCGGGGCGGCAGAGCAAGCGCTTCCAGCAGCTCCATATACTCCATGCCGTCCCTCCTCATCCCGCGCCGGCCCCCGGCGCCAGTTAGATACTACCACAATTTACCGGAAATGTCCATTTGAGAAAGTCACAAAGCTGCCGGTTCAAAACGGCTTTCATCCGGCAGTTGCTCCAAAATTGGGCCGGTAAAGAATAATATTAGCCGCCCGCAACCTAACGACTACGGAAATGTTCGTTTTATCCGTAAAAGCTCAAAAATCTTAAGCGTTCGGGCGGCTAATAGCCGCCCCTACGGTAACAACGCAAGATGTTTGAAAACTGTAAACAACAATTTGTCTTTCCAAGGATACTCCTCCTGCATCGGTTTTTTACTCCGCAGCAAAAAAAGGCTGCCTCACATTCGTGAAGCAGCCCTATGTTCCAAGCAGGCAGCGCCTTACACCAGGCTCAGCGCCAGGGTCAGCAGGACCCAAACAACGGCGATCCACTTGGTCGAGGAAGCCAGCACCTGATCCAGATTGCCCTTCTTATTCTTATTCAGATAGGTCTCGGAAGCACCGGTGAGGGCTCCGGACAGGCCGGCCTCCTTGCCGGACTGCAGCAGGACCACAACAATCAGCGCCAGGCTGGCGATTGCCTCCAGAACGATCAGAATTGTTTCAAAAACACCCATTTCAACAAACCTCCCTCCGCCTGATTCGCGGACAGCGAACGGTATACGGCCCGCTTCCGTTGCGGCAGGCCCAAATAGCCCGTACAGTATACCACAATTTTTTTCAAATTGCAAGGGCTGATTGCCCGATTTTCCGGTTATTTTTGCACCCAATTGCCGGTAGCCAGGCAGTTGAGGTAGCTTTCGATGAAGGGGTCCAGGGCCCCGTCCATCACGGCGTTCACGTTGGAGGTCTCGCAGCCGGTGCGGGTATCCTTCACTAGGGTATAGGGCATAAACACATAGTTGCGAATCTGACTGCCCCACTCGATCTTCTGCTGAACGCCCTTGATGTCCGCAATGTTGGCCAGATGCTCCCGCTCACGAATCTCGATCAGCTTGCTTCGCAGCATTTTCAGGCAGGTCTCCTTGTTCTGGAACTGGCTGCGCTCGGTCTGGCAGGCCACCACGATGCCGGTGGCCTTGTGAATCAGCCGGACAGCGGAGGAGGTCTTGTTGATGTGCTGGCCGCCGGCGCCGGAGGAGCGGTAGACCTGCATCTCATAGTCCTCGGGCCTAATCTCGAAGTCCTCGGAGTCGTCTTCGATCTCGGGGATCACTTCGATGGCGGAGAAGGAGGTCTGCCGCCGGGCGTTGGCGTCAAAGGGAGACACCCGCACCAGCCGGTGGACGCCGTTCTCCCCCTTCAGGAAGCCGTAGGCATTGTCGCCGGAAATCAGGATGGACGCGGATTTGATCCCGGCCTCGTCCCCCTCCTGGTAGTCCAGAATCTGGTAGCTGAAGCCGTGGCGCTCCGTCCACCGGGTGTACATCCGGTAGAGCATCTGGCACCAGTCCTGGGCCTCGGTACCGCCGGCACCGGCCTGGAAGCTCATAATGGCATTGTTGCGGTCATACTTTCCGGTGAGCAGAGTCTCCAGGCGGCAGGCCTCCATCTCCTCGGTCAGGCGCTGGAAGCCCTCCTTCAGCTCGGGGAGCATGGAGTCGTCGTCCTCCTCGGCGGCCATCTCGCAGATGGTCATCAGGTCGTCCCAGTCGGCGGTCATCTTCTCGAACCGCTCGATTTTGGTCTCCGCCTGCCGGGTCTTGACCACGATCTTCTGGCTCTTCTCGGGGTCATCCCAGAAACCGGGGGCCTCCTGCATGGCGTGGAGCCGCTCCAGCTCACTGCGCAGTCCCTCCAGGTTCAGAGACGCCGCCAGTCCGTCCAGCGCCGGGCGGCAGTCGTTGAGCTTCTGCCGGTAGTTGTCAAATTCAATATTCATTGCTTTCACTCATTTCGTCGGATTTGCATAGTTTTGTTCATTATAGCGGAAAAAGGAAGTTCTGTAAAGAGGAAAAATGGTTTTTAACGCATATTGTCCAAGCCCGGCAGGCTGATAAATTGTTGTTTGAAACGTAACATTGCAAATTACCTGTCATTGCGAACCAGTCCGCAGACTGGTGTGGCAATCCCCCCGTTAGAGGAGAAATGTACCGAATAGCACGCAGAAAAGCAGGGATTTCTACAGTTCTTGGTGGTAATCGTTACCTGGTTCCAATCAACCGGGGGATTGCCACGCCAGTGTGCGCACTGGCTCGCAATGACAGCGTTTTATTTCGCGTTCACTTACATACAACAATTTGCCGCACTGCCAGGGGTTCCGATAGACGGCCATGGATTTTCTCCCCCTTCAAGGGCAAAAACGCCATACCCTTCATAGGATAGCCCGGAGGTATCAGATTATGAAGAAGTCTTTGTTCACCGGGGTCTGCACCGCACTGGTGACCCCTTTTCTGAACGGAAGCATCAATTTCCCCCTGCTGGAGCGGCTGCTGCTGCGCCAGCGGGATGCCGGGATCGAAGCCGTGGTCGTGGGCGGCACCACCGGAGAAGCCGCCACCCTTACCGATGAAGAAAAGCTCGCGTTGTTCCAGCGCTCCTCGGAGTACGCCGGGGACGATATCCTCATCATAGCGGGCACCGGCTCCAACGTCACGGAGCACGCCGTCTCCCTCAGCCGCGCCGCCCAGAGTCTGGGCGCCGACGCTCTGCTGGTGGTGACCCCCTACTATAACAAGGCTACCCCCGAGGGGCTTTACGCCCACTACAGCGCCATCGCCTCCCACGTCAGCATTCCCATCATCGTCTACAATGTGCCCTCCCGTACCGGCGTGGACATACCCGTCAGCGTGTACCAGCGGCTTGCCCGGCTGCCCAACATCGCCGGGGTCAAGGAAGCCTCCCCGGATATCACGAAAATCGCCAGAATCCGGGCCGCCTGTCCCCTGGATTTCGCCGTGTGGAGCGGCAACGACGATATGACCGTGCCCGTCATGGCCCTGGGCGGTCAGGGGGTCATTTCCGTGGCCTCCAACGTGGACCCCATCCGGATGCAGGCCATGGCCCGGGCGGCTCTCGATGGAGACTTTGACACGGCTGCGGACCTCCAGCTGCGGCTGCTGCCGCTGATGGAGCTTCTGTTCTGCGAGGTCAACCCCATCCCCGTAAAAGAAGCCATGGCCCTCATCGGCTACGACTGCGGCGCCTGCCGCCTGCCCCTGACCCCCCTCACCGATGCCCACCGTGAGGCCCTGGCGGAACTGCTGACCTGACGCGCAAAACCTCTTTGCTCCAATAAATTGTTGTTTACACATTTTTGCTGTCATTGCGAGCCAGTGCGCACACTGGCGTGGCAATCCCCCCGATGAATGGGTACAAGTCACGCGAAACATTTCCTCTCTAACCGGGGGATTGCCACACCAGTCTGCGGACTGGTTCGCAATGACAGGTAATCGGGGCACAGCCCGCTAAACAACAATTTACACCCGCATCGCAAAGCAGCAGCCCCGGCGTGTGCCGGGGCTGTCCGTTATACTTTCATCAGCATATCGATGCTTCGGATGGTAAAGCCGCATTTTTCGTAAAAGGCCACGGCGGCATCGTTCTGGGGGTATACCCCCAGCTGCAAATCCCGGCAGCCAAAGGCCCGGGCGAGAGCGCAGACCTCCGCCATCATCTCCTGACCGATTCCCTGATTTCGGCAGCTTTCCTCCACGCAAATCTCGTCGATGCGCATGACCCTCCGTTTCACGGTTCCGGGATGGGACACCTCACGCACCAGCAGCAGGGTATACCCTACCACTGTGCCGTTGATTTTCGCAACGTAGAGCTGTTTTTCCTCCACCGCCTGCCGGAACCGCTCCTCAGAATAGAGCTCCTCCACCATCTCATAAATATCCGGCCGCCAGGCAACGTGCATGGCATGAACCTGCTTTGCCATGGCGTTCACCGCAGGGCGGTCGGCAGCACAGGCAAGCTCCAGCATCAGGCCAGCACCGCCTTGTGGAACACCTTCTTGCCCTTGCGGAGCTTCACGCCGGCTCTCAGCATCTCCTCGGTCACGGCAAAGGAGGCGGCCTCCACCTTCTCGTCGTTAAGGAACACGCCGCCCTGCTCCACCAGCCGCCGGGCCTCCTTGTTGGAGGAAGCCAGCTTGCACGCTACCATCAGATTCAGGATTCCGATTTTGCCATCCTGGAGTTTCTCTGCGGAAATCTCGGTGGTGGGCATATTGGTGTCGTCCCCGCCGCCCACGAACAGGGCCTTGGCGGCGGCCTGGGCCTTGTCGGCCTCCTCCTCGCCGTGGACCAGCTTGGTCAGCTCGTAGGCCAGAATTTCCTTGGCAGTGTTCAGCTTGGCGTCCTTCCAGCTGTCCATCTCGTCGATCTGCTCCAGGGGCAGGAAGGTCAGCATCCGGATGCACTTCATCACATCCTCGTCCGCCACATTCCGCCAGTACTGGTAGAACTCGAAGGGAGAGGTCTTGTTGGGGTCCAGCCACACCGCGCCCTTGGCGGTCTTGCCCATCTTTTTGCCCTCGGAGTTGAGAAGCAGAGTGATGGTCATGGCGTGGGCATCCTTGCCCAGTTTCTTGCGGATCAGCTCGGTGCCGCCCAGCATATTGCTCCACTGGTCATTGCCGCCGAACTGCATATTGCAGCCGTAGTGCTGGAACAGGTAGTAGAAGTCGTAGGACTGCATGGGCATGTAGTTAAACTCCAGGAAAGAAAGGCCCTTTTCCATTCTCTGCTTGAAGCACTCCGCCCGGAGCATATTGTTCACGGAGAAGCAGCCGCCGATGTCCCGGATGAAGTCGATGTAGTTCAGGTTCAGCAGCCAGTCGGCGTTGTTCACCATCCGGGCCTTGCCCTCGCCGAACTCAATGAACCGCTCCATCTGCTTTTTGAAGCATTCGCAGTTGTGCTGAAGGCGATGGGCTTGTTGCCCGCCATCTGCAGCCGCTTCATGAGACACAGGGCCATGAAGTGGCCCACATGGAGGGAATCCGCCGTGGGGTCAAAGCCAATATAGAAGGTGGCCTTGCCGTTGTCGATCATTTCCCGGATTTCTTCCTCATTGGTCACCTGGGCAATCAGGCCCCGGGCCACCAGTTCGTCATATACTTTCATTGTTCATTTCCTTTCCATAAATTCCTTGTATTCTGAGCGGTAAATTGGTGTTTGCCGACTCGTTATCGTAGGGGCGGATAGTATCCGCCCGCTTTGCTTTCGACTGGCGACCTCTAAAAACTACTTTTTGGTGTTTTGGGCGAGAGATTTTGTTCCAACAAAAGTTTTGGAAAGTTCGGAATACTTGGTGTATTTCGAACTTTTCAAAATGCATTGTTGGGGCAAAAGATCCGCCCAAAACCCAAAAGGGTAGTTTTTAGAGGTGCCCGACTATAAAAGCATCCCTTTTATCGAAAACGCTCATAAGCCTTAAGCGTTCGGGCGGCTAATAGCCGCCCCTACGGTGGCAGCGCAGCGTGTGCGGAAATCGTCAAACAACAATCTATCTATTCCTTTGACAGGGCGCTGCGATTCCTGTTTTCTGCCCTGGTAATGAAGCTGGTGAGAGCCGAGCGCAGAAGATTTACATTGGTCTGTTCCAGAATGGTATCCCGCTTGGTGTGAATGCGGCCCAGATACAGACCCACGGGGCCTTTTCTCAAAGCGCAGATGCCCACGCCATAGGGGAAATTCCCCTGATCCGAGGGGTAAACCGCGAAGCCCTTTTCCCGGATGTCCAGCCGTTTCTCCCCGAAGGAGCCCCGGAGTTTCCGGAGACCTTCCATCCGCGTTTGGTCTTTCCGGAGCTTCTTCGTGGGAAAGAGCAGGATCGTGTCACCGTCCCCCACGCAGTCAAGATTCAGCACCAGCTGCCGGTTGGTCTCCTTCTTATGAGTCTTGCGGTAGGACGCGGAGCCGATGAGGCCCGCCTCCTCCAGATCGAAGAGCACGAAGCACACCTTCCCCCGGTGAAGCTGGGGCAGGGTTCGGGCGATTTCCAGCACCGTCACTACGCCGGAGGTGTTGTCGTTGGCGTTACTCCTGTTGGCGGGGCCGAAGAGCATCATCCCGAGGCCCACCCAGAACAGCGCATACCACACGGCAAAACTCACATCAAAATCCCCCGCCAGATATCCCACCGCCAGGGCGGGAATCAGCGGCATCAGCAGCAGAAAGACGCAGACGAGCAGCTGGTAGCCCAGAAACGGGAGCAGCGCACAGGGGGTAATGAAATTTGGAAAAGGCAGCGCGGC
Source organism: Clostridiales bacterium (assembly GCA_004555705.1). GTDB lineage: Bacteria > Bacillota > Clostridia > Oscillospirales > Oscillospiraceae > Faecousia. The sequence continues at coordinate 9,927 of SFHI01000052.1, read as the reverse complement.
GCAGGTGTCGTAGTGGGCTGTCACCAGGTATTCCGCCCCCTCCGGGTCCCCCAGCACCACATTCCGGCAGCCGAAGCTGCCCTTTTCTTCCCGGTATTCGTAGCCCAGCTCCCGGGCATACCCTTGCACCGCCGCCCGGAATGCGGCCTTCTGTTTCCCGGACTTTCGTACCGGAAACGCGGTCAATACATCCATGGGCGTATTCAGCATTCTATCTTCCTCCTTCCAAAACCGCAGCCCGGCAAACACCGCCGGGACGATGACAAATTGTTGTTTATAATTGACAATTAACAATTGACAATTGACAATTAAGGAATCCCTTCGGGATGAAAACTGAAATATTAATGGTCGGAAACAAGGCGTTTTATTTCAAAATCGTCCCGTTTATGACACAATAATTGTCAACTGTCAATTGTCAATTTGGCGAAGCCGTTCAAACAACAATTTCTTCGTCCGGCTCATGCTTCGGTTGCGCAAAATCGCCCTCCATCCCAATGGGATAGAGGGCGTAAAATACGCGGTACCACCTCTAATTCGGCATTCCCTCACGAAAATGCCCTCACGGTGTCAGACAACACCTCTCGCTGTGTCGGGCGAACCCGTCCTCCCCTACTGACAGTTTCAGGGGGGCCACTCCGGGAGGTATTTGGGCGCGCTTCCCTGTTCCCTTGCACCAACCGGGAACTCTCTGGAGGAAAGCGGGGCGCTTACTTCATCCCATCACCGTGTTTACCGGCCTATCCTAGCAAAAACGAGCGCATTTGTCAAGAGGAAACCCGGTTTTGAGGCGCCAGAGAAACGATGAATTGTTGCTTACAACAGTGGACAGTTGAAAGTTGACAGTGGACAGTTAAGGAGTCCCTTCGGGACGTTATAAAACTATAAATTTGGTTATCGTTACATTTCTTGATAAAATGCGACATTTTGCGATATCAATATTTTAATTTTATCCCCGAAGGGGATACCACAACTGTCCACTTTCCACTGTCAACTGTCAACTATATCCGTGCGCAAACACCAATTTGTCCTCCCGGAGGATTCGGAGTCCCGTTACTGGTTCAGCATTTCCTCGGCGCTCTTCAATGTGGTTTCGGTGATCTTCTCGCCGCCGATGATTCTCGCCAGCTCCCGCTTGCGGCCCTCCAAGTCCAGGGGGGTGACAGAGGTATAGGTTCTCCCCGAGCGCTGCTCCTTGGCGATCAGCAGATGGGTGTCCGCCAGAGCCGCCATCTGGGGCAGGTGGGTCACGCACAGCACCTGCTTGTGGCGCGCCACGCTTTGCAGCTTCCGGGCCACCTTCTGGGCGGCTCTTCCGGAAACGCCGGTATCCACCTCGTCAAAAATCAGGGTACCCACCTGATCCTTTTCCGCCAGCACGTTCTTCATGGCCAGCATGATTCGGGCCAGCTCACCGCCGGAGGCCACCTTGGCCATGGGCTTCAGGGCCTCGCCGGCATTGGCGGACATGAAAAACGCCACCGCGTCCGCCCCGCCCGGGGTCAGCTCCAGTTCCCGGAACTCGCAGGAGAACTTCACCCCCGGCATATCCAGCCCGCTCAGCTCCGTGAGAATCCGCTCCGACATGGCCGCGGCGGCTTCCTTCCGTTGCTTCCGCAGGGCCAGCGCGGCGTCCCAGGCGGTTTTCTCCGCCTTTTCCAGCTTCTTTTTAAGGCGCTCCAGATGGTCGTCGGCAAATTCGATCTCATCCAGTTCCTTTTTGGCCTTCTCCAGATATGCAAGAATCTCCTCACAGTCCGTGCCGTATTTCCGGCGCAGCTTGTGGATGACATCCAGCCTTTCCTCGATCCGTTCCAGCTCGTCGGCGGAGTAGCTCAGCTCGTCCCGGGCGGCCATCACATCCCGGGCCGCATCCTGCACCTGGTACATGAGGTCCGCCACCCGGTCGTGGTACTCGGAGAAAGCATCGCTGAACCGGGAAATCCGGGCGAGAGCCCGCTCCGCCTGGGCAAGCAGCCCCGCGGCCCCGTCGCTGTCGTCCCCGCCGTAGAGGCATTCCACCGCCTCCTCCATGCCGTCCGAGAGCTTTTCCGCGTTCTGCAGCAGCTTTCTGCGTTCCTCCAGCGCGGTGTCCTCCCCCGGCTCCAGCTTTGCCTTTTCAATCTCGGCAATCTGGTAGCGCAGGGTCTCCATCCGGCGCAGCTTCTCCCCCTCGTCCATGCTCATTCGGTCGATCTGGCGGCGCAGCTCCGCCACCGCCCGGTATTTTTCGCCGTAGTCCTCCCGCAGGGCCTCGGTCTCCCCGAAAGCGTCCAGGAAGCTCAAATGGTTATCCTCGTCAAAGAGGGAAGCGGAATCGTGCTGTCCGTGGATATTGATTAACTGGATGCCCAATTTCCGCAGAATGGCCACGGACACCAGGCTCCCGTTGACCCGGCAGACGTTCTTCCCATCCAGGAAAATCTCCCGCTGGATCACGGTCTCCGGGTCGTAGTCCACCCCGTTTTCGGCAAACCAGGGGTATTCCGGCACCTGGGTAAACACCGCCCGGACGGAGGCCTTCTGGGTGCCGGTGCGGATCATGTCCCGGTAGGCCCGCTCCCCCAGGATGGCGGAAATGGCATCGATGACAATGGACTTGCCCGCGCCGGTTTCGCCGGTGAGCACGTTGAAGCCCCGGTCAAAGGAGATATCCGCTCCCTCAATCACCGCGATATTTTCAATATGCAGCAAACTCAGCACAGCTCAAAGCCCCTTTCCATATTGGATAATCGTACAACGCTTACCTGATTCTCTCACCTGCGTGAAGAATTGTCGTTCGTGCTTTTCCGAATTGACAATTGACAGTTGACAATTATTGTGTCATAACCGGGACGATTTTGCAATAATACGGCAAGTTTTTTGGTGAAATGATTTTTATTTCATCCCGAAGGGATACCTTAATTGTCAATTGTCAATTGTAAATTGTCAATTAAACCAATCCTTCTAACCGCTGCAAAAACCGACAGCCTTCCCCGCTTCAGCCCATCAGGCCCTTGATCTCCCCGCAGAAGGCGGCGGCGGCGTTGGTGTCGCGCATGATCACCATCACGGTATCGTCTCCCGCCAGAGTGCCCAGAACCACGCTCAGGTGCATAGCATCCACCGCCGAGGCGGCGGCGTTGGCGAGGCCCGGCAGGGTGTGGATCACCACCAGATTCTGGGCATAGTCAAAGCTGGTGACGCTCTCCCGGAAGATGGTGTTAAGCCTTGCGGAAAAGGTGCCGGGAACCTCCTTGGCCGCGGCGGTATAGCGGTAGGTGCCCATGGCCGTCAGCTCCTTGACGATTCTGAGCTCCTTGATATCCCGGGAAATGGTGGCCTGGGTTCCGGTGAAGCCCACCTCCTGCAGTAAGGAAAGCAGCTGCTCCTGGGTCTCCACATTGGTTTTGGAGATGATCTCCATGATTTTCGCCTGTCTTTGGGTTTTCAACCGCGTCACCTCTCAAGTCTTTCTGAATTTTCCGTTTACAATGTCATAGAAGCTGGTTTTTTTCAGCCGCAGCAGCTTGGTTTCCAGCTTGGATTTGCGAATGGTGGCCACATCGCCCATGTTCATCCGCTGGGCTTTTCCCCCGTCCACCGAGAGGAAGGCGTTGCGCCGGGCGTTCTGCACGATATCCACGGTGATCACCCGCTTGTCAGAGGCCACAATGCAGCGGCTGGCCACATCGTGGGCGCAGATGGGGGTGATGAGGATGTTCTGGGCCTCCGGCTCCACAATGGGCCCCCCGGCGGACAGGCTGTAGGCCGTGGAGCCGGTGGGGGTGGCCACAATGACGCCGTCGCCGCCGCATTCCATGGCCTGCACCCCGTCGCATTTGACGGCCAGATGCACGATCCGTGCCACGGCGCCCTTGGTGATGGCCACATCGTTCAGCGCATAGTCGTGGAATATGATGTCCCGGTCCCGCTGAACCGTCACGTCCAGCATCATCCGGCTGTCCACCGTGTAATCCCCGGTGGCCAGCTGGGAAAGCCGGTCCAGCTCCGTGCTCTCCAGCTCCGCCATGAAGCCCATGGTGCCGATGTTCACTCCCAGTAGGGGGATTCCCCGTCGGGTGGCCGTCTTGGCCATGTGCAGAATGGTTCCGTCCCCGCCGAAGCAGATGATCAGCTCCGCGACCCCCAGCTCCCGGTCCAGCTTGGAAAACCGCAGGTCCTTGGGAAGCTCAAAGCTCCGGTCCACATCGAAGGGCAGACACAACCTGGCCTGGATTCCCGCGTTTTTCAAAATCCCCATAGCCTCCCGGACCGTCTGGAAATTCTTGTCCCGGTAGGGGTTGGATGCCAGTATTACATTTTTCACGAGTCGCCCCCCTTGTCCAGCGTTTCATGGGCCTGGGCCACCACGCCGGCGGTGTCCGGCTGAATGCCGGAAGCCTCCGCCCTGGTCAGATGGGCCAGAAACTCAATATTTCCCTCCGGCCCCTTCACCGGGGAGAAGGTCAGTCCCAGGATGGTGAAGTCCAGCTCCCGGGCCAGGGCCACAAAGCTGTCCAGAACCTCCTTGTGCACCGCTGGGTCCCGGACCACACCCTTCTTGCCCACCTTTTCCTTGCCCGCCTCGAACTGGGGCTTAATCAGGCAGAGCACCTGCCCCGTGGGCTTCAGAAGCGCCTTGATGGCAGGCAGCACAATTTTCAAGGATATAAAGCTGACATCAATGACGGAAAGGTCCAGGGGCTCTCCCAGCTGCTCCGGGGTGACGTAGCGGATGTTGGTCCGCTCCATCACCACCACCCGGGGGTCGGAGCGAATCTTCCAGTCCAGCTGGCCGTAGCCCACATCGATGGCAAAGACCTTTTTCGCCCCCTGCTGGAGCAGACAGTCCGTAAAGCCCCCGGTGGAGGCTCCGGAATCGCTGCACACGAAGCCTTCCGGCTTCACGCCGAAGTCCCGCAGGGCCTTTTCCAGCTTCAGCCCGCCCCGGCTGACGTAGGGGCACACCGCCCCCCGGACCTCCAGGCTCACATTCTCCGGGTAGGAGACCCCGGGCTTGTCCGCCTTCTGGCCGTCCACATACACCAGGCCGCTCATGATGATGGCCTGGGCCTTGGAGCGGGTATCCGCGTAGCCCTGCTCCGTCAGGAGCACATCCAGTCTTTTCTTTACCTTCACTTGCTTTGCACATCCTTCGCGGCCCGGGCAATGGACGCCCCGTCCAGGCCGCAGACCTCATACAGCTTTTGCGTATTTCCGTGGGGCACGAAGTCCGCCCCCAGGTCCAGCCCCTCCATTTTCAGCTCCGGGCAGCGTCTTTCCAGCTCCCAGGCCAGGGCCTCCCGGATTCCGGAGCCGGTGCAGACCTCCTCCGCCAGCACCAGGCGGCGGTTTTCGGACATGAGGGAGAGGATTTCCTCCACGGGGAGGCGGGATACGGTCAGCAGCCGCAGCACCGTGGCCTGAATGCCCTCTTTGGAAAGAAGCTCCGCCGCTTCCAGCACATTACCAAGCAGGGTGCCGTAGGTCACCAGGGTCACATCCGCCCCCTCCCGGTGGCGGACAACGCCGCCCAGCCGTGCCATGGAAGCGTCCCACGCGGAGTCGCAGCAGCTTCCTTCCCCGCCCCGGGGATAGCGAACGGCTACCGGGCCGTCATATTCCTCCACCGCCCAGCGGAGCATATCCTTCTGCTCTGCCAGGCTGGCCGGGGTGAGGATCAGCATTCCCGGCGCCTGCCGGAGAAAGCCCACGTCAAATACCCCGTGATGGGTGGGACCGTCGTCCCCCACCAGCCCTGCCCGGTCAATGGCAAACACAACATGCAGATGCAGCATGGCCACATCCTGCAGAATCTGGTCGTAGGAGCGCTGCAGGAAGGTGGAATACAGAGCCACCACGGGAACCATCCCCTGTTTGGCCAGTCCCCCCGCCATGGATACGGCGTGCTCCTCCGCAATGCCCACGTCAAAGAACCGGTCCGGGTACTGCTTCATGAATTTCAGCAGCCCCGTCCCTCCGGGCATGGCAGCGGTGATGGCGCAGACCCTTCTGTCCCGTTCCGCCAGCTCCAGCATCGTCTCCCCGAAGGAATCGGAGAAGGTGGGCGTCTTGGGGGCCAGCTTCTTGCCGGTTTCGGGGTCAAATTTGCCGATGCCGTGGAACTTGGCCGGGTCCTCCTCGGCGAAGGGGTAGCCCTGGCCCTTTTTGGTCAGCACATGGACCAGCACCGGCTCGTGCATATCCCTGGCGGTGCGCAGCAGCGCAATGAGCCCCGGCAAATCGTGCCCGTCCGCCGGGCCCAGGTAGGTGAAGCCCATGTTCTCAAAAAGCGTGGAGGGCAGCAGCAGATGCTTCAGCCGGTTCTTCACCCGGCTGGAAAACTGGTACACCGCCCTGCCTCCCGGCAGCTTTTTCATCAGGTTCCGGTAGGCCCGCTTGGCATCCAGATAGCGCTGGCTGGAGCGGAGCCGGGACAGGTGCCGGGAAAGCCCGCCCACATTTTTGCCGATGGACATCTCGTTGTCGTTGAGGATCACCACCATGGGCTCCTGGCTCACGGCGGCATCGTTAAGCCCCTCGTAGGCCATGCCGCCGGTGGCGGCGCCGTCGCCGATGAGGGCCACCACCTGGTAATCCCCGCCCAGCAGGGTCCTCGCCCGGGCCATGCCCAGAGCGATGGACACGGAGCTAGAGGCGTGCCCCGCCACAAAGGCATCCGTATCGCTTTCCGAAGGCTTGGGGAAGCCCGACATCCCTCCGAACTGCCGCAGATGCGCAAAATCCGCCCGGCGTCCGGTCAGCAGCTTATGCACATAAGACTGGTGGCCCACATCAAAAACCAGGCGGTCTGTACTTGTATCAAAAACGGTCTCGATGGCTACGGTCAGCTCCACCACGCCCAGGTTCCCAGCCAGATGGCCGCCGGTGCGGCTGACGCTGGCAATGAGAAATTCCCGGATCTCCCGGCAAAGCTGTTTTCGCTCCTCGTCATCCAATCGAAGCAAGTCCTGGTGACCGTTGATGTTCTCTAGTATACTCACGAAATCACACAACCTAATCCTTGTATTATTTCCTGTATCGCAGCGATAAAATGTTGCTTGAGGTTTTCGAACACGTTGCGTTTCTACTGTAGGGGCGGATATTATCCGCCCGAACGCTTAAGTTTTTTGATCTTTTTCGATAGAACGGGGGGCTTTCGTACACGAAAGGATGCGGGCGGATAATATCCGCCCCTACGATGACAAATTGTCAGGCAGCAATTTATCTTCCTGTCCCGCTCCTATTTCTTTTTCCGCAGCAGCTGCGGCAGGTGGTGCAGGGTGTAGAGGAACCTGCCCACGGTATGCACAATTTCCGTGCAGGAGTTGATGGCGACGGTTTTGCCGATGGCCTTGCCGCCCACAGTGAGCCCCGCCACCAGGGCGGACATCACCAGCGACACCACCTGGGGCCAGGAAAATTCCATTCTCGCCACAACCTGGGCGGCGATGGTGGCCGAGGCGGAGCCGGAAACAACGCCGCAGATATCGCCCACCACATCACAGCAGATGGAACTGACCCGCTCCGCGCTGCGCAGCAGCCGGATGGACTCCTGTGCGCCGGGCACCTTCCGGGCAGCCATGGAGTGGAAGGGCTTCTCGTCAGCGGTGGCCACAGCCATGCCCACAATATCAAACACAATGCCAATCAATACAATTGCCAGCAGAATCACAAAGGCGACAAAAATGCCGCTGGATTCCATAATCACATCGGACACCAGGGAAATGACGCCCGAAACCAGAATGGTAATTCCAAAAATCGTGACCACCCACCGGGCAGTCTTGGCCCGCTCCTTTTTGGAAGCGGCGGGGTCGGATTTGCTCACGCTCATGACCTCATTTTTAAAAAAGTAAAACGGTGGCAGGCAGGATAAATCTTACGGCTTAGGTCGGGTTGGATTTCCCCAGGGGGAACCTGCCGTTGCCGCGCAGGCCGTTTCCATTGAATCCCCCAGTCCAAATGTTGCCTTCTTTGGCTACCCGATTGCCACTTAGTCCGTACTGCAATCCCCTGCCTGCCCAGTTACGACAGCCTAGGTGTTTTCCACAGCGGAGGAAGCCATAGTCTTAGCCTCTTTTGCAAGCATGGTTTCCAGGAGCAATTTCGGCAGTCGTTATGGCCATAACAACCGGCCGCCTGGTCTCCTTTTCCCGCATGTTCACTCAAGGCAGGCTACACTGCATACAGCACACGATTCTGCGCACTGCCTTGCAGGTTCCTATCCTGGCTCGTACGCGGACGGGCCCCCGCTTGGGGATCTTACCGCCGTCGCACAATACCAGGTCTCCACGGAAACCGGGTCGTATGCTCCATGCCATTGGAACGCGCCCGGAATCCTTAACCCCCAGCACCCACCCTAAACTGGGCGTAAAAAGCAGACACCAGGGACTTCATCGATGTGCCCTTCAAAGGATTTTTAGGCCCTTCCTGGAAAATGGCCGCTCCGACTAGGATACTGCACCGTTGTCGGTTATTTTAGCATATTCTTAAGGAATATACAAGTATTTTTTCATTCGCCCACCCCAGCCGCCGGTGCGGCAAATTGTTGTTTAGCACGCTAAAAAAGAACTGTCATTGCGAGACCAGTCCGCAGACTGGTCGTGGCAATCCCCCGGATTTTCAGGCCGCTAACGTAGACGGAACCCCCGTTTTACGCACTTCTCGGAAGAACGGGGGGATTGCCACGACCAGTGTGCGCACTGGTCTCGCAATGACAGCATTTTTTCAAACAACAATTTGTCTTTCACCTGTTTACAAAAAGCTCCTCCACAATGTCCTCGTGGGTCACGGCGATGGTAATTTCCCGCAGCTCCTCCCGGGTGAAGAAGCGGAGCTCCCGGGACTCCCGGCTGACCCGAAGGACCGGCTCCTCCGAAAATTCCAGGCCGTAAACCACAATCACCATCCGCCATACGCTGCCGTCCCGGTAGGCCGCGATCCGCCCGGGGTCGTCGTAGACCTTCAGCTTCTGGAACCGCTCCGCCGGAATCCGCAGCCCCAGCTCCTCATATACCTCCCGGGCAATGGCCTGGCGTCCGGTCTCCGTCTTTTTGCAGCCCCCACCGACCAACCCCCATACATCCGCGTCCCGCCGCCGCTCCAGCAGCAGCTTATCGTCCCAGACCAGGATCGCATTGGCCCCCAAATGAGCCGGCATGGTGGTTTTCGGCGCGTTCTTCGGATCCCCCCGGTAAAATTTCACAATGTCCATCCGTATTCCCTCCGGTAATCAGACGTATAAATTGTTGTTTGAAAGGATGCGTTACAAATTACCTGTCATTGCGAACCAGTCCGCAGACTGGTGTGGCAATCCCCCGGACGCCACCTGGTACCATTCAACCGGGGGATTGCCACGCCAGTGTGCGCACTGGCTCGCAATGACAGCATTTTTTTCGTTCGCACGCGTAAACAACAATTTATCTTACTATACCACACGTTCTCCCCGTTTTCCAGTGTATTCCCCCAGCAAGCGCCAGGTATGGGAGCGAATTCCGTATTCCAGCTCCACCAGTCCCGGTTTTCCCCCGAAATTCACCCGGCACACAAACACATAGGCCTCCGCCCCCACATAGGGAATCTGCTTCACACTGACCACCTCCACGATGTCCACCCGCCGCAGCTGCTGGCTTTCGTCCTCCAGCCGCAGCCGCAGGGGCCGGATGTCCCCCTCCGCGCTGCACAGAGAAATCACATCCACCGGCCGTTTGCCTTCCATACCCTCACCTCCGAACGTTTGTTTTATTATAGCACGTTTGTTCGATTATATCAACAGGAATTTTCTGTTGCCCCCAGCAGCGCCATCTGCTATAATTAACAGCAATGGAACGATAAATTGTTGTTTACGCATGCGAACGAAAAAAATGCTGTCATTGCGAGCCAGTGCGCACACTGGCGTGGCAATCCCCCGGTTGAATGGTACCAGGTGGCGTTTACCACCAAGAACCG
>SFHI01000051.1 GCA_004555705.1 Clostridiales bacterium | reverse complement strand
AGATTGGATACGCGCCGAGAATCCCCGCTGTCCATTGATAAAACGTCCTTTCATCCTTGCACCACGACAGAATTCTCTCCGCGTCCGACTCTTTATACGGCCTTAACCGAATCATCCTATCACCCCATAAACATGTCAACGATTTTTTAAAACTCCAAAAAGCATTTTGCGAAAAAGTTCTGCTTTGCCAACCCGTTTCGATTCCATCCACATCCCTCCGGGATACGCCCGGAATTAAAAACGCCTCTCCCACAGGCAAAAACGCCCATTTGAGTTCTTTTCTCCATACCAAAAAACGGGCTATCCCAAAAGGGATAACCCGTTTTTTGGTACGGCGAAAGGGACTCGAACCCCCGACCTACTGATTCGTAGTCAGTCACTCTATCCAACTGAGCTACCGCCGCATACATCTGCTTCCGCAGTGCCAAAGTATAATACCACACCGTCTGAAAAAATGCAAGCACTTTTTCAAAAAAGATTGAATATTTTTCACACACCGCCTCCCGGCTGGGCTTGACGGAAAATAGGCCATGTAGTAGAATAACGCCGGACACTTAGGGCACCCCGCCGGGAAGGAGAAAAACTATGGATCATACAGCACTTTTTGCCGCCCTTCCCGGAGCGCTTCTTCCCTGGTATGAGGGAAACCGCAGGGAGCTCCCCTGGCGCACCGACCGGGAGCCCTACCACGTCTGGCTGTCGGAGATCATGCTCCAGCAGACCCGGGTGGAGGCCGTGAAGGGCTACTACAGCCGGTTCCTGGACGCCCTCCCCAGCGTAGCGGACCTGGCGGTCTGTGATGACGACCGGCTCCACAAGCTCTGGGAGGGCCTGGGCTATTACTCCCGGGTTCGGAACCTGAAAAAAGCGGCCCGGCTTCTCATGGAGCAATACGGTGGAGCCTTTCCCCGGGACTACCGGGCAATCCGGAATCTCCCAGGAATCGGGGATTACACTGCCGGAGCCATCTGCTCCATCGCCTTCGACCTGCCCACCCCGGCAGTGGACGGCAATGTGCTGCGGCTGATTGCCCGGCTGGCGGATGACCACCGGAGCGTGGACACCCCGGAAGTGAAACAAGAGGTCCGTGACACCCTCGCCTCGGTCTACCCCGCCCGGGCCGGGGACTTTACCCAGGCGCTAATGGAGCTGGGCGCCACCCTCTGCGGCCCCAATCGTCCCCCGGAATGCGCCGCCTGCCCCGCCCGTACGCTTTGCCTGGGCTATAGAAACAAAACAGCCCCCTCCCTCCCCGTCCGCTCCCCCAAGCGGGAGAAGCGCCATGAGGACAGAACCGTATTTATCCTCAGCTGCAGCGGCTCCTACGCCCTGGAAAAACGCCCACCCCGGGGCCTGCTGGCAGGGCTATGGCAGTTCCCCAATGTCTCCGGCTCCCTTTCCACAGCCGAAGCCCTGCAAGTGCTTTCCAAAATGGGCCTGCAGCCCCGGGAGCTCCGGATGGAGCTTACCAGAAAGCATATCTTCACCCATATTCAGTGGGATATGAAAGGAATTTATATTGAGGTAGCCGAACCCGGCGGAGGCTTTACCTGGCTGACTGCGGAGCAAATCCGCGCCCAGACTGCCCTTCCCACGGCGTTCCGCCAGTTTTTTGAGGAGGTACCATATGTTTGATTTTCATATTCACTCCCGGGTGTCCTTTGATGCCCACGACACCGGGTTAGCCCTGGCCCTGGCGGCGAGAGACTCCGGCGTGAAGGAACTCTGTTTCACCGACCACCGGGACTATGAGTCCGGCGTGGCGGTGCAAACCATGGTTTTTGACCTTCAGGACTACAGCCGGGAGTACGACTCCCTGGATATTCCGGGCCTGAAAATTCGCCGGGGCATGGAGTTCGGTATGACCCCCGATAACCGGGAGCAGTTCCGGGAGGATGTGGGGCTGCGCGATTTTGACTTTGTTCTGGGCTCCGTCCACTTCATAGACGGCCAGGACGTATACTTTGCACCCTTTTGGGAGGGGAAAACCATCCACCAGGCAGAGCGCCGTTACCTGGAGGATACCCTCCGCTGTGTCACTGTCCACGACGACTTTGACGTGCTGGCCCACCTGAATTTCCTCAGCAAATCCCCTGCCAGCCCCTGTCCAAGACCTCTTGCCTACCAGGAACACGCCGAGATTGTGGACGCCATCCTGGAAACCTTGGTGAAAAAGGGTAAGGGGCTGGAAATGAACACCAGCGGCGTGGACAGGAAGGTAGGCTTCCTGCCGGAGCGGGAATTCTTCCTCCGGTTCCGGGAGCTGGGCGGGCAGATCGTCACCGTTGGCTCCGATGCCCACAACAGCGCCCGGGTGGGGCAGTACACCGCCCGGGCCTGTGAAATTCTGTCGGAGATTTTCGGGTATGTCTGCACCTTCGAAAACCGACAGCCCATTTTCCACAAAATTTGAAGCTGTCCGCCCCTCGTGGTCGAATGTTTTTCACAGAAATTCTTTCCTGTGTTGACAATCCATAAATTCCTAATTATACTATTATCTAACTTTCCAATCACTGGAGGAGACCAATCGATGGTAAAGAAATGGAATGTGGTCATTCCGAAGCTGTCCGGCGACAAGCCCCGCCGGGCATACATCTATCTTCCCGCTTCCTACGACCGGGAGCCTGCCAGACGCTACCCGGTGATGTATATGTTTGACGGTCATAACGTGTTCTTTGACGAGGACGCCACCTACGGAAAATCCTGGGGCATGAACGCCTACATGGAAAAAAGCAAAAAACAGCTGATCATCGTCGCGGTGGAATGCAACCACGAAGGGAACCGGCGTTTGGTGGAGTACTCACCCTTCAATTTTGAAAATTCCGAAATGGGAAGAATCAAGGGCAAGGGCAGCGTCTATATGAACTGGCTGGTCAACACCCTGAAGCCCTATATTGACGCCAACTACCGCACCCTTCCCGACCGGAAGAACACCATCATCGCCGGTTCCTCCATGGGCGGCCTGATGGCCCTGTATGCCGTGTGTACCTACAACCATATCTTCCAGCGGGCGGCCTGCCTGAGCCCCAGCCTGTGGATCAGCCCCGGCCGGGTGCTGGAAATGGTGGCGCGTTCCCACATCCGCCGGGATACCACCGTGTATATGGACTACGGCGCGCTGGAAATCTTCAACCATGCCGCCAACGAGGAATCCATGATCTCCACCGCTCACCTGCTCATGACCAAGCGGGTGAACCTGGCCATGCGGATCGTCCCGGATGGGGATCATTCCGAGGCTTCCTGGGAAAAACAGGTCCCCATCTTTATGGAGTGCCTGGGACTGAAATAGAAAACAAGGAGAGAGGTAAATGGAAATTCGCTACGAGAAACATTGGAGCAGCTGCTTAAACCGGGATATGGAATTCAAGGTCTACGGCCACGGCGGCAAAAGCGTTCTGTTTATCCCCTGCCAGGGAGGCCGGTTCTTCGATTTTGAAAATTTCAAGATGCTGGACGCCTGGGCGGACTGGATCGAATCCGGACAGTGCCGTGTATTCAGCGTGGACTGCATCGACAACGAGGCCTGGGCGGCCCAGGGCGCGGACAACCGCTGGCGCATTGAGAACCACGAGCGCTGGTACAATTATATTGTAAACGAGCTGGTGCCCGCCATCCACTATATCGCCTGTAATGGCGACCCCATCATGACCTTCGGCTGCTCCATGGGCGCTATGCACGCGGCGAACCTCTATTACCGCCGTCCGGATCTGTTTGACAGCTGCTTTGCTATCTCCGGCCTGTATGACAACAAGCTGTTCTTCGGCAGCTACTGCGACGACCTGGTCTACAACAACTGTCCCTGCCTGTACCTGCAAAACATGCCCCAGGATCACTGGTACATGGACCTGTACCGCAGCCAGAAGAGCCTGATCGTCTGCGGTCAGGGTGCCTGGGAGGAGCCTCTGCTGGAGAGCACCCGCTGGCTGGATACGGTCTGCCGGAGCAAGGGCATTCCCACCCGGTTTGAATACTGGGGCTACGATGTCAATCATGATTGGCCCTGGTGGTTTAAAATGGTGCGCACCTACCTTCCCTGGCTGCTTGGCTGATCCCAAACAAAGGAGAGAGATTATGAAAAACTTTGTATTCATTTCCCCCAACTTTCCCATGACTTATTGGAAATTCTGCCGCGAGCTTCGAAACAACGGCATGCGGGTGCTGGGCATCGGCGACTGCCCCTACAACGAGCTGCTGCAGGAGCTGCGGGACTCCCTGGACGAGTATTACAAGGTATCCTCCCTGGAGAATAACGACGAGGTATTCAAGGCTGTGGCCTTCTTCACCTTCAAGTACGGCAAGATCGACTGGCTGGAGAGCAACAACGAATACTGGCTCATGCGGGACGCCTGGCTGCGCACCGAGTTCAACATCACCACCGGCCCCAAGAGCGCCGATATGTACAAGATTAAGTACAAGTCCGCCATGAAGGAGTTCTATGCCAAGGCCGGCCTGCCCACCGCCCGGTACCACCTGGTGGAGGGCTATGAGGACGCTGCGGAGTTCGCGCATCTGGTTGGCTACCCCGTGGTGGTCAAGCCCGACAACGGCGTCGGCGCCAACAACACCTACAAGCTCCATAACGACGAGGAGCTCCGGTTCTTCATCGATACCAAGGGCGACAACCTGTACATCATGGAGGAATTCGTCAACGGCTATGTCCAGACCTTCGACGCCATTGTGGACTCCCAGGGCAAGCCCCTCTTCGAGTCCGGCAACGTGACCCCCTACTCCCTGATGGACATCGTCAACGGCGGCGGGGATTCCGTGTACTACCTGGTGAAGGAGCTGCCCGAGGCCATCCGGGACGCGGGCCTGCGCACGGTAGAGGCCTTCGGGGTCAAGAGCCGGTTCATCCACCTGGAGTTCTTCGTCCTCAACGAGGATCAGGAGGGCCTGGGCAAGAAGGGCGATATCCTGGGTCTGGAGGTCAATATGCGCCCCGCCGGCGGTTTCACCCCCGATATGTACAACTATTCCCAGGAGACCGACGTCTACAAGATTTGGGCGGACATGGTGGCCTTTGACCGGAGCACCAAGCCCATCGGCAATCACCACTACTGCGCCTTCTACGGCCGCCGGGACGGCAAGCACTACAAGCTGGACGACTACGAGATCATGATGAAGTATAAGCCCCAGATGGTCATGTGGGGCCGGATTCCCGACGCCCTGTCCGGTGCCATGGCCAACCAGATGTACGTTGCCAACTTCGACACCGAAGAGGAAATGCTGGCCTACTACGCCGACCTCTCTGCCACCTACGACGAAGCATAAGAGAAGATCGATATTCCTTTTCTTGCAGATAAATTGTTGTTTACAGCAATATCACCGTAGGGGCGGATATTATCCGCCCGCTTTGCTGACGACTACGGAAATGACCATTTTATCCGAAAATGCTCAAAAACCGTAACGTTTCGGGCGGCTAATAGCCGCCCCTGCGGTAACAACGCAAGGTGTTTGAAAACTGTAAACAACAATTTACCGTCCTTTGAATCATGCCGATAAAAAAGCGCCCGGAACCGATTGGTTCCGGGCGAAGCTTATGCGCCTAAATCCACCACAGCCAGGAGGATTTTATCGTAATCCACCTGAATGGGCAGCTTTTCCACGGCTGCGTCTACCATATTGTTGGTCTTTTCGTTGATCACGTCGCTCTCGGCGTGGATGGGCCACTGGATGGTCTCTCCGGAGTAGTACATAATGTGGTAACCGAACTCCGTCCTGACAATTCCGTAATCTCCAACCTGACGCAGGGGATCAAAGCACCAGGCGTCAAAGGCCTCCACCATATCCCCCTCGTACACATCGGTGTAAAGCCCGCCGTTGGCAGCGGAACCGGGGTCCTGGGAATGCTCCTCGGCCAGCGCCGCGAAGCTCTCCTCGGTCTGCTCTCCCTGGAGCCACTCCTCCAGCAGCGCCTGGGCGGAAGCCTCCCCGGCGGCCCAGGCTTCATCGGAGAAGGTTTCGGTGCGGATGGTATCCGTTGTCGCCCCCTCGGGGTAAATCAGGATGTGCCGCACGTTTACGGTCTTTGTATCCCGGGTCAGTCCCTGCTGGGCGTATTCCTCCTCATGGAGGGCAAACATATCCGCGATCTCCTCATCGGTGGCAGTGAGCTTTGAGTAGAAATCGTTGAAATAGCTGTAGCCCCGGTAGTAAACCTCCATGAACTTCACATAATCCGCCACGGTAGCGCCCGGGCCCACATTGTACTTAAGCAGGTCCTCCGCGCCTTCAAAGCCCTTGGAAATCGCCTCTTCCTCCATGGTTTCGGGAAGCGCGGCGATATAATCCTTCAGTTCCTGCTCCATTTCGAAGTTCTGGGCAGCGGCCTCGGCGTCCAGGGCCTGATAGGTTCTCCAGGAATTCAGCGCGCTGGCCAGGAAGTACTGCTGCCAGGTTCTTCCCTCCATAATTCCGCAGGGCTGGGTTTCCAGGGGCTGGGTATAGTCCAGTCCGAAGTAGGGCGCATAGGCTCCGTACTGATTCAGGAAGGAGCTGACCTCCTGCCAGTAGTAAATCTGAAGCTCGCCCAAGGTCAGGGGGTACTCCCCTGCGGTGGCGACCACCGTATCCCGGGCGGCGATGACCGCCTCATCGGAGGCGCTGTAGCTGCCCTTGCAGGTTTCATTGTCCGGGTCTCCATCTTCAGGGATGGTTGCCTCCTCTGCAGAGACGGTTTCTCCTGTTTCGGCAGGGAGCGTCTCCATCAGCGTGTCCTTCCGGAAAATCGAGTCCTTCATGCCCCACAGCACCAGCGCCACCACCGCGGCCGCCAGAACCACCAGCCCCGCCACAGCGGCAGCCACCTTGCCGGGAGTCATCTTCACAACGGGCTGAATAGCCGTGGGCAGCTCTATCTCCTGCTCCGGCTCCCGGGCGTCTGTTTCGGTTTCTCCGGCGTTTTCCTGCTCCTGAGCATCCTCCGGCTGGATTTCCTTCTGCTCAGCCCCGGCATCCTCAGAAGCCTTCTGCTCCTCCCTGGAGTCGGCAGCCTCTGTTTCCTGCTCCGGAACCTCCTGGGTCACATCCGCGTTATCCTTGCCGCAGCTGGGGCACACCATACTGCCCTCTTCCAGCTCGGCCTCACAATATTTACAATGTTCCATAGTCAATCCTCTTTCCCCGCATACGCGGCAAATCAGCCTGACTACTTTACCACGTCTTGTCCCTAATTGCAAGCAAAACACAGAATGTTTACAATTCACCCATTTCTTCCCGAAGTCTCCGTAAGAAAATATGCAAAATTATCCGCACTTTCCTGGAAAGCGTCCAGGAAGCATTTGACGTGGTATCCATCCGCCGCCGCGTGGTGGCAGGTGATGGACAGGGGGATCAGGGTTTTTCCCCCGCTTTCATAATAGCGCCCCGCCTCCACGGATGGAAAATAGTAGGGCTTATCCCCATAGGAGTGGACGGAGAAGCTCCGGAAGGAAATCCAGGGTACGCAGGATACCGTATAGGCGTTCTCCGGGGGCACCGTCTGATTCTGACACAGGACCCCGTGATTGTCCCCATAGCATTTCTGATTCTCCAGATATGCCCGGTAAAATTCACCGAATTCCTCCCGGAATTCCGTCCACATCAGGGAAAAGGTTTTGTCGTCCTCATGAAAGGAGGCATAAAGGGGCGTCAGAAAATCGTAATATCCGATTTGCCCCTCCTTTTCCGCAATCCGGAATTCCGTCTGCAGGTTCAGGCACCTTGTGACCAGCCACAGATAGGCGGGAAAGAATTTGACCCCGGCCTCCCTGCATGCCGCCAGCATCCGGGTGATGTCCACATCCACTGTCAGGGAATACCCGGTGGGGGCCATTTTCGCGAAATAGTAAAACATCTGTCCGCGCTTCCAGTCCCGTAAATCCAGCGGGGTAAATTGAGGGTTTCTCATATTGCTACCTCCTTGTTTCCTGAAATACCCATACAGGGCTGCTCCGTGAGGCGGGAAATTGTTGTTTAGATTATTCAAACTCATTGCGTTTCCACTGTAGGGGTGGATATTTCCCGCCCGAAATGTTCCGACAATTGCGCGTTTCCAATAAAAACGGGGAGCTTTCGATGCCGTCAGGTTGCGGGCGGATAATATCCGCCCCTACGGTACTATTGCTGTAAACAACAATCATCTCTACTGTATCCGCAACAACGATTGTCCACACCAATCAATATACAGATAAATCTGCAAACCGCAACCTACGCTCCGTAGTCCTGTTTTCCCGACGGAACCGGCTTTTTCGCACCCAACCGCGCCGCAGGTATATAATGTGGGTAGGAGGTGCAGCATGAATCACTATGTAATGATGGCCCTGATTGCCACCCTGGGCACCTGGCTGGTCACCGCACTGGGAGCGGCGGTGGTGCTGTTTTTCCGCTCCCCATCCCCGAAAGCTATGAACTCCATGCTGGGCTTTGCCGCCGGGGTCATGATCGCGGCCAGCTTCTGGTCATTGCTGGAGCCCGCCATCGCCCGGGCGGAATCCGTATCCAGGCTTCCTGCCTGGCTTGTGGCGACGGGCGGTTTTCTTCTGGGGGCCACGTTCCTGTGGGCCTCAGACAAAGCGGTTACCCGCGCCCGCAGGCGGACGGAGTCCGGGAAAACCGAACCCGCCCACCGGATGAACCGGATCATCCTGCTGGTCCTGTCCATCACCCTGCACAACATCCCCGAGGGACTGGCGGTGGGGGTTGCCTTTGGCGCGCTGCAGAACGGCAGCCACAGCAGCGCGGCCCTGATGGGGGCCGTGTCCGTGGCGGTGGGCATCGGGCTGCAGAACTTCCCCGAAGGCGCGGCGGTGTCCATCCCTCTTCGGCGGGAGGGGTATTCCAGGCGCAGGAGCTTCCTTTTGGGGCAGGCCTCCGGCATGGTGGAGCCTGCGGCGGGGGTCGCCGGGGCGATCCTGGTGGTATATATGGAGGCGATTCTCCCCTACGCCCTGTCATTTGCCGCAGGGGCTATGATCCTGGTGGCCGTCCATGAGCTGATTCCGGAATGCCAGCGCAACCAGGAGAAAAACCCCTACAGCGCCACCATGGGGATCGTTATCGGCTTTGCGGTGATGATGCTTCTGGACGTGATGCTGGGGTAGGCGGCAGTGCAGGATATTTCCCAAAATAGTGCCCTGTTCCTATTGACATTTCACAAAATAGGTGGTAATATCTTGTGCAATATAACGAATATATTCTGCACGAGGTGATTTACCATGACCAACAACCGTACCCGGGACCTGACCGTCGGCTCCCCCATGCGTCTGGTTCTTTCCTTTATGCTCCCGCTGACCTTCGGGCTTCTGTTTCAGCAGCTTTACAGCATGGTGGACACCATGGTGGTCGGCAAGCTCCTGGGCGTGGAAGCCCTGGCAGGGGTCGGCTCCACAGGCTCCATCAACTTTCTGGTGCTGGGCCTTTGCAACGGAATCTGCGCCGGCTTCGCCATCCCCGTGGCCCAGAAATTCGGCCAAAAAAGCTATGATGACCTGCGCCGCTTCGTGGGAAATATGATATGGCTTACCGCCTCCATCGCCCTTACCGTCACCCTGGTCACCACATCTCTGTGCCGCCATGTGCTGACCTGGATGGGGACCCCCGCGGAGGTTTTCTCCTACGCCTATGACTACATTTTCATCATCTTCATGGCCATCCCCGCCACCATGCTCTATAATCTCCTGTCCGGAATCATCCGCTCCCTGGGCGATTCCCGGACGCCGCTGATGTTTCTGATTCTCTCCAGCGTCCTGAATGTTGCCCTTGATCTTCTCTTCATTGTGGTATTCCGGATGGGCGTGGCGGGAGCCGGCTGGGCGACCCTCCTCAGCCAGTTGATTTCCGGTGTGCTGTGCCTTGTGTATATGATCCGCAGGTTCCCCATTCTCCACCTGAGCCGGGAGGACCTTGTACTCAGGCCCGTGTATGCCTGGCACCTGCTGGCCATGGGCCTCCCCATGGGAATGCAGTATTCCATCACCGCCATCGGCAGCATTCTGCTCCAGTCCGCCGTCAACGGGCTGGGAGCCAGCGCCATGGCCGCTGTCACCGCCGGGAGCAAGGTCAGTATGCTCTGCGTATGCCCCTTTGACGCCATGGGCACCACTGCGGCCACCTTCGCCGGGCAGAACCTGGGAGCGGGCAAGCCCGAGCGGATTCACCAGGGCATCCGGGACTGCACCCTTTTGGGAGGCGTGTATTCTATTGTCATTCTCCTGGCCCTGTATTTCGGCGGAGGGGAAATGACCCGGCTTTTCCTGGATACCGGGGACCAGGCCTCCACTGCGGCAGTCATTCCCCTGAGCCGTCAGTTCCTCATGACCAACGCCCTGTTCTACATTCCGCTTTTGTTCGTGAACCTGCTTCGATTCACCATCCAGGGCATGGGCTATTCCGAGTTGGCCGTTCTTGCCGGAGTGATGGAAATGGTGGCCCGGGCGGTTTTCGGACTTTGCCTGGTGCCCTGGCTGGGCTTCAACGCCGTGTGCTTCGCCAGCCCCGCCGCCTGGGTCATGGCGGACCTGTTCCTGTTCCCCGCCTATTACCGGTGTCTGCGCAAGCGGGGCTATTCCCCCCAGCGCACCGTCTCCCGCCGTCTTTCCCGGGCAAAAACCTGAACCATAGAGACCGAGGGCCTGCCGCAGATTCCGCGGCAGGCCCTTCTTTTTTCCGAAAGCACAGCACGAAGCAGCGGCACTGTTTCTGCTGACCAACCAAGCTGCAGCCAGGACGCCGCAGGTTTCCTGCTTCTGTAAGTTTAATTGTTGTTTACAGGTGTGCGCCAAATAAAACGCTGTCATTGCGAGCCAGTGCGCCAGACTGTCTAACGAATCACACTCTTAGGCAGCTTGGTACCGTTTCGTATTCATTTTCCGAGGAAATCACC
>SFHI01000050.1 GCA_004555705.1 Clostridiales bacterium | reverse complement strand
TCAAAAAGGGGTCTCCTGGCAGTTCACTACGGATGATGCTAGAATAAGGCTCAAACATCTCTATCCGGAAATAAAGTTTTAAGAGGGACTGACTACTACAGTGGAAACGCAATGTATTTGAAAACTGTAAACAACAATTTACCTTTTAATCCCATAAATGATCCGCCTGCGCTTTTTGAAGCGCAGGCGGTCAATTTTTATTCTTCGTTTTTCGGTTGGTCCGCGGGTTTCGTATCCTTTCTGGGCGCCTTCTTTACAGCCTTCTTTCTTCTCAGCCGCCGGATAATGGCAATGACTGCCCAGGCGATTGCTGCGAGAACAACCAGGTAGGGCAGGTTCACGATCAGCCACACTGCCACGTCCAGAAGCGTTTCTCCCAGGCCCTTCAGGCTTCGGACAAAGCCTCCGCCGATCCGCTGCCACAATGTTTCCTCTTCCACGGGAGTGTACTCCGTCACCTCGTCGATGCCCAGGTAAATGGTGGCGTAATCCACCAGATTGTCGTAGACTCTCAGCTGGGAGGTGACCCGCTCCAGCTCGTAGCGTACATCCGTCAGCCGGGCTTCGATTTCCAGCAGGTCAGCCATGGTTTCCGCCTGCTCCATCAGCTCCAGCAGCCGGGCTTCCTCGGTCTGAAGGGCATTCATGCGGCTTTCCGTGGCGACGTAGGTCAGGGTCACATCCTCCAGACTTTTGCTGCTGCGCACCACATTGCAGACCCCGGATACCTTCTGGGTGAAGGAATCCACATCCTCCGCCGGAATCCGGACAGTCAGGGAGGCGCTGCGGTAACGGCTGGTGGAGTAGCGGCTGCCGTTGGTGACCCGCTGATCCTCCACATAGCCCCCCAGGGACTCAATCTGGGAAGTGATGCTCTCCAGCAGGGCGTCCAGGTCCTCGGTTTCCGCGTCCATATCCACGGTGACGATCCACTTCCGGTTCTGAGGGACTGCGGTGGTGGACGCACCGGTGTCCGTCAGGGAAGCGGTGCCGTTTGCTGCCATAGGCGCCTCTGCGGCGGCCCAGGTTTCGGCTACGCCGCTGTCATAGGCCATTTCGTAGCTGCTGTTCTTGGCACCGCAGCCGGAAAGAAGGCCCAGTGCAAGCACCAGACAGACGAGCAGGGATATCCATTTTCTTGCCTTCATTTTGTTCTCCTCCTTGTTGGTTTTTCTTTCCATTCTAACATATTCTCATGAGAAATACAAATTGTTGTTTACAGTTTATAAACACGTACCATTCCTACCGTAGGGGCGGCTAATAGCCGCCTGAATGCTTAAGATTTTTGAGCGTTTACGGATAAAACGAGCATTTCCATAGTCGTTAGGCTGCGGGCGGCTAATAGCCGCCCCTACGATAACGAATCGCTGAACTATAATTTGCCTGCTTTCGCCTAGCTGACAGGTTCAATTTGGAAGATGATGGCGCGGTGGGTTTGGGGATCGAAGGATTCCGCCCAGACACGGTATTCCGTTCCCGGGGACAGGGCATCGGGGAGGAAGCCCTCCGCGTATTCCATCAGAATGGATTCTCCCTGTTCCCAGTCAGGGGTGTCCTCAAGGGCTGTTGCGCGGAAGCCTGTCTCCGTCAGCTCCTCCAGGCGGACGGTATAGGAGAGCTCTTCTGAAGCGTTGCCTGCCGCCGGAGCTTCGCCGACATCACAGGCAGTTTCGGGGAGCGCGGCGTCCGCCTCGGCATTTGCCGCCGAGAACATGGCTGCTTCCGTGGCGGATTCCTTTACATCGTTTGCGGGGTTCAGACGGAAGAGAAAGAAGGCACCCGCCAGCAGAACACAGAAGCAGGCGGCCAGGGAAAGGGCCCGTTTCCAGGGGATGGCCCGGGGCGGGGGATCGGAGGCCGCAACCAGTTCCTCATCTAGGAAGCTCATGGCTTCCAGAAGATCACGTCCGTTCATACGGCGATTCCCTCCTTCTCCAGGTAGGCATACAGCTTGGCCCGGGTGCGGTGGAGCTGGGTTTTGACTTTGCTTTGGGTGAAGCCGTAGCGGCGGGCAATCTCTTCGGTGGTGTCCAGGTGCCAGTACCGGCGCAGGAAAATCAGACGGCTGTCCTCCGGCAGGGTGGTGACGAACCGGCTGAGAAGCCGACCCAGCTCCCGGGAATCCAGCTCCTCCTGGGAGCGGCTGTCGGGAATGGTTTGCTCCAGCTCCTCGGTCAGGCTGACGAGGTCCGCCCGGCGTTTGGCCGCGTTGTTCCAGTCCAGCCGCCCGAAGGAGATAAAGCGGCAGATTTTGCTTAAGAACGCGTAGAGAAAATTCGGCCGCTGGGGTGGGATGGCATTCCAGGTTTCCAGGTATGTATCATTCACGCATTCGCCGGCATCCTCGGGAGAGGAGAGAATGCGCTGGGAGAGGGAGAGAAGCTTTTTTCCGTAGGATGCGTCCGTTTCCCGGATGGCCGCTTCATCCCGGTTCCAGTATAGCTCGATGATCGCGCTGTCTTCCATGATGGTCACCTCTTTGTGTTTATTCCTTTCACTATTATAGTGGGATTTAGGAGAGGGTTGGTTACATAATTTTTAAAAATATTCGCGTACGGAAATTCATACCAAATAACGCTAGAACTACCACTTCATACAGCAGGAATTTATGCACTATGATAGCTAGGTCCAATCTTTTAAACTAACACGAAAATATTTCGGTGTAAAAGTAAATTGTTGTTTAGCGCACTAAAAAAGAACTGTCATTGCGAACCAGGCCGCAGCCTGGTGTGGCAATCCCCCCACTTTTCAGGTCGCTTCGGTAGACAGCTCCCCCGTTTTTCTGGGTTCTCGGAATATCCGGGGGATTGCCACGCCAGTGTGCGCACTGGCTCGCAATGACAGCATTTACTGGTGTGCTAGACAACAATTAACACCCGTAGTTCTGGATTGAGTAGGGCTTCCGGTGAAAAAATCCCCGCCCTGGGGTGGGCGGGGAAAGGGTTATACTTCGGGGATGGCGGTGAAATCCTGATGCTCCAGGAAGCTCTCTGCGTGCTCGGCCAGGAACACCCGGAATGCGCCGGGTTCTACGGACCAGCGGTAGTTCCGGTCCAGGGTGCGCATGGCCTTGGGGCCGATTTCCAGGGAAACCCTACGGGATTCCCCGGGCTGGAGGGTGACACGGGTGAAGGCCGCCAGGGTGTGCTCCGGCTTCAGCGTGGAGCTAATGCAATCCCGCAGGTACAGCTGGGGAACGGCGGTTCCTGAGGCCTTGCCGGTATTGGTGACCGTAAAGGAGGCGGTGACGGAGCCGCCGGGACGTATTTCGTCTGCGGACAGGTGCAAATCCCGGTAGGAGAAGGTGGTGTAGCTTAGACCGTAGCCGAAGGGATACAGGGGCAGCCAGCTCATCTCCACATACCGCCGTCCGCCGCCGGGCTTGCGGCTGTAGTGGCAGGGAATCTGACCCACATGCCTGGGGAAGGTGATGGGGAGCCTGCCCGAGGGGCTGGCCGCGCCGAAGAGGATATCGGCCACGGCGTGACCGCCTTCTTCTCCCGGGAACCAGGCCTCCAGGATAGCGGGAATGTGCTCCTGCTCCCAGACAGCGGTGACGGGCCGCCCGGTCTGGAGGACCAGAACAACCGGTGTTCCGGAAGCGTGGACGGCCTTGACAAAGTCAAGCTGATTCCCTGGCAGGTCCAGGTTCACCCGGTCGAAGTTTTCGCCGCAGGTTTCCGTGTTGTCGCCTACGCAGACCACTGCTACATCCGCCTGACGAGCCAACTCTACGGCTCGGGAGAAGTCCTCACGGCCCCGGTTGTAGCCGAAAATCACCCGGGCGGCCCGCTGGTCGTTGGTAAATTCCACCCGGACAGCGTAGCGTCTGCCTTTCTCAAAGGTGAAATCCACCATGCGGTTGGCGTCCTTATGGGGCCCCCAGCCGTCCAGAAGCAGCTGCCCGTCTACATAGAGGCGCATACTGTCCTGGGTGCTGAAGCCGATGCAGCCCCGGAAGGTTTCGCCCATGGTGAGAAATCCTGTCCAGACCACACTGAAACAGTTGGCATCCAGCTCCGGATGGGGCTTGGCCAGAATCCAGTTGAAATTGATCATCAAGTCATTGCGGACTGCCACCGGTTCCCCCTCGGGGGTGCGGCCGTTGTAATAGCGCCCGGTCAGACCGGGGTTCCCGTCCTCGTCGGAAAGCATGCCCGGATGGAAGGGTGTAGCGGAATCCCCCAGGAAGGTGCAGCCGGAATCATGGAGCACCTGTGTCCGAGAAGAAACCGCGCTGCGGATGCCCTCCAGAATGGAGACGCCGGTTTTCCCCCCGGGGGTATAGTCGCCCAGGATGGTGCTTTCCGCTCCCGGGCCCGGGACGGCGATGGTGCCAATGTCCTTTTTCAGGGGCAGGAGGCCGCCTTCGTTTTTCAGAAGGGTGATGCTCTCCCGGGCGATTTCCCGGGCCAGGCAGCGGTGCTCCGGGGTGTGGACGAAGGCGCGGAACCGGGATTCGTCGGTATAGGGATTCTCAAACAGGCCCAGCAGGAATTTCACCCGAAGCACCCGGCCGCAGGCTTGGCGAATGGTGTCCTGGGACAGACGCCCGGTTTTCACCAGCTCCCGCAGACCGTCCTGCCACTGCTGGTGGGGATAGTCGTAGAGCTGGAGGTCCACGCCGGATTCCAGGCCCATGGCCATGGCCTCCTGGGGGGGTATCCGCCACAAAATGCCAGTCGTACAGGCGGCTCACGGCGGTTAGGTCGGAGCGGACAAAGCCCCGCATTCCCCACTGGTTCCGGAGCACTTCCGTCAGCAGCTCGTGATCCGCGGATACAGGAATATCGTCAATGGAGTTGTAGGAGCACATGGCATCCACCGCGCCGCTTTCCAGAAAAGCTGCCTCGAAAACAGGGAGACATTCGGAGAAAACCTGGTGACGGCCCAGGGCGGCGGGGGCGCAGTTCAGGCCTCCCACAGGGGCCCCGTAGCCCACATAGTGCTTTGGCTCCGCCGCGATGGCATCCGGAGCAGTGAGGCTTTCGCCCTGCATCCCGGCTACCGCCTCACGGGCAAAGGCGGCACACAGACAGGTGTCCTCGCCGTAGGATTCCTCGGTGCGGCCGTAGCGGGGGTCCCGGATCAGGTCCATGACGGGACTGTAGGTTTCCTGAATGCCCATGGCCCGGGCCTCGGTGGCGATGGCATGGCCCATTTTCCGGCCCAGCTCCGGGTGGAAGGTGGCGGCAAGGCCGATTTGCTGGGGGAAGCAGGTGGCGTGACGGCTGAAGAAGCCGTGGAGGGCCTCCTCACTGAACAGGAAGGGGATCCCCAGCCGGGTATGCTCCAGGGCGTAGCGCTGCACCTGGTTGACCTGGGCGGCGGTCATGCCCCGGGGCTGGATGCTGCCCACACTGTTGCCCT
The DNA here is from genome assembly GCA_004555705.1 of Clostridiales bacterium. GTDB lineage: Bacteria > Bacillota > Clostridia > Oscillospirales > Oscillospiraceae > Faecousia. Next base: position 8,095 of record SFHI01000050.1, on the reverse strand, counting down.
GGAGCAGGGTATCCAGCTGCTCCATGTCCACGAATTCCACGTCGCCGTTTTCGTTCCTGCGGGTGAAGTCATAGCCGTAATACTGATCCGTCTGGAGGATCATTTCCTCCAGAGTCATTCTGTCCAGCAAATCGGAAACCCGGGCATCAATACTCAGTTCTGGGTTTTGATAGGCCATCATTTCCAGTGTTCCTCCGTTTCGCTTTGGGGATTTCTTTGCAGCCAGCCCTCAGGCAGCTCTGTCAATGGCTTGGGGAAGGAGAAGGTTTTTCCGATTTCAGAAAAAGCATCCATCAGGTTTTGGTCAATTCTGCCGTGAGGATTGGGCGACAGGTTCAGCATAAAGCAGCAATTCATGGAGAAGCAAACCTCTGCTTTTGCCTGAGCCCACCCGGCATCCCTGAGCGTGTCGCCGGTATCCGTGGTTCTCCAGAACCAGCTTTGTGTCAGCTTGTTGCAGGATACGCCGGGGCCGGAAAAGGTTTTGGCCGCTTCCTGGCCTGCCGCGTTTTCAAAGAATACAACGTCCGTCCCTTCAAGACCTTCGGAACAGCCGATATTCATTAACAGACAGTGGGGCTGCAGGGATTTTACAAGAGCGTCCAGTTCCTCAAAGGGAAGCGCGTCGTACCCTGGGCCGCCCCAGGGGGCAGCCCAGCCGTCTGTTATCAGGAAAGGAATGGGGCCGTACTGCGTAAGAAGCTCCGTGATCTGTCCCTTGATATACTCCTTCTGCGCCGGAGTACAGCAATTGCGTCCAATTCCCTGGGTCAGGTCCAGAATGGAGAAGTAGAGCCCTGCCGCGATGCCTGCCTCCCGGAATGCTTTCAGGAATTCTGCCACCACATCGGTGGTATTGGCTGCGTTTTTCACGCAGTGGTCGGACCAGGCGGTGGGCCAAAGGGCGAACCCCTCATGGTGTTTGGCGGTAAGTGCCGCAAACCGGCAGCCTGCGGCTTTCGCGGCGGCAGCCCATTGGCGGCAATCCAAACCGTCGGGATTCCATAACCCGGGGGAAAAGGGATACTTCCTTGGCTGACGGTCGTTTTCACAGGCGTATTCCCAATCCACTGTGGGGCCTTCCTGAAATTGAACCGTCGCGCTGTTAAAATGGACGAAGGTGCCGAGGCGGAGATTCACAAAATCTCTTTGCAGGATTTGCAGTTTATCCATCATATTATCCTTATTCTACGACCAAAACATAGGGATCAAAGGTATGCTCCCGCAGAGAATCCATGGCCTTCTCGGGATCGGTATCCTCGCTGAGCCAGAGGCTGTAGCAGTATTCCGAGAAGCCGGACAGGTCCATCTTGAAGTTGGTTTCCCACATATTGTTCATGATCCAGGAGTAGATGGGCCGCTGGTTGTTCTCCGGCTTGCCGTCGCAGAGGGTGATGGGGTGGTGCTTCATTTCGCCGGTGTACACCAGGGGGGTATCCCGCATGGCGATCAGCGCGCTACCCTGGCTGGACAGATATCCGATTCCGTCGTCGGACATATAGAATTCCATGCAGGCCCCGGGAAGCTGATCCACGCCGGGACGGAAGGCCTCCGTACCCTTGCGCAGGTACAGCTCGCTCTCAGCAATATTCAGGCTCAGAGGCAGGTACACGCTCTCGATGTCCGAGGAAAGGGTCTTGCCCAGCTGGAGATGGAAGTCGATCCGGGGCATATCCTCATAGAGCTTGACAAACACGTCTGCCCGGACGGTGCCCGGCAGGCTGAAGCGGAACCGGAGCTGGGTGAAGATAACACCATGCTCCAGGCAGGTGATTTCCTCCAGCTTGCCGATGTGGAGCTGGGCGTGCTTTCCCCGGATGTTCCGGCCCAGAATCCGCCGCTCCTGCTCTTCCCGGCAGGGGAACTCCGGATTCTCGATGGCAATGGGGGTCACCTCATACATGGGGGTGAAGAAGGGAGCGTCGCCCTTGCCCAGCATTTCCCGGCCGGTGCGCTTATCCACAAAGGAGGTGATGCCCTCCTGGGGACGGTAGCAGAGCTTGAACCAGCGGTTTTCAAACTCATAGGGGAGCAGGTAGGTAAGGGGATCATAGTCGTTGACGATGTCCCGAATCCGCTCCGCGCCCACATAGCACTTGCGGCTGTTCAGGGTCTGGTTCTCCGGGGGCAGCTCCCGGTAGGTGTAGCACTTCTCCTGGTGGGGCGCGAAGGTGTCCACGAAGCTGATCTTCCGGCCACGGGGGTGGGGAGAGACCTGGCAGGGCAGGAGGTTCCCGGCCTCATCCCGGATTTCCGCACGGGCAAGGTAGGGACTTTCGATGTAGAACTCCACCAGCTGGGGCCCGGTGAGGTCGCTCACCGAGCAGGCCCTCACTTTGCCGTTGGTGCTGTAGTAGCGGAGGATATCTCCCTTTTCGCGGGCAATCCGATCCAGCATCCGGGAAGCGGCCTCGTGAGCCTTGGAGGCGTAGCTGTTCTTACGCATATCCAGGTTCAGCACCATGGTGTCGTAGGGATTGGTAATGGTGGAGGAATGGCCCCAGGTATGCTCCGCGTAGAGCAGGAGGTTGTCCTGGGCGGCGGTGGTTAGTTCAGGATATTTGTCGGCTGCCTGGGCGTCCAGACGGCGGCACAGGTGATAGCGGTGCTTCGCGTCCAGGTAGTGCTTCACGGCATAGGGGGTGCTGCCCACGCCGTTGGCCCACCAGTCGGTGAGGTCGCCGTGGTAGACAGGAGCACGCTCCAGCTTGGAGCCGATGGCCGCGTAGAGCTCCTGCAGGGAAACCATCCGAATCTGAACCTCGTCGCCATAGCGGCGGTTGTGCTCCTGGATGGTGCGCAGGATTTCGGGCTCGGGGGGCGCGTTGTCGCTGAACACGCCGGATACGGCGGTGACGATGAAGTCGTAGCCGTAGCCGTTCTCCTCGCACAGGCTCAGATACTGATCCAGATTCCGGTGGAGGGTGGCGGCGTCATCGGCTTCCTGAGCCTGATTGCCCAGATGGTTCAGCATCATGAAGTTGGAAGAACGGTTGGGCTTCAGACCCAGCACATTGCCTAGGTTGTAATGTTCACCGTTCCACACCAGCAGACGCTGTCCGGCGGCGTTTTCCCACCAGAAGGCGTTCTGGTTCTGGTACAGAGGATACATTCCATGGTGGCAGTGGATGTTTGTAAACAGGAATTCCACGCCCTCAGCGATCATAGCGTCCCGGTAGCCCATGGAAATGCCGTTGATATCGGCCATCATGGCGGTTTTCATGGGAAGCTTTTTCTGCCACTGGTGCAGCCGGTCCTGGAAGACAGTGCAGTCCACCAGATCGTTGAAGTTCAGGTAGTTGGCGGACAGACCGATTTTTCCCTGTGCAGCCAGGTTCCGAAAAGCCTCTTTCTCCGCTTCCGTGGCTTCCTTGAAGAATTCCTCTACGCAGAAGAGGGTTTCGCAGTTCCAGCGGAAGTCCGCGTTTTCCTGCTTTTCCATCATGGACAATACCGTGTGGATATAGTCCACCTGGGTGTCGATGACCCGCTCCTGCAGGTCGGTGTAGCCGATGTCGGTGTGGGAATGGTGAATGACATAGACGGTTTTGATGGAGTGTGCCATAATATTACCCCTTTTATTTTAGCCGCGTACGCAGGCCAGAATGACTTTGATTTCTTCCCCGTCGGGGGAGAGGATTTGATATTCTCCCGCTGCCTCGGGGAGGATGCAGGTTTCCGCGTAATAGAGAGGGAAGGGCGGGAAGGCGTCCCGGGTGCTGACCAGCAGGGCCCGCTTGCCCTCCACCAGGTTCAGCATATGGACGCTGCCGTTGCGCTTCACGGGAATACCGGAGCAGGTGGTGAACCGGAAGGTGTCCAGAAATTCCCGGTTGTGAAGTCCTGTGCGTTCCACGGTTCCCCGGGAATCCTGGTGAACGATGGTGACCGCGTTGACAAGATTCTCCTGAACCCATTGGGTGTTCCGGTTCCACTGAATGTTGGCGGCGCCGTGTTTCAGGTGGATGGGCCGGGGCTTGCCGTCCAGGTCCAGCCGTCCCCAGTCCCAGAGCTTAAAGGTGAAGATGTAGGGAGTGGCGCTGATTTCCAGCACCATGGTGTTGGCACCGGAGCAATGCACGGTTCCTCCTGGAATCAGCAGATGGTCGTGCTTCTTCACCGGGATCTGATTGACATAACGCTCGGCGGGGAAGGGGGCATCCCCCTGCTGGGCCCGGTCCAGGGCATCGAGCATTTCGCCGGGCTGGGTGCCGGTTTTGATGCCCAGATAGACGCAGGGCGCTTCGCCCTGGGCATCCAGGATGTAGTAGCTCTCGTCCTGGGTGTAGTGCATATGGAATCTCTGCTGGATGTACTCCGTCAGCGGGTGTACCTGCAGCGACAGGTTCTGGCCGTTCATGGTGTCCAGCATATCGAAACGGATGGGGAATTCCTTGCCGAACCGGGCGTGGACCCGGTCACCCAGAAGGTTCACCGGCTGGGAAAGCACCAGATTCATTGCGGGGGTCTGCACCAGTGTACCACCGAAATCCAGCAGCAGGCTGTTTTCCTCGGGAACGCCGTCGAAGCTCCAGGCGTAGTTGCTTCCGTTTTCCGGCAGGTCAAAATTCCGCTTCATCCAGTCCCCGCCCCAGACACCGGGGTCAAAGTAGGGAACCAGCCGGAAGGGCTGCTGCGCCGTCTGCCGAAGGGCATCCCTGTAGGCATTTCCCGAAACCATGGGGAAATGGTCGGGGGTGGTCATGTCCAGGTAGAAGTCCAGCTTCGGAAGCAGCTTTTCCTTCACCCGGTCGGCCCAGCGCCATTCGGCAAAGTAGCCCCGCTTGTATTTCTCCCGCTGGGAAAGGTTTTCCCGGGCGGTGCGCCAGTTGGACATTCCCTTGCGGTAGCGCAGCTGGATTTCCCAGCGAGTGATGTCCGCGTAGAGGAGCACGTCCGCCGGATATACCAGGCTTGCCCCAACGCCATAGACCAACACCAGTCCGGAGGGAACCGCGTCAATTTGCTTCCGGGCGGCGGCCAGATTCTCCCGGGGAAAGAAATCCTCCAGATTATAGGTAGTCATGATGCCGAAGACGGGATCCTCGGTCAGCTCCCGCTGTATTAGAGCATCCAGTGCTTCCGGGGCGATGGCTAAGGAATCGCTGTGGATCATCAGGGCCGGATGGAGGGGGGAGAGCAGCTCCAACAGGGCATCCTGGTCCACACCGGGATAGGTCTCGGCCACCAGGACGGTTCTTCCTGGTTTGAACGCATTTTGAATCTGGGAACAGATGCCAGCCTGACCGGATACGGCAGAGCCTTCCGGAGTTGTCACAGAAATGGTTGGAAAACGCCGGTAGGCGGATGAAGGTGTGACGGTATCCATGGATGTCCTCCTGCAGATTGTTGTCGTCGATAACATACACAATCCTGACAGGAATGTCAATACTGAAATAAAAAAATAATATTTGTATTTACAAATTAGCGGTTATGTGGTATAGTGTGGATGACAAGTAAGGTATGCAGATCAATTGTTGTTTACAGCACTAAAAAAGAAGTTGTCATTGCGAACCAGTCCGCTTTCCTGGTGTGGCAATCCCCCGGATTTTCCGCCCAGCCCTCATCCTTCCACCCAAACTGTCATCCTGAGCATAGCGTTAGCGAATTTCTATTATCAGGATTGCCGGTGGCAATCCTACCATAGAAACTGCGAAGCGAGTCGAAGGATCTACGCACTGAACGAAGCTAAAATGTGAACGAACATGGTAGATCCCTCGACTCGCTGCGCTCGCTCGGGATGACAGGAGGAAGAACAGGGGGATTGCCACGCCAGTGTGCGCACTGGCTCGCAATGACAGCGTTTTATTTAGCGCACACTTGTAAACAACAATTTATCCGTCCAAGCCGTATGGCCTGACGGATTGGGGTCAGGAAATGAAAGAGGTGGATGCTATGGCGCAGGCGCTGTATATTCAGGTGGCGGAGTATATTCGGGAGAAAATCGCGGAGGGGGAGTATCCGGTGGGAAGCCAGATTCCCACGGAAAATGAGCTTGCCCTGACGCTGGGGGTCAGTCGTCCCACAGTGCGGCAGGCTCTGGACACCCTGGCCAGAGAGGGCCGGGTGACCCGGGTGAAGGGAAGCGGCACCTTCGTATCCGAGCCGAAGCTGGTGCACGAGTCCACCAGCTTTGTAACAGGCTACCGGGAGGAATGCCGGAACCGTCATCGGATTCTGCGGACGAAGGTGGTGTGCCTGCGTATCGAAAAGGCGGAGGGAGCTGTTGCAGAGGCCCTCCGGCTGAAACCGGGCCAGAGCGTCACAAAGCTGACAAGAATCCGGCATCTGGAGGATGTGAACGGCAACGCTCCGGTGGTATATACTACGGTGTATGTACCCTGCAAGCTGTTCCCCGATATGGCGGAACAGGATTTTACCGACGGGTCGTTGTATGAGGCTCTGGACAGCAGAGGATTGTCCGTGGTTCATGCCTCCCGGCGGCTTGAGGTGGTGATGCCGCCTTCCGAGGTGGCTGCGGGGCTGGGCATCGGGTCCTTTGAGCCCACGGTGTTCATTTCCTCCAAGGGCAGCACCCGAAACGGGCAGATGGTGGAGTACAGCGAGAGCTACTATCCGGCCAGCCGGAGCAGCTTCCAGATTGAAATTCAGCGGTAAGGATGGTGGATTCCATGAAGGAATACATCTGCCTGGATGTGGGTGGGACGGAGATCAAAACCGCCTGTGTTGACGAATCCGGAAATCTGACGCAGCCGCTGCGGCATTTCCCTGCACGGGCTGGGGAGAACGCGGAGAATTTACTGGCGCATTTTGCGGGAATCATCCGGGAAACCAATCCGGCGCCGGAGAAGTCGGCTGGGATTCGGCTGGCCTTTCCGGGACCGTTCGATTACGAACGGGGAATCTGCCTGATGCAGGGACTGGCGAAATACGATGCCCTTTACGGGCTGGATCTTCGCCGGGAGCTGGGAAACAGGCTGGGCGTGGAGCCGGAGGGAATCCGGTTTGCCAATGATGCTTCTGCCTTCGCACTGGGGGAAATGGGCTTTGGAGCGGCCAGAGGGAGCGAACGGGCGCTGTTTGTGTGCATCGGTACGGGCTGCGGCAGCGGTTTTGGCCTGAATGGGGTGCTGGCGCCCCGGGGAACCCCGGGCGTGCCGGACAGCGGATACATCTATGACGCTCCTTTTCTGGATGCCCGGATTGACGATTATCTCTCCCGCCGGGGGCTGATGGGGCTGACCAGGGAGCGGCTGGGGGAGGCTCTGGATGGGAAAGCCCTGGCCCAGCGGGTTCTGGAGGGGGATTCCCAGGCACGCCATTGCTTCCGGGAGTTTGGTGTGCGGCTTCGGGACGCGCTGATCCCCTTCCTGGACGGCTTCAGGCCGGAAGTGGTATGCCTGGGCGGGCAGATCATGAAGAGCGGAGCATTCTTCCTGGGGCCGCTGGAGGCCGAATGCGGCATACGGGGAATCCGGACTGCCGTCACGGAGGACACCTCCTTTCGCACCATGCAGGGGCTGACAAGGATCTGAGAAGCCATATTTCTGTTCAGCGACGCTTGATTTTTTCCCTTTCGGGAGGTATGATTGGGTCATTAAGCGAGAAGGAAGTGTTGTTGTGGACGCGAAAAAGAAAGAACTGCTCAGGACAATCAAATTTGTGCTGTTCTCCATCAGCGCGGGTGTGATTCAGGTGGTGAGCTTCACCATCCTGGAGGAGGTCCTGGGGCTGGTGCACTGGCTGTCGTACCTGATCGCCCTGGTGCTGTCGGTGCTTTGGAATTTTACGCTGAACCGGAAGTTTACTTTCTGCTCCGCAGGCAACGTGCCTGTGGCAATGGCGAAGGTGGCGGGATTTTATGTGGTGTTCACGCCGCTGTCAACCTGGTGGACGGCGGTGCTCACCGGGGAGAATATGGGATGGAATCCCTACCTGGTGCTGGCCATTACTATGATTGTGAACTTCGTGACGGAATATCTGTTTGACCGGTTTGTGGTGTTCGGAAAAACCCTTGACACCGCGAAAAAAACAGGGGGCTGTTAAAAAAGTCCCTCAGCAAGGTAGCCAGTGTCTTCCGGCACTGGCTACAAAAAACCAAGAAGAAACGGCTGCAGCCAGTTGAGGTTGCAGC
>SFHI01000049.1 GCA_004555705.1 Clostridiales bacterium | reverse complement strand
GCCGTAGGTGTAGTTGATCTCGATGTCCACGCCCATCTCGGAGGCAGCGGCGTCAGCGCCCTGCACGAAGCCGAAACCGTAGCGGATAACGGCGGGAACGGCCATGCCGCCCAGGAAGCCCAGCTTGGTGTAGCCGTCCTTCACGGCAGCGTAACCGGCCAGGTAACCGGCCTGCTCCTCGGAGAAGGTCAGGCAGGCAGTGTTGGGAGCGGGATCGTAGAAGGTGGTGTAGTCCACGGTCAGGTCGCCGGAAGCCACGTCAACAGCGATGAAGTGGGTGTCGGGGAACTCCTCCATAACCACGGTCAGGGTGGCGCCGAACAGGTAGCCGGGCATGACGATGGTGTCAGCGCCCTCGTTGATGGCCTGGGCAACGGACTGAACACGGGCGTCGGTGGAATCCTCGGTGGGCTGGTAGTAGGTGTACTCCACACCGTTGGCGGAGCACCAAGCCTCAACACCCTGCCAGCAGGCCTGGTTGAAGGACTCGTCGTCGATGGTGCCCACATCGGTTACCAGGGCAACCTTGGCGATACCGGCAGCGGGAGCCTCAGCCTCAGTGGGAGCTTCGGTAGCGGCCTCGGTGGCAGCTTCGGTAGCGGCCTCGGTAGCGGCAGTGGCCGGAGTCTCGTCCTTGGCGCCGCAGGCGGCCAGGGACATGACCATGGTGAGAGCCAGCAGCAGAGCCAGAATCTTTTTCATGATTTCATTCCTCCATAAAATCTAAATTGGCGCATTCTCGCACCACTAGCATTATTACATATCCTGAGTCAAAAATCAATATTTTTTCAGAATATTTGCGGTTCAGCGCTCCAAGAATAGCAGCAAGCCGATAAATTGTTGTTTGGAAGTGTCCGCACGCACCGCGTCCTTACTGTAGGGGAGGCATTGATGCCTCCCGTAGGGCAGTACGTTTTCGCCGGGGCGCCCCGGAAAACGGTACATTTTACCGCCGGGAGTGGTGCTCCGCGCAGCGAATCAGAATTACTATGATTGCCAGTGGCAATCATTCCATAATGCAAAACAATGCCTCCCCTACAGCACGGTCGTACCGTGTTGCAGTATTTGACGCTCAAACAACAATTTATCTGCCTCCTGGGGCGTGGAGGCTTATTGCATGTGCTCCGCGGCGCTGAAGCTGTAGGGCAGCAGCTGGGCAAGGGTCACGGTTTCAAAGCTCCCTTCGGGGCCTGCCATATAGATCAGGAAATCATCCCGGCAAAACTCCCGCATGACCTGGCGGCAGACGCCGCAAGGGGGAAAGGACCCTGTGATGACTCCATCCTTGCCGCCGCAGACGGCGATGGACACAAAGTCCCGATGGCCGTCGTACACGGCTTTGAAGAAGGCTGTGCGCTCGGCACAGTTGGTGGGGCTGTAGGACGCGTTCTCGATGTTGCAGCCGCAATACACGCTTCCGTCGGCACAGAGCAGGGCTGCTCCCACCTTGTAGCCGGAGTAGGGGACATAGGCGTGCTCCATGGCCTCCATGGCCATTTGGATCAGTTTTTCGGGTGTCATGGCGATTCTCCTTTCAGCGAAGAATTTGCTGGGCAAAGCTGAACCCGGGGGTTTCGTAGGGAACGCCCAGCAGCTCCGTCACCGTGGCGGCGATGTCAGCGAAGGTATTCCGGGTGCCCAGATTAACGGACTTCACCTCCGGGCCCAGGGCTACCAGGGGGACGTACTCCCGGGTGTGGTCCGTGGTGGCGGTGTAGCAGGGGTCGCAGCCGTGGTCGGCGGTGATCATCACGATGTCCCCGGCGGTAAGCTCTTTGCAGAAGTCGCCCAGCCAGGCGTCAAACTCCGACAGGGCCCTGGCGTAGCCCAGGGGGTCCCGGCGGTGGCCGTATACCATGTCGAAGTCCACCAGGTTTACAAAGCACAGCCCCCGGAAATCCTGCCGGGCGTAGTGGAGGGCGTGAGCCATACCGTCGGCGTTGCTCTTGTTGTAGACGTACTCCGTGGTGCCCCTGCCGGCGAAGATATCCTGAATCTTGCCCACGGCGATGGAAGCAAGGCCTGCTCCCTTCACTGCGTCCAGCATGGTCTTTCCCGGGGGCTCCAGGGAGAAATCGTGGCGGTTGCTGGTGCGCGTAAAGCCCGTCTCCGGGTCGCCCACAAAGGGACGGGCGATGACCCGGCCCACGCCGTGCCTGCCCTGCAGGATGGCCCGGGCCTTCCGGCAGCCGTCGTAGAGCTCCTCCAGAGGGACTTTTCCCTCGTGTGCCGCCACCTGGAACACGGAGTCCGCGGAGGTATAGACGATCCATTTGCCGGTTTCCAGATGCTCTTTCCCGTAGTCCCGGATCACATCGGTGCCGGAATAGGGAAGATTGCACAGGACACCCCGGCCGGTGGCCGCCTCGAAGGCGTCCAGCACCTCCCGGGGGAAGCCCTGGGGATAGGTGGGCAGCGGTGTGGGGGACACGACCCCGGCGATTTCCCAGTGGCCGATGGTGGTGTCCTTGCCCATGGATGCCTCCCGCAGCCGGGCCACGGCCCCCCGGGGGGCAGAGACGGAGGGAAGATAGTCCACCCCGTCCATATTGCCGATACCTGCCGAAATCAGGTTGGGAATCCGAAGCGCGCCGGTTTGGGCGCAGGAGCGCAGGGTGTTGCTCCCGGCGTCCCCAAAGTCTGCGGCGTCAGGGGCGGCCCCCACGCCGCAGGAATCCAGAACGATGAGAAATACACGTTTCATAGGATGCCTCCGTCAGAAAAGAAAGTTGACCCCGGGAAGATTCTCCTTCAGCGCCTGCTCGGTGGACACGGACCAATCCAGCCAAAGGCACCTGCTCTTGGGCCAGGAGCCGTTGGGGTTGATTTTCAGCCGGTACAGGTCGCAGTCCCGCCGCCGGACGATGATTTCCCGGGTAGTGGCGGTGACGGAGCGGATGGTGTCCGTGGGAATCCGGCGAAGGGTCAGTCCCCAGAGGGTCAGCTCCACCCCCTCGGGGCTGATGCGCAGCCGCTCAAAGGGGGAGAGCAGGTAGCTCATGCCCAGGGCGAACACGGCGAGGAATGCGGCGGCCATCACCAGGGTGATTCCCCACATGACGGCATTCCGCTCGGAAAAAAGAACCAGCACCATATTGAAGCCCAGAAAGCCCCCCGCAAGAGCCAGGGGAATCCCCAAACCGATGGGCTGGCCCAGCAGCCGCACCCGGGGACGGGTGACCGATGAATGCGCGCCCATGGGGTTACCTGTTCTCCATGGCCACGGCCACGTCCAGGGCTACCTTCATCATGGTGGTGAAGGCGGTCTGCCGCTCCTGGGGGGTGGTTTCCACGCCCTTGAGCACATGGTCGGAGATGGTGCAGATGCACAGCGCCCGCTTGCCGTACCGTGCGGCGTTCATGTACAGGGCGGCGGCCTCCATTTCCAGAGCCATGACGCCCATTTTCTTCAGACCATAGACGCTGTCCAGGCCCTCGGGGACGCCCTCATGGTCGCCGTAGAACACGTCGGAGGAGTTTACGTTGCCCACATGGTAGGTGGCTCCGTTGGCCTCGGCGGCCTTCACCGCTTCGGTCAGCAGCTCCCAGGAGGCGATGGGGGCAAAGGTGCCGGGCAGATGGAACTGCTTCGCCCAATTGGAATCCGTGCAGGCGCCCTGGGCGATGACCAGATCGTAGAGGTTGATGTCATCCTGAATGGAACCGGCGGAGCCCACCCGGATGATGTTCTCCACGCCGTAGCCGGTGAAGAGCTCGTGGGAGTAGATGCCGATGGCGGGCATACCCATGCCGGAGGCCATGACGGACACTCTTACGCCCTTGTAAAAGCCGGTATAGCCCTGGACGCCCCGGACGTTGTTGACCAGCACCGGGTTTTCCAGGAAGTTCTCCGCGATGAATTTGCTGCGCAGGGGATCGCCGGGCATGAGGACGGTTTTCGCAAAGTCCCCCGGCTTGGCGGAATTATGAGGGGTGGGCGTGGTGAGCATAGTATATTCCTCCTGTGAATGAAGATTTGAAAAACGTGTCAGATAAATTGTTGTTTGAAGTTTTTAAAAAACGTTACGTTGCTACCGTAGGGGCGGCTATTAGCCGCCCGAAACGTCCGGTTTTTTTGAGCGTTTACGGATAAAACGGGTATTTTTGTCATCGTTACCAAAGAGGGCGGATGATATCCGCCCCTACGGTGGAATCCTACCAAACAACAATTTGTCGTTGTGGTGTGTGTTGGTCAGTAGCTACCGTTCTGCTGCAGGCCCTTGGCGATTTTCACGATGCGGCTGGTGCCCAGGCGGCTGGCGCCCAGCTGGATGAACTTCTCCGCGTCCTCCAGGCTGGAAATACCGCCGGCGGCCTTGATTTTCACATGGGGGGCAACGTGCTGGGAGAACAGCTCCACATCGTGGAAGGTGGCTCCGGCCTTGGAAAAACCTGTGGAGGTCTTGATGAAGTCCGCGCCGGAGTCGGAAACGCATTTGCACAGGGCGATCTTCTCGTCGTCCGTGAGCAGGCAGGTTTCAATGATGACTTTGAGGAGCTTTCCGTGGCAGGCGGCTTTGATGGCGGCGATTTCCGCGGTGATATCCTCCCATTTGCCCTCCTTGGCCCAGCCGATGTTGATGACCATGTCCACCTCGTCCGCGCCGTTTTCCACGGCGTCCGTTGCCATGAAGCACTTGGCGGCGGTGGTGTCGTAGCCGTTGGGGAAGCCGATGACCGTGCAGATGGGGAGCCTGTCCCCCACATATTCCTTGGCCTGCTTCACAAAGGAGGCGGGGATGCAGACGGAAGCGGTATGGAATTTCATTCCGTCGGCACAGACGGTCCGAATCTCCTCCCAGGTGGCGGTCTGGGTCAGCAGAGTGTGGTCGCATTTGGCAAGAATTTCTTCCAGTTTCATAGCGCATTCTCCTTTAGTCATTGGTTTTGGGGGCTTCCACATAGCGTTCCACCCGTTTTTTCAGGTTGTATTTTTCCAGAAGAGCGAAAATCTGTGCCATCATGGGTGTTTTGTGGTGGATGTCCAGGGCGGCCTGATCCCGCCAGCGGTCAATGAGCAGCACCGTTTCCGGGTCCTCCGCGGGGAAATAGTAGGCGTACTTTTCATTGCCTTCCTCCGCCCGGATGGCCTCCACCAGTCCGCTGGAGGTCATTTCCTCGGCGAATTTCCGGGCGTTTCCGTTGGTGCCGGTGTAATAGATGTTTACCGTCAGGCTCATAAAGCGCCTCCCTGTCCGTGGAGCCGGATGACCCGGTTTTCCCGGATGCCCCGGATATAGCATTTGTGGCACATGGCGATGTAGCTGTCATTGCCCCCAAGCACCACCTGGGCACCCTGGGTGATGATGTGACCGTTTGCGTCAATCCGGGCGTTCACCGTGGCCTTGGCGCCGCAGTCGCACATGGTTTTGATCTCCTGGATTTCGTCCGCCAGCTCCATGAGCCTCCGGCTGCCGGGGAACAGCTTTGTCTGGAAATCCGTCCGCAGGCCGAAGCACATGACGGGTACGTTCCGGTCGTTGACGATGGCCCGAAGTTCATCAATCTGCTGCTCCGTCAGGAACTGGCATTCGTCCACGATGATCACATTGCAGCAGCCCCGGCGGGTTTCGTCAAACCGGGCCAGGATGTCCATGTCCGGGGGGATCACCTCCACCTCCGCCTCCAGGCCGATGCGGCTGCGGAGAATTTGCTTTCCGTCCCGGGTGTCCGCGCTGGGCTTGATGAGCCAGACCTTCAGATCGTTTTCCTCATAGTTGTATTTGGTGATCAGAGCCTGGGCGGTTTTGCTGGAGCCCATGGCCCCGTATTTGAAATAAAGCTTTGCCATTTCTCTACCTCCGTTCGTACCTTGTATTATACTAAAAAGCCGCTCCGGATGCAAGGGGTATTCATGCAATGTTCACAAGCAGAAGCGCCGCGTGAACGGGAGGGAGGAGGGAAGGTAAAGAAAGTGAGCGCATTCAGAAAGACCCGCCTGCGCTTTCAGAAAACGCAGGCGGGTCTTGAAGGGGAGGGAGGTAAATTGTTGTTTACAGCTCTATAGCGCACTGAAAAAGAACTGTCATTGCGAACCAGCGCGCACGCTGGTGTGGCAATCCCCCAACAATTCAGGACGGTTTGTTAGGGCGTTTGTCCGTTTTTCGTACATTTCGGAATATCCGGGGGATTGCCACGCCAGTGTGCGCACTGGCTCGCAATGACAGCGTTTTATTTGGTGCACATCTGTAAACAACAATTTATTGCCGCTCCTTTTCAATCAGCAGGGATTCGAGGAACACTTCCTTGCCGGGGCATTCCAGCCAGAGAAGGTCCTGGGGGACGGGGATGGGGCAGGGGGTGTTCATGGGGAGGCTCTGCCCGGAGATTCGGAGGGTTCCGCCGGGGCGGCCCTGGAATGTGACGGTAAGGGTGCTCCTTCCCTCTGAGCGGATGCGGTAGCCCACCGCGTCGCCGGGCTGGAGGCGCAGCAGCATCCGCTGGCTTTCCGGCTGGGGTTCCCCGCCGTAGCGGCACCAGTCCGCCGGGCCGGTATGGCCGTCGGCAAAGAGGAGGGTGGCCCTGCTGGAATTCCGGAAGGCCGCGCCCTGGGCCCGGGAGCTGACAATCCGCTCCGCGTCAAAAGCGGCGGCGGGAATCCGCAACCCCGGGCGGCGCAGCAGCGCGTCCATGATGTCCGGGTGGTACTCCGTTTGGGAAATGCTGTCCAGGAAGCGGTCAAAAAGTGCCGCTGCCTCCTGTCGTTCCGGCCTGGGGCCGCTGTCCAGGTAGGACAAAATGTCCTCCCAGCCCTCCGGCTTCCGGAAGGTGGCGGGGGAGTTTGGGGTTTCCATTTTCTTGTAGGTCCAGAAAGACCAGCCGATGCCCAGCCGCTCGTACAGGGGGAACACCGTGGTATACCAGGGGCAGTTGTTCTCTCCGCCCTCGCCCATCCAGAGGGGAACGCGCAGCCGCTTCCCGGCCTCCAGAAACGGCGCCAGGCTCTCCTCGTCCGGGTCGCTCCAATACTTATGGAACTCCAGAACCACATTGTCCGCCGCTTCCTCCGGGCTGAGATCGTCAAAAATGTGGAAATCCGTGGCCCAGTGGACCCCCTCCAGGATAAGAAGGTGGCGTTTGTCCACCTCCCGGATGGCCCGGATCAGCCTGCGGTAGAGGGGCAGCGCCTGGGGGTAGTACCCACTGTTCCACTTGGGCAGGGGCTCATTCAGCAGGTCATAGCCGCCGATGGCCGGTTCTCCGGCATAGCGCGAAGCCAAAAGACGCCACATCCGCACCAGCAGCTCCTGATTGCCCGGGTCCGTATACAGCTCTGGAAGGTCCGCCGCACTGTCGTCGATGTTCTGCCCGGTCTGGCCGCCGGGGGCAGCGTGCATATCCAGAATCAGGTACAGTCCGTATTTCCGGCACCAGCCCAGGCAGTTGTCCACGTATTGAAGGACAAAGGGGTTGAACCGAACTTCCTCGCCGGAGACGCGGAACAGGGTTCGGGCATTCAGGGGCAGCCGCAGGGAGTTCATACCCTGCCCGGCCATCCAGGCAATGTCGGCCTCCGTAATGTAGGCATCGTAATACCGCTTCCAGAAGGTCCGGGCGTACTCCGGGCCGCAAAGCTCCCGAATCAGCGCCTCTATCCGCCGGGGGCGGTCGCACTTTGTATAGAATTTCCACATATATCCCTCCGGCAGCAGCCAGCCCCCAAGGCCCATGCCCCGCAGAAGGATGGGGTTCTCTCCGGCGTACAGGGCGCCGTCTTTCGCGTACAGGTATTCCATGGCTTCACCCCTTTACGGCCCCGTCGGCGATTCCTTTCAGAATCTGCTTCTGGAAGATGGCATAGAACACGATAACGGGCAGCGCCGCCAGAATCAGGGCGCTGAGAATGGCCGTCCAGTCGCTGCTGTACTGGCCGAACAGGGTGTTGGTGGACAGGAGCAGGGTATACTTCTTGTTGTCGGAAATGATGATCAGCGGCAGCAGGAAGTCGTTCCACACCCAGAGCACGTTGGTAATGCAGATGGTGGCCGTGATGGGCTTCAGCATGGGAAGCACGATGCGGAAAAAGGTCTGCAGGGAGCCGCAGCCGTCGATGGCGGCGGCTTCCTCCATTTCCATGGGAATGCTCTTGACAAAGCCGTGATACAGGAAGATCGCCATACTGACCCCCAACCCCGCGTACACGAAGGAAAGGCCCACCAGGGAATTTTTGATGTTCAGCGCCAGGGTGACCCGGTACAGCGGGATCATGATGGAGCTGAAGGGGATCAGCATGGAAAAGATAAACAGCTTCAGTAGGAACCGGGACAGCCGGGTTTTGGTACGGCACAGCTTCCAGCCTGCCAGGGCGGAGAACAGGATCATCATGCTCACGCTGAGGGCGGCCAGCAGGACGGTGTTCCAGAAGCTGCGGCCATAGTGCATTTTCTCAAAGGTGCGGACGTAGTTATCCAGGCTGAAACCGGTGGGCCAGCTCATCACGTTGGTCAGCAGCTCCCGGTTGGTCTTGAAGGAATTCATCAGGGCCATCAGCAGCGGAAACAGGGTGAAGCAGGCCGCGGCGGTCAGCAGGCTGTAAACCAGGATATCCGAGATCAATCTTTTCTTTTTCACAGCTCCTGCTCCTTTCTGGAGGTGACCTTCAGCTGAATGGCGGTGACCACAAGCACGATGACAAACAGCACCGTGGATTTGGCGGTGGCGTAGCCGTAGCGGATGTTGCCCTTGAAGGCCTCCTCGTAGATGTTCAGGGCCACGGACTGGGTGGCCCGGCCGGGGCCGCCGCCGGTGAGGGTATAGATCACGTCGAATACCTGGAAGCCCGCGTTCAG
Source organism: Clostridiales bacterium (assembly GCA_004555705.1). Lineage (GTDB taxonomy): Bacteria > Bacillota > Clostridia > Oscillospirales > Oscillospiraceae > Faecousia. The sequence goes on along the minus strand of SFHI01000049.1, from coordinate 2,198 downwards.
CGACCAGAACACGCAGATGGTAATGGCATGGCGGATCAGGGGGAAAACGATCTTCCAGAAGTTCTGCCAGGCGTTGGCCCCGTCCATGGAGGCCGCCTCCTTCAGATTCGCCGGAACCCCCTGCAGCGCGGCCATGTAGATGATCATCAGATACCCCACCGCGCCCCAGGCCGCCACGATGATGATGGCCAGGAAGGAAAACCTCGGGTCCCCGATCCAGGAGTGATCCAGAAAGCGCCAGCCCCAGTTGTCGGCCATGTAGTAGAGCACCTTGGTAAAAATAAACATCCACATATACCCGCCGATGACCATGCTGATCATATTGGGCATATAGAAGATGGTGCGGTAGAAACCTTTGGCTCTGCGGCGGCTCTCAATGGCCACCGCCAGCGTCAGGGCAATCACATTGGAAACAAGGACCATCACGATGACATATCGGAAGGTAAAGCCCATGGCGTTCCAGAAGTAGGTATCGGTCAGGATTTCCCGGAAATTGGCCAGGCCCACAAAGTCATAGGTTTTCTTCAGCCCGTTCCAGTTGGTCAGCGAATAAAAGACGCCGGACAGGGCGGGGTACAGCTTGAACAGGATATAAACGATCAGCGCGGGGGTACAAAACAGGAGCAAACTCAGGTTCTGCTTTCTGGCGTTTTTCATGGCGCCGGGCCTCCTTGGAAAGAAAAGGAGGGGCAGGTAAATCACCTGCCCCCCGCCAGATCAATTACTTCAGCGCGTTGGCAGCCTGGAACGCGGCATCCAGACGCTGGATGATTTCGTCCACGGTGACGCTGCCCACATAGTACTCCTGCAGCAGACGGCCCTGCTCGTCGGTGACGGAGGAGGGAATCACCAGGTCCTGGTAGGCCCGGCCCCGGGCCACATAGGCGGAAGCGTCGGCAACCCAGGAATAGGCCTCATAGTCATGGCAGTCGGCCAGGGGATTGAAGGAGCAGGACTGGAACAGGGCGGAGGAGTCCTTTTCATCCAGCACATAGTTGGCGAATTTCAGGGCCAGCTCCAGCTCCTGGCTGTCGGGATGCACCGCCAGGGTGGTGGAGGTGGACAGGTTCACCCGGGTGCAGTTGGGGTCCTCGTTGATGGGAAGGGCAAAGACGCCCAGTTCCATATCGGGATTGGTGGTCATGATGGTGTTGGCGGCCCAGGTGCCCTGGACGAACATGGCGGCCTTGCCCAGGGCAAAGTCAGCCGCGCCGGCCTCGGAGCCCTCCTCCATGGCCCGGTCGGTGCCGTTGGCCATGATGAGGTCGATGACATCAAAAATCTCCCGCACCTCTTCATAGGAGCCCTGGTCTGCGTACATCCGCTCCAGCCAGTCGTTCAGCTTGCCGGAGACGATGTCGCCAAGGGTCAGGCCGGTCATCAGCTGGGGCACCCACTGCTCCTGGAAGGCCAACAGGAAGGGGGTGTAGCCCTTTTCGGTCAGGACCTCACAGATGTGCTCCAGGTCGCTGAGGGTTTCCGGCGCTTCCAGACCGCAGTCGGCGAAGATGGCCTTGTTGTACAGCACGCCCCAGGCCTGGCTCTCAATGGGAACCGCCAGCAGCTTGCCGTCGATGGTCACGGTTTCCTTCACGTTGTCGTAGATCACATCGGCCAGAGGCTGGCCCGAAAGATCGTACAGATAGCCTGCGTCGTTGTAGGTGCCCAGGTTGTTGCAGTGGAGGGTATACAGGTCGGGAGCGTCGCCGCCGCTTAAGCGGGCCTGCAGAACGCTTTCATACTGTCCGGAGCTGGGCATTTCCAGATTGACGGTGACCTTGATGTTCTCCTCCGCCAGCATTTTCGCTTCAAACTGCTTGCAGTAGGTTTCCCACTGGTCCATGTACTGGGGGAAGCTCATCATGATGTTCAGCTCCGCTTCCCGGGGCTCTTCCGCGGAAGCGCTGGGGTCCTGTACCGTGGGGACGGGGTCAGTGACCTCAGGCGCGGTGGTGCTTTCCGTGGAGCTTCCGCCGCAGGCGGCGAGGCTCAATGCCATGCACAGTGCCAGCGCGATTGCCAATAGCTTTTTCATTGTATGTTCCTCCTTAAGTGATTTTTTGCCTGCCGGGATAAAGCAGCAAGGGGTAAATTGTTGTTTAGAATTGACAATTGTTGTTTGGCTAATAAATGCTGTCATTGCGAGCCAGTGCGCTTAAGTGGCGTGGCAATCCCCCGGTTGAATGGAACCAGGTAAC
>SFHI01000048.1 GCA_004555705.1 Clostridiales bacterium | reverse complement strand
TTTGTCCGTTTTTTGTACATTTCGGAATATCCGGGGGATTGCCACGCCAGTGTGCGCACTGGCTCGCAATGACAGCGTATTTTTTGTAAACAACAATTTTCCTGCCATCTGACCTCCCCCAAAAACAAAAAAATCCGCACCACGGAATCCCGTGGTGCGGATGGGTGTGTGATGCTTACTTCAGGCCGAAGCGCTTGTTGAAGCGGTCAACCCGTCCACCGGTGTCAACCAGCTTCTGCTTGCCGGTATAGAAAGGGTGGCACTTGGAGCAGATCTCAACACGAATGTCCTTCTTGGTAGAACCAGTGGTAAAGACATTGCCGCAGGCACAGCGGATGGTGGAACCAGTGGTAAAGACATTGCCGCAGGCACAGCGGATGGTGGTCTGTTCGTACTTGGGATGGATACCTTCCTTCATTTCGTTCACCTCTTTCTTATCAGGTAAAGGGCATAATTGCCCTCAGCAATCTTCAATCGCCCGGATATCATACCACACAGGCGCGAAGAATGCAAGCATTATTTTCAGTTTTTTTGAAAAATCTTGCCGTCCAGCAATTCCTCCGGAATATTCCTGCCATGCCGGTAAGTCACGCGGTCCGCCTCCCCGATTTCCCGCAGCACCCGGCAAGGATTTCCCACCGCCACCACATTGGGCGGAATGTCCCGGGTCACCACGCTTCCCGCACCGATCACGCAGTTGTCTCCGATGGTTACGCCGGGCAGCACCACAACGCCGGCCCCAAGCCAGCAGTTTTTCCCGATGCGAACCGAAAGATTGTACTGCAGGCCCTTCCGGCGCAGTCCCGGGTCCAACGGATGGGCAGCCGTGGCGAGAACGGTGTTGGGGCCGATCATGGTATAGTCCCCAATGTAGATGTGGGTATCATCCACAAAGGTCACACCGTAATTTGTGTAGACATTGCGCCCCAGATGCACATGATGTCCGCCCCAGTTGGCATAGAACGGGGATTCCACATAGCACCCCTCCCCAACCTCGGCAAACAGCTGGGGAAGCATCTGCTCCCGTTTCTGCAGCTCCTTTCGGGGAATCGCGTTGTAGGCATCCATCCGGTCCAGATAGGCAAGCTGCTCATCCAGAATCTCCTGGCCCATGGGCTGATAGATTTCCCCGCTGTGAATTTTCTCTTTCTCCGTCATGGCCTTTCCTCAGAACGCCCAGTTGCCTCCCCGGAATACAGGGACCAGGCTGCCGTCCGCGCAGATGGCGTCGATGTTCATGCTGTCACAGCCGATCATGAAATCCTCATGAATCATGGAATCGTTGATGCCCAGCTCCCGGCACTCCTCCAAGGTTTTGTTATGGTGGTCCCGGATAGTGTCGGCAAAGCCCATACCCAGTGCCAGATGGCAGGCAGCATTCTCGTCAAACAGGGTGTTGTAGAACAGAATTCCGCTCTGGGCGATGGGGCTGACCTGAGGCACCAGGGCACACTCGCCCAGATACGCCGCGCCCTCGTCCATGGAAATCATGGTTTTCAGCAGCTCCTCACCCTTGGCTGCCTTCACCTCCACCGCCCTGCCGTTTTCAAAACGGATGGAGAAGTCCTCGATCAGCTGACCCTGGTAGCTCAGAGGCTTTGTGGCATAGACAATGCCCTCGGCCTGACCCTTCATGGGAGAGATAAAGCACTCCTCCGTGGGGATGTTCGGATTGAAGAAGATTCCACGCCGGGAAACCTCTCCCCCGCCGCAGAACTGAGCCTCTGGAATCATGCCCACGGTGAAGTCCGTGCCATTGTCCGCGGTATAGTGGAGCTTCTGAATTCCCAGGCTGTTCAGGTAATCACAACGGGAAGCCAGGTCGGCGTTGTGCTTCTCCCAGGCAGCCACCGGGTCCTCGTCCACCCGGGAGGCATCCAGAATGGCCTCCCACAGCTTCTCCACCGCGGCGGAGGCCCGCATTCCCGGGAAAACCTTTTTCGCCCAGGCCACACCGGGCACGGCGGCAATGCACCACTGCTGGGCGCCCTCCAGGCGATCCAGGTAGGGCTTGAGAATGGGGTAGCGCATCTGCCGGGATTTGGCAACCTTTTCCATATTCATGCCCTTGAGGCCGTCGGGGTCCTCGGAAACAAGGTGAATCCGGGCAGGCACCGCCTCACAGAAATGCTCCTGCCGCTCCAGCTGCCATTTTTCCACATTGCCCAGCGTTTTCACGCTCTGGTGACGCACATGGATTTTCTCCAGAGGCGCGTAGTTCCACTCCACAATCACCTTGGAGGCCTTGGCCCGGTAGGCTTCCTCCACCACCATCTGTACGAATTCAGGCTGGTCCAGGTCCGCGTAGATGAGCACCTCCTGGCCCTTCTGCACGTTGATTCCGGATTGCACAATGAGCCTGGCGTAGGCTCTGAGGGTTGCTTTCTTCATAGCTTCAAATCCTTTCGTTAGGGAAGATTTCCCATATAGTATCAGTTTTTCCGGAAAAGGTCAATCCTTCTTGCATTTTCCAAATTATCTGTCATTGCGAACCAGTCCGCAGACTGGTGTGGCAATCCCCCGGTTGAACGGAACCAGGAAACGATTACCACCAAAAATCGCAACGAATTCAACTCTTTCGGGAACTATTCGGTACATTTCCCCTCTATCCGGGGGATTGCCACGCCAGTGTGCGCACTGGCTCGCAATGACAGCATATTTTTGCGTGTGCACGCGTAAACAACAATTTATCTTCCTCATACAAATCCATTCTAAACGGAGGAACCAACCATGCTTTCTACCGCCGAATTCCAGCAAATGATTCAGGAGGGCCTGTGCCTTCTGGACGGAGCTACCGGCTCCAATCTCCGTCTGGCAGGAATGCCAAAGGGCGTCAGCACCGAGCTGTGGGTACTGGAGAACCCGGAACCGTTGGTTTCTCTCCAGCGTGCCTACGCTCAGGCGGGCTCCCGAATCATCTACGCCCCCACCTTCCAGGCCCAGCCCATCGCCCTGAAGGCCCATGGGATGGACCATCACACCGAGCGGATCAACGCCTCTCTGGCGGCCCTCTCCCGCTCCGCCGCGCCGGACTGCCTGATCGCCGGGGACTTGACGACCCTGGCGGCCTACTGCGACAGTTGGGACCCGGAAAATTTCGACCTGCTGGTGGAGAACTACCGCCGCCAGATTCGCGGACTTCTGGACGGCGGCGTGGACCTTCTCGTGGGGGAAACTCTGCTCTACCCCCAGGAGGCGGAGGCCATTTTCACAGCCGCGGAGCTGGAAGGAGCCGGGGCCTCCATGTACACGTTCACCATGCAGGCCGACGGCTCCCTGTTCTCCGGTGCTCCGGTAGGCCCGATACTCCGGGAATTGGAGAAAGCGGGCGCGGCGGCTGTGGGCTTTAACTGCGTGGCGGCGGACGAAATGACCCCGGCCCTGGTGAGCCGGCTTCGCCGGGAACTGAAGGGTCCGCTGATCTGCAAACCCAACGCTGGCAATCCGGTAATCAACGCCCAGGGGATCGCGGAATATCCCATGGAAGCAGAAGAATTTTCCCGGATTCTCCTCCAATGCCGGGAGAACGGAGCCCAGCTCCTGGGCGGCTGCTGCGGCACCACCCCGGACTTCCTCGCCGCAATCCACCGTGCCCTCAGCGCGTAACCATTCAATACAGCAGCCAGTTTTGTCCGTTTTTTGTACATTTCGGAATATCCGGGGGATTGCCACGCCAGTGTGCGCACTGGCTCGCAATGACAGCGTATTTTTTGTAAACAACAATTTATCTGCCCCGGATGCCTCCTCCAGTGGCCCGTACTATTTTTTTCTTGCGAATTTTGCCGGATTCTGTTATACTTGGGATGCTATGAAAAACAGAATTCATCTCTATGTCAGCCGGAAAAACGTGCTGACCTGGCTGATGGCGCTGTGCATGGTCGGCTCGGCAGTGGCCCGCATCGGAATCTTCTGTGTGAAAGGGACGGGAGATTCGACCTTCGTGTGGAGCCAAATCGTTCTGCCCACGGCAGCCCCCCTGCTTTACGTCCTCATCGCCCTCCTTCAGGGGAAGGAGCAATTCTACAAAACCGCAATTCCCGTTTGGATGATGGCTCTGTATTCCGCCGTCTGGATTAACAACAACATCCAAAGCCGGATGATGGTCTGGCTGTTCTGGATTGCTTTGGTTTTCTTCGCTTTTCTGTACACCGATATCACTGCGGGCCACCGGGCCCATGCCGTTTCCCTGCTGCTGCCGGTGGTAGCGGCCCCCATCGTGTTTATCCTCTATTTCTACAGAGAGGCAATGGCCTCCGGAGACATGGCCTGTATGCTCTTCTGGCTGCCGGATCTTCTGGCGCTGGCGGGCTGCCTGCTCCAGGTTTTTGCCATTCGGATTCACCCCATCGGAGAGTACCATCCCACCTGGGGCGACCGGGTGGATGGGCGGCGCATCCGTTCCCTGCCCCCCATTTCTCAGATTTCTCCGTACATCATGGTGGACCGCAATGAGTCGTCCAACCTGTTTGCCGATTCCTTTGAGATCAGCCATCTGGACCGCTACATCCGGCAGAAGCGCCGGGAGGGACTGGCCAATTTCGGCATCATGCACGTTCTTCTCGCCTGCTATGTCCGGACGCTGTGCAAGTATCCCGCTCTGAATCGGTTCCTTGCCGGGCAGAAGGTTTACTCCCGGGGTGAGGACATTCAGTACTGCATGACCGTGAAAAAGGATATGCAGGTGGATTCCCCGGATACCTGCATCAAGGTGCACCTCAGCCGAACGGATACCGCCGAGGATGTTTACCGCAAGCTCCAGGCCGCCGTAGAGGAGGTAAAAAACACACCTCTGGATTCCAGCTTCGACAACGTGGCGGGTGCCTTCACCCTGATTCCCGGAGTGTTGCTGAAATTCGCTGTATGGCTTCTGAAAACCCTGGATTATTTCGGATTGCTTCCCAAATTTCTGCTGGAGGTCAGTCCCTTCCACGGCAGTGTGTTCTTCACCTCCATGGGCAGTCTGGGCATTCCTCCTATCTACCACCACCTGTATGACTTCGGCAACCTCCCCGTGTTCGGCGCCTTCGGCTGCAAACGCCGGGCCCTGGAGGTTCAGGAGGACGGCACCGTGGTTCAGCGGAAATATGTGGATGTGAAGTTCACCCTGGACGAGCGCATTGTGGACGGATACTATTACGCCGCTTTCTTCAAGCACTACAAGCGTATCCTGCGCCACCCGGAGCTTTTGGACCAGCCTCCCGAGGAAGTCCTCCCGGACATCGACTGATATGCGGGAGGAAATTCTGTCCCGCCTCTCCCCCGATTATCCCTGGCGGGAGCTGCTGGCTTATGAGCCCTCCGTGGGGTCTACCAATGACGTTCTCAAAGAGCTTGCCCGTAAAGGAGCCCCCCAGGGTACCGCCCTGGTCGCGGGGCACCAGAGCGCCGGACATGGCCGCAGGGGACGGGACTTTTCCTCTCCACCGGACATGGGCGTGTATTTGAGCATCCTGCTCCGCCCCAACTGCGCCCCTGCTGAACTCATGCACCTGACCTGCGCGGTGGGCACCGCCATGTGCGACGCGGTGGAAGCCGCCGCGGGATTCCGCCCGGGGATCAAATGGACCAACGACCTGGTCTGCGGCAAGCGCAAGCTGGGGGGCATCCTCACGGAACTGGTGACCAATTCCGGGGGCATTGTGGAAGGGTGTGTCATCGGCATTGGGATCAACTGCTGCCAGCAGCTTCCGGATTTCCCGCCGGAGCTGCGGGAAATGGCCGCGTCCCTGGCCATGGTCACCGGCTCTCCCGTGTCCCGGGCAGGTCTCGCCGCCGCCATGCTGAAGGCCCTCTGTCGGATGAACGGAACGCTGCTCACCGGCAGGGAGGAAACCCTCTCCCGCTACCGCCGGGACTGTATCACCCTGGGGCAGGAGGTTTCCCTGATCCGCGGTGAGGAAATCCGCCACGGCTATGCCCTGGACATCGATTCCAGCGGCGCATTGCTGGTCCGGCTCCCCTCGGGACAGGTGGAGGCCGTAAACTCCGGGGAAGTCAGCGTCCGGGGGATGTACGGGTATGTTTAGGGAACCTCTGAATAAATCGTCTTCGGCTGGACACCGGATCTTTTTCCCTATCCGTTCAGTTTCAAAAGCGGGAAATACATACAGTATTCCTCCGCTTTTGAAACTTTCGGCCAGGGAAAAATCTCTCGCTGCCAGCTCTTGCCGATTTCATCAGAGCTTCCTTAGCTTTTTTCATTGTTCAAGAATTATTTATTGCTTTTTTCCCATTCTGTGGTTATACTTAGTACGCATCAATATATATTAAGGAGGTAATACCATGCGCGTATTTTCCACTGTGATGAAGGTCGTAGCCGCTGCCGCCGCCGTTGTGGGCGCTGTCTATGTAGCCGCCACCTACGGCGATCAGATTGTTGCCTGGGCAAAAAAGGCCCTGTCCTCCCTGTCTAAGTGCCCCTGCTGCAAGAACGCGGAGCCCGCGGTTAAGGAAGCCCCTGTGGAAGAGGCTCCCGCGGAAGTGGCTCCCGTCGAGGAAGCTCCCGTCGAGGAGGCCCCTGCGGAAGAGGCTCCCGTCGAGGAAACCGTCCCCGTGGCTGACGAAAACGATTTTGAGGGCTGATCCCCAAGAAAAACCCGCGCCCAGTTCCCCATGGAATCGGGCGCGGGTTTTCTTTGGTTTGAAGCCGGTTGCCGGCACCAGAAACGCCCTTTCAGGGCTCAGATAAGAGATAATAGATAATAATGAATAGATAATAGATTTTTTGCCGCAGTTTGTGGCGTTTCTGTACTATTCTCTATTATCTGTTATCTCTTATCTATTATCTAAAGGGGATTACGCGATGAGCCAGGACAGCGTCATTTTGAATAAGTCCCTAAATTTTGCGGCCCGGATTGCGAAGCTTTCTCAGTATCTAAGCACGGTTTCAATTATTTCGTCATTTTCTCCTGCTTGACCTTATGGTCGATGATGTGCCGGCTGGCCAGTTCCTTTTGGATATCCTCCACCGAAATGCCCAGCTGCACCATCAGCACCAGCACATGGTAGGCAAGGTCGGCAATCTCGTAGATCGTCTCCGCCCTGTCCTCGGCCTTGCCCGCAATGATGACCTCGGTGCTCTCCTCTCCCACCTTTTTCAGAATTTTGTCCAGCCCCTTCCGGAACAGGTAAGTGGTGTAGGAGCCTTCAGGCAGTTCTTTCTTCCTGCTTTCCAGCAGGCGGTACAGCCCCTCCAATTGGAATTTGTCGTTTTTTTCGCCCAGAACGGGATTGTGGAAGCAGCTTTCCGCCCCGGTGTGGCAGGCGGGGCCGTCCTTCTTCACCCGAACCTCCAGAGCGTCACAGTCGCAGTCGGCGGTGATGGACACGATGTGCTGGTAGTTGCCGCTGGTTTCCCCCTTGAGCCACAGTTCCTGCCGGGAGCGGCTCCAGAAGCATGTCAATCCCTTTTCCATGGAAACCTGCAGGCTCTCCCGGTTCATGTAGGCAAGGGTAAGCACCTTTCCCGTCTCGTCATCCACCACAATGGCGGGGATCAGCCCATTTTCGTCAAACTTCAGTTCATCCAGATTCATGATTATAACCTCACAGGAATGTTCTTTTCGCTCAAAAGCTGCTTTAATTCCGGGATTTTCACCTGTCCGAAGTGGAAGATGGAAGCCGCCAGCCCCGCGTCCACCTTGGGTAAGGCTTCAAACAAAGTCACAAAATCCTCCATGCAGCCCGCGCCGCCGGAGGCAATCACCGGCACGTCCACGGCCTCCGACACGGCTTCCAGCATGGGCAGGTCAAAGCCGCCCTTCACACCGTCGGTGTCGATGGAGTTCAGCACCACCTCGCCCGCGCCGTTACTGACGCACTTTTTGACCCACGAAATGGCCTCCATGCCGGTATCCTCCCGGCCGCCCTTGGCAAACACCCGGAACTGCCCGTCCACCCGCTTGACATCGGCGGACAGCACCACGCACTGATCGCCGTAGAGCCTTGCAGCGTCGTGAACCAAATCCGGATTGCGGATGGCCCCGGAGTTGACGCTGACCTTGTCCGCGCCGCATTTGAGCACCCGGTCAAAGTCCTCCAGCGTATTGATTCCGCCGCCCACGGTCAGGGGGATGAAGATGGTGGAAGCCACCTGGGTGAGAATGTCGGTGAACAGCTTCCGCCCCTCGGCGGAAGCCGTAATGTCGTAGAACACCAGTTCGTCGGCCCCGTTGTCGCTGTAGTATTTGCCCAGCTCCACCGGGGATGACACATCCCGCAGCCCCTGAAAATTGGTGCCCTTGACCACCCGTCCATTTCGCACGTCCAGACAGGGGATAATTCGTTTCGTAATCATTTCGCCGCCTCCACTGCCTGTTTTAAGTCCACCGCACCGATGTAGTAGGCCTTGCCGATGATGGCCCCGTGAAGCTGCATGGCCGCCAGCGCGGTCACATCCTCCAAACTGGATACGCCGCCGGAGGCGATCAGAGCCATGTCAAATTTTTCCGACAGTTCCCGGTACAATTCCCGGTTGGTGCCCTTCATGGCCCCGTCACGGGAAATATCGGTGCAAATCACCGTTTTCACGCCCAGAGACTTCATTTTCCCGAAGAAGTCCTCCGCTTGTAAGTCGGAAGTCTCCGTCCAGCCCTTGATCGCAACATATCCGTCCTTCAAATCCACACCTACGGCGATTTTGTCGCCGTATTTACGAAGCGCCGCCTTCAAAAAATCGAGGTTGTTCACGGCGGCGGTACCTAAAATCACCCGGCTGACCCCGATGGACAGGTAGCTTTCCACCGTTTCCATGTCCCGGATGCCGCCGCCCACCTCCGCAAACAGGCGGGTGGTTTCCACAATTTTCGCAATGGTGTCCAGATTTGCGGGCTTTCCGGTTTTCGCCCCCTCCAGGTCCACCAGATGAATGTGGCTGGCCCCGGCTGCGGCAAAATCCCTTGCAACGGACACGGGATCATCGCTGTAAACCGTCATCCGGGCGTAGTCACCTTTCAAAAGTCTCACGGCCTTGCCGCCGTACAGATCAATGGCAGGATAGATATACATTTTCCGCCCCCTAAATACCCGCGAATTTTCGAAGAATGGACAGCCCCACATTTCCGCTTTTCTCCGGGTGGAACTGACAGCCGAACACATTGCCCTGCTCCACGGCGGCGGTAATGGGAATGCCATACTCCGTCACCGCTGCCAGAGATGCTTCGCAGCCTTCCGCGAAAAAGGAGTGGACAAAATATACATACTGCCCATCCAGGCCCTGCAGCAGTCTGCCGCCCCGGACTTCCAGCGCGTTCCAGCCCATGTGGGGGATTTTCAGCTCCTTGGGAAGCCGTCCGGCCATAGGGACAACCTGTCCGGCAAGAAGTCCCAGCCCCTCATGGCAGCCGTATTCGTAGCTTTTCTCAAACAGCAGCTGCATACCAAGGCAGATGCCCAGCAAGGGCTTCCCTTCCGCCGCCTGGGTGCGGACAAAATCCGCCATGCCCGTGGTGCGCAGTTTCTCCGCCGCGTCAGCGAAGGCCCCCACGCCGGGCAGGATCAGCCGGTCCGCTTTGGAAAGCTCCGCCGCGTGGCCGCTGACGAAAGCCTCCTCGCCGATGGCCCTGCAGGAGGAACACAGGGAAAACAAATTCCCCACGCCGTAGTCGATGATGCCGATCATCACAAAACCCCCTTGGTAGACGGGATTTCGTTGCTGCCGTCCAACGCCACCGCCTCCTTTAGGGCACGGGCCACGGACTTGAAGGCCCCCTCCACAATGTGGTGGGCGTTTTTCCCTGCCAATTGCCGCAGATGCAGGCTCATGGGACAGTTCCGGACAAAGCCAAGGAAGAATTCCTCCACCAGTTCGGTATCAAAGGTTCCGATTTTTTCCGTAGGGATGTCCAGTTCATAGCACAAGCAGCTTCTTCCCGAAATGTCCACCGCCGACAAAATCAGCGCCTCGTCCATGGGAAGCAGGAAGCTGCCGTAGCGGGTGATGCCCCGCTTATCCCCCAGCGCGGCCTGAAAGGCTTTCCCAAGGCAGATGCCGATGTCCTCCACACTGTGGTGGTCGTCCACCTGGGTGTCTCCGTTGCAGGTGACAATTAAATCAAATTTTCCGTGAGCGGCAAACAGGGTCAGCATATGGTTGAGAAAGCCCACCCCGGTGTCGATTTCCGACTTTCCCCTGCCGTCCAGATTGAGCCGCAGGGAAATCTTTGTTTCCGCCGTATTGCGCTTCACTTCAGACGTTCTCATAAAGCACCTCTTTTAGCGTTCCCACCAGCACCGCCATCTGCTCCATGGTGCCGATGGTAATGCGGTTAAACTGACAGATTCTGGGGTTCGTGAAATGCCGCACCAGAATGCCCCGCTCCTTCAGCTTCCGATACAATTCCCCGCCGTCCATTTTGTCGGTTTTGGCGAAAAGGAAGTTCGCGCTGCTGGGCAGCACCGTAAAGCCCAGCCCTTCCAATTGCTCCGCCGTCCAGGCCCGGGTCTTTTGAATCTCGGCGCATTTTTCCAGGTAGTAGCTCTCCGCGTCCACAGTTTTTTCGCCCAGCAGCAGGGTCAGGCGATTGATGTTGTAGGGATTGGTGGAGTATTTGATTTTCTCCAGATCCGCAATGATTGCGGGATTGGCAAAAGCGTAGCCCAGCCGTCCGCCGGCAAGGCACCGAGATTTGGAAAAGGTTCTGGTCATCAGCAGATTGTCATAGCGGGCAATCAGCGGCAGGCAGCTTTCCCCACCGAAATCCACATAGGCCTCGTCAATCAGCACCAGCGAATTGGGGTTGGTTTTCAGAATTTCCTCGATCTGGGAAACAGGGATGGTCATACCCGTGGGAGCGTTGGGGTTGGCGATGACCACCATTTTGTTCTTGCCGCAATACTTCCGATAATCGATGGAGAAGTCCGCCTCCAGTAGGATTTTCTCCGCCTGAATGCCGTAGAGGTCCGCGTATACCTCATAAAACCCGTAGCTGATATCCGGGAACGCCGCCCCATTTCCGCCAAAGGCCATGAAGGCAAAATTCAGCACCTCATCGGAGCCATTGGACACAAAGATGTTTTCCGGTTCCACGCCGTACAGCCCCGCTAATCTTTCCTTCAAATGCTTCGCCGTGGGGTCAGAGTACAGCCGCAGCAGCTCCACCTGCTCCCCGGTCATGGCTTCCACCACGGAAGGGGCCGGGGGATAGGGGGATTCGTTGGTGTTCAGCTTGATGTACTGCATATCCCTTGGCTGCTCGCCGGGGGTATAGGCCTCCAGGCTTTGGTACTGTTCCTTTAAAAAACGGCTCAATCTAACCCCTCCTTTCGGATGGTGACGCTGCGCCCGTGGGCACGCAGGCCCTCTTTTTCGGCGAAAGCCGCGATTTTGTCCGCCGCAGCCCCCAACGCGTCCGCGGTATAGTAGCTGAACTGGCTCTTTTTCACAAAATCGTCCACGCTCAACGGGCTGGAAAACCGCGCCGTACCGGAGGTGGGCAGGGTGTGGTTGGGGCCTGCAAAGTAGTCCCCCAGTGCCTCCGGGCAGCTTCTGCCCAGGAAGATGGAACCTGCGTTTTTCACCGCGTCCAGGTAAGCGAAAGGATCGTCCACCATCAGCTCCAGATGCTCCGGGGCAATCTCATTGGCAATTTCGATGCCCTGCATGAGATTTTCCGTCACGATAATCTTGCCATTGTGATTGATGGACGCCCGGGCAATTTCCTCTCTTGGAAGCAGCGGCAGCTGCCGCTCCAATTCCTCGCAGACCTCCTTCGCCAGTTCCTCGCTGTCCGTCACCAGCACCGCACTGGCAAGCTTATCGTGCTCCGCCTGACTGAGCATGTCAGCCGCCACATGGACGGGGTTGCTCCTGCCGTCGGCAATCACCAGAATTTCGCTGGGCCCGGCAATCATATCAATGGACACCATGCCGAAAACCTGCTTCTTGGCCTCCGCCACAAAGGCGTTTCCGGGTCCGACGATCTTGTCCACCCTGGGAATGGACTGCGTACCATAGGCCAACGCCGCAATTGCCTGGGCGCCGCCCACCTTGAAAATCCTGTCCACGCCGGCAATGCTGGCAGCCGCCAGAATGGCGGGATTGATTTTTCCGTCCTTTCCGGGCGGGGTCACCATGACGATCTGAGGGCAGCCCGCGATTTTCGCGGGAATGGTATCCATCAGCACCGTGGAGGGGTAAGCCGCCGTGCCGCCGGGGACATACACACCCACCTTTTCAATGGGTGTCACCTTCTGCCCCAGCACGATGCCGGGCCTGTCCGCAATCACAAAGCTGTTTCGCACCTGCCGGGAGTGGAAGGCCCGGATATTCGCCGCCGCTTCCCGGAGAATTTCCAGAAACCCCGGCTCCAGGTCAGCCAGCGCTTCCTCAATTTCCCGGGGGGATACTTCCAGCGTTTCCAATTCCGCCTTGTCGAACCTGGCGCAATACTTCAGCACCGCCTGGTCTCCGTTTTGCCGCACATCGGCAAGAATGTCCGCCACGATGGCCTCCACATCCACCGCCGGAGTCACCCGCGCGAAGATTTCCGAATTGGGCACCTGCCCATATTTCATAATCTTAATCATTCTAATTCACCTGCTCTTCCAGCCGCGCCCGAATGGTGTTTATGGCCTCGTCCTTAAACTGATAGCTGGCCACATTGGCAATGAGCCGGGCGCTGATGGGCACAATCTCCTCGTACACCGTCAGATTGTTCTCCTTCAGCGTTGTACCCGTCTCCACAATATCCACAATGACGTGGCTGAGCCCCAGAATCGGGGCCAGCTCGATGGAGCCGTTGAGGTGGATAATGTCGATATCCCGGCACTTCCCCGCGTAAAAATTCCGGGTGATGTTGGGGAATTTGGTGGCAACCTTCAGCGTCTGCCCCACCGGGTCCCGAAAATCCTTCTTCCCGGCCACCGCCATGCGGCATTTCCCCATTTTCAGATTCAGCAGCTCGTATACCTCCGGCTCGTATTCCAACAAAATATCCTTGCCCACGATGCCCAGGTCCGCCGCCCCCCGCTCCACATAGATGGCAACATCCGAAGGCTTGACCCAGAAGTAACGCACCCTTTTCTCCGGGTTCTCAAAAATCAGCTTCCTCCCCGGGTCATGAATTGCGGGGCATTCATACCCGCTGTTTTTCAGCATACCGTAAGCCTTTTCGCCCAGCCGTCCTTTGGGCAGGGCAATGTTGATCCAGTCGTTCACAGCACCTGCCCTCCCTTCTCGAAGCGAATCAGCTTCTTCCAGCTTCTTCCATTGGGAACGGAAGCCGCTACCAGCACGCTGCCATCCTTTGCAGCCGCCGCCGCGGCGGCGGTGAGTTCCGTCAGAGAAACGGAGCCATCGTGGAGAATCAGGGTGTCCACATCAAAGGGATTTTTCTCCCGGTACAGCTCCTGCAAAAGATCGGCGTACACCGCAAAGCCGATGGCCTTACTTTTCCGTCCCATTTTCCGGGGCAGCTTGTCGTACTGCCCGCCGGACAAAATGCTTTCCGGGATTCCCTCCAGGTACCCCCGGAACACCACACCGCTGTAGTAACCCAAGTCATTGCTGACGGAGAAATCCAGCCGCACCTGCGCTTCATAGCCGCTGGCCTTCAGAATCCCCAGCAGGGCTTCCAGCTCTCCCACCGCCTGCTGTTCCGACGGGGCAGTCAGATAAGGCCGCAGGGCGTCCAGCGCCTCCGCGCCGCCCCGGCAGGCGGACAGAGCCTGCAAACACTCCCACGCACCATGGTTTTCCCCGCACAGCGCCTTCAGATCGTGGGTGTTCTTCCGCCGCAGGCAACCCATTGCCTGCTTCTTTTTTTCCTCGTCAAAGCCGCAGCGCTCCAGCACCGCCGCCAGCAGCCCCATGTGGGAGATATCCAGCACATAGCGCCCTCCAAGCAGGGCAAGGCTCTTCACCGCCAGCAGCACCACTTCCGCAATGTCGTAGCGCGTCAGGTCGCCCACGCATTCAAGCCCCGCCTGCATGATCTCCCGGTAATCCCGATACACATTCTCACTGTAATAGACCTTCTGCACCACGCGCGGTGTCTCCGGGGCGTTCTTCACAATAGACAGCGTCACGTCGGGCTTCAGGGCCATCAGCTTGCCGCCCTCCCCGGAGAAGGTGATAATTCTGTCGGAGATCAGAAAATCCTTGTTGCGCACATAAAGGTCGTATTCCTCAAACTGGCTCATTTTATAGGGGGTGTAGCCGCAGCGCTGGTAGAGCCTGCGCAGGGCGAACACCGCCTGCTCCTCATTTGCCCAGATCTGATCCGTTTTCATCCAATTTTCCTGCTTTCTTTAGATTGTCCAGAGCTTCCCGGTAGCCGCTGCCGTAGTTTAAGCACCGGTTCACCCGGCTGATGGTGGCGGAGCTGGCGCCGGTGACCTCCGACACCTCCAGATAGTTGCTGCCGCTGTCCAGCAGGCAGGCCACCCGCATCCGTTGGGAAATGGCCTGCAATTCCTTGATGGTGCAGATATCCTCGAAAAACCGCCGGCATTCCTCCTGAGAACGGAGGGTCATCACTGCCTCGTAGAACAATTCTTCGTCACGATGTCGTAGCTTTGTCATGGTCGCCGTTTCCTTTCCCGGATTTTATTTCTGTTACTTTATCACTTTAATTCGCTAAAGTCAAGGCATTTTTTACAAAACAGCCGTAATATTTTGTACGTTTATGGCAACTGCATCTGTCCGCGTGAAAAACACATTCATCGTCTTTCCCTATTAACCTTCCGCTTTCCCTGCGAAAAATGTTGCAGATGCTTGGCTATCCACTCGCTATTATCCATTATCTCTTATCTAAGCCCCTCAAGATCGTTTCCGCTACCGGCAACCGGACTCGATTGCATCTCCCGCT
>SFHI01000047.1 GCA_004555705.1 Clostridiales bacterium | reverse complement strand
ACTGGTTTCGCAATGACAGGTAATCTGCAGCGCACCCTTTCAAACACCGATTTGTCATCTTTTCATTCGTCCCGAAGGGACACCTTAATTGTCAATTGTTAATTGTCAATTCGTTCCCTAAACACTGCTTTAACTGACAGCATATTATGGAAACCTGAGAAAAGGAG
The DNA here is from genome assembly GCA_004555705.1 of Clostridiales bacterium. Classification (GTDB taxonomy): domain Bacteria; phylum Bacillota; class Clostridia; order Oscillospirales; family Oscillospiraceae; genus Faecousia. The sequence goes on along the minus strand of SFHI01000047.1, from coordinate 21,087 downwards.
ATTTCCCAATTTGAAGAACAGAAGAATTATTCCCATCCTGATATATGTGGCTGTGCTGGTGCTGGTGTTCTCCTGGACCAGCGGGCTGTTCAGTCAGAAAGGCGCCACCCTGAGCTACTCTCAGGTGGTGGACCTGTTCCGCGCGGAGCAGGTCAAGTCCTTCGTGGTGGAGGACCAGACCATCACCATGGAGCTGCGCACGCCCATCAACGGCAAAACCTCCGTTACCACCACCCTGGCTGACCCTCAGAGCTTCCGTCTGGAAATGAATGACCTGCTCCAGAGCCAGCGGGAATCCGGGGTGCTGCAGGGCTATGATTTCGTGCCGGAGAAGGGCTTCTCCGCCTCGGAGCTGATTTTCCCCCTGCTCACCGTGGGCGTGGTTTTGCTGCTGCTGTGGGCCATGTTTATGGGCCGGATGAACAGCGCCGGCAATCCCATGAGCAATTTCGGCAAGGCCAGAACCGTCCTGGGGGTTCCTGACGGGAAGAAGGTCACCTTCGCCGACGTGGCGGGCGCCGATGAGGAGAAGGAGGAGCTGCGGGAGGTGGTGGACTTCCTGCGCGACCCCGGCAAATATACGGAAATCGGCGCGAGGATTCCCCACGGCCTGCTGCTGGTAGGCCCTCCGGGCACCGGCAAGACCCTGCTGGCCCGGGCTGTGGCGGGGGAGGCGGACGTGCAGTTCCTGTCCATCTCCGGCTCCGACTTTGTGGAGATGTATGTGGGCGTGGGCGCCAGCCGGGTTCGGGACCTGTTTGACCAGGCCAAGAAGGTGGCTCCTGCCATCATCTTCATCGATGAAATCGACGCGGTGGGCCGCAAGCGGGGCTCCGGCCTGGGAGGCGGCCACGACGAGAAGGAGCAGACCCTGAACCAGCTGCTGGTGGAGATGGACGGCTTCGGCCGCACCGAGGGGGTCATCGTCATGGCAGCCACCAACCGTCCTGACATTCTGGACCCCGCCCTGCTGCGGCCCGGCCGGTTCGACCGACAGATTCATGTGGGCGTGCCCGACGTGAAAGGCCGGGAGGAAATCCTGAAGGTCCACGCCAAGGGCAAGAAACTGGCGGAGGATGTGAACCTGCGCACCGTGGCCCGCTCTACCTCCGGCTTCACCGGGGCGGACCTTAGCAACCTCTTAAACGAGGCCGCCATCCTGGCCGCCCGGGAAAACCGCATGGCGCTGACCATGGAGGATATGAACGAGGCCATGATGAAGATTCTGGCGGGCCCTGCGAAGAAGAGCCGTGTCCAGTCCCGCCGGGACCTGAAAACCACCGCCATCCACGAGTCCGGCCACGCCATTGCCATGTACTACCTGCCCACCCATGACCCGGTGCGGCATATCTCCATTGTGCCCCGGGGCAGCTCCCTGGGCGCCACCTGGTATCTGCCCAAGGAGGATTCCTCCAACCTGACCCGCAACGAGATGTACGAGCAGATCGTGGGCCTGCTGGGCGGCCGTGTGGCGGAGGATGTGTTCCTGGGGGATATCTCCGTGGGGGCCTCCAACGACATCGACCGGGCCACCAAGCTGGCCAAGGATATGGTGGCCCGCTACGGTATGTGTGAGCGGCTGGGCACTGTGTCCTACCTGGACGGGGGCGAGGTGTTCATCGGCCGGGACTACCAGACCACCAAGAGCTACTCCGAGAAGGTGGCGGGCACCATCGACGAGGAGGTCAAGAGCCTGATCGACCGGGCCTACGACCACTGCCGGAAAATACTCACCGACCACGCGGACAAGCTCCGGGAGCTTTCGGATTATCTGCTGGCCAACGAGTCCATCAGCGGCGAACAGTTCGCCCGGATGATGGAGGGCAAGGAGCTGGGCGAGGCCACCCAGACCGTGCTGTTCGACGGCTTCGACGAGCCGCAGGAAGCTCCGAAGGAGCAGGAATAAGAGACACCGGGCGCGATTCCCCATGGGGAACCGCGCCTGGTGTCTCTCTGCCGGAACAGCGATCAATTGGTGTTTTCACCTGCGCACCCGGAAAAATGCTGTCATTGCGAGCCAGTGCGCACACTGGCGTGGCAATCCCCCGGCCCCATGGAACCAGGTAGCGATTACCGCCAAGAACCGAAACAATCCCCGTTTTTCGGGTGCTATTCGGTACATTTTCCCTCTACCCGGGGGATTGCCACACCAGTCTGCGGACTGGTTCGCAATGACAGATAATTTGTAACGCGCACTTTCAAACAACAATTTGTCAATTTCTTCACCGGTTGGGGGAGGCGGCCATGCGGCGGTAGGTGTGGCGGATGCCCCGGATGGCAACGGAGTAGGCCTGGATGTTCTCGGGCAGGGAGATGCCGCCGTAACCTGCGTCGCCCAGGTGGTGGATGTCCGTACCGGTCATCTTGCACATCAGGGCAATCTGGCGAATGGTCGCCACGTCCGCGCCCTCCTGGGAGGTGCCGATGGCGGTGATGGTCAGCATCCCTAAGCTGTGGGCCAGGCTCACCAACTCCCGGGCGTACTCCACCGTGATGCCCGGAACCGTACCGGGGGCGGGGAGCAGCAGGATGTCCGCTCCGGCCTCAGCAAAGCTCTCCACATCCCGGGGGGTGAGAATCTGCTCGGCGCCCTCGCTCAGGATGCCGGAAGCGTGCATCTTTCCGGCGGCCAGGATCAGCCGGTCCCCCAGCTCCTGCTTGAACAGGCGAAGGGTCTGGACAATGGCCTCGTTGGTGACCCCGATGCCGGGATTTCCGGTGAGGAGCAGGAAATTGACCCCCATGTCCGCCGCCAGCCGGGCGTTCTCCAGGGTGGCCTTCCGTCCGTCGGTCAGGGCCCACATGGAGCCCTCCTCCCCCAGGGACTGCTCCACCGGCTCCAGGTTGATGCCGATGGGCCGCCCGGTCAGCTCCCGGAGCTTGCGGATCACGTTCTGGGGCGGCGTGGGAGGAAGTCCGTGAATGACGGGGTTCTTTACGTCAAACAGGTTCAGCAGCAGGATGTCCGCCCCCATGGCCGCGGCAAACTCGGCGTTGGTCACGTCCCCCAGCATGGGGGCCAGGGAGCCGATGGTTTCACAGGCCAGGGTCCGGCCCTCGGCCCCCGCAATGGCGGCCAGAAGCTCCTGCTTCCCCATGGAGCGGAAATCAGATGCCCGGCAGTCTAAAATTCGTTTCATAATGGGTTCCTCCTTGCAGTGATGTGAAAAAATGACAAAAATGGGCAGGCGGCCCAAAAAAATTCCCCTTCGGCTTTGAACTGTGAAAGACAGTTCCTGTCAGCCGCCCGAACGCTTAAGATTTTTGAGCTTTTACGGATAAAACGAACATTTCCGTAGTCGTTAGGTTGCGGGCGGCTAATAGCCGCCCCTACGGCAAAAATTCGGTAAACAACAATTTACCGACCCGTCGGGGGAGGGAAAGGGGCCGGCGGGGTTCTTCTGCCTCAGTATACCACATTCCCGGGCGGGGAGCAACCGGAATCTGATGAGTCGGAATTATCACTAAAAAACCTTTTGGGAAACTGTAGGAATTGACGATTTTCACGGAGGACGACGGATATTCGTTGACAAATTGTGAATAACGGGTTATTCTGTAAGAAAGTTAAAAACGACACCATGGGTTGTTACTGGTTAGGCAGGCAAAACCAAGTTCCGCAAGAATGACATCTTTTTGTGGGATTTGGTTTTCTTTATTTTTGGGAGGTTTCCGGTTGAAGGTCAGTAAGGTTATCAACAACAATGTGGTTTCCTGCCTGGACGATACGGGCCGGGAACTGGTGGTTATGGGCAAGGGCCTGGGCTTCCGGTGCCGGGCGGGGGACACTCTGGACCCGGCTTTGGCGGAGAAGGTGTTCCGCATGGACACCCCCGAGGAAATGGGGAAGCTCAAATCCCTGTTCTCCAGCCTCAGTCCGGAGCTGCTGGAGCTGTGCGGAAAAATTATTGACCATGCCAACCAGGCGCTGGGACACCGGCTCAACGAATCCATTTACCTTACCCTGACGGACCACATCCAATTTTCCCTGTCCCGGGTGCGGCAGAATATGGCCTTTCCCAATCCGCTGATGACGGAGGTGCGGGTGTTCTATCCCGGGGAGCTGGCGGTGGGCCGGTTCGCGCTGGAGCAGATTCGGGACCGTTTCGGGGTGAAGCTGCCCGAGGATGAGGCTGCCAGCATTGCCCTGCACATTGTCAACGCGGAGTATGACAGCTCCATGAACGCAACCATGCGGGCCACCCGGGTGCTGGGGCCCATTGTGGAAATCCTGGAGGGCTGGCCCGGTCTGAAGCTCAACCCCAGGCATCTGAATTATGACGAGCTCATCGTCCATATCAAATTTCTTGCCATGCAGTCCTTCTCCCACGGGGGGCAGGACTGGGAAGTCCCGGGATTGGACCGGTTGGTGGGGGAGCAGTTCCCCGAAGCCTTCGCCTGCGCGGAGGAGGTCGTCCGGTTCCTGGGGGAACAATGCGGGAGCCCCGTTCCCGCTACGGAGCAGGCTTATCTGGCGCTGTGTATCCATCGCGCCTGTAATAACTGACGAAAGGAAGAAATAGTATGGGTTTTTTTAAAAAGCTTTTCGGAAAGAGCCTGGACGGCATTTATGCCCCCATGGCTGGCAAAGCGGTTCCTGTGACGGAGGTCCCCGACCCCACCTTTGCCGAGGGAATGCTGGGCAACGGCGTGGCCGTGATCCCCACCGACGGCAAGGTCTGCGCCCCCTGCGACGCCACGGTGGACATGATGTTTGAGACCGGCCACGCGGTGAGCCTGGTGGCGGACTGCGGCGCGGAGCTGCTGATCCACGTGGGCCTGGAGACCGTGGGCCTGGAGGGCAAGCCCTTCACCATCCATGTGAAAAACGGCGATAAGGTCAAGCGGGGCCAGCTGATGATCGAGGCGGACCTGGAGGCCATCAAGGCCGCGGGCCTGAACACCATCACCCCCATGCTGGTGTGCAATACCGACAGCTTCCCCACCTTCGAGGTTCACACCGGCAAGGATGTGACCACGGAGGACGTGCTCATTGAGCTGGGAAAGTGAGATGGGAAACATGAAAACTGGTTTTGGACTGCCGGTATTCCCCGGCGTATCCATCGGACCTGCCGTGGTCTACCGGAAAACCGAGCGGGCACTGCCGGTTTCCTCCGGCGACCCCAAGGTGGAGCAGGCAAAGTTTGACGCGGCCCGGGAAACCGCCCGGGAGCAGCTGAGCGCCCTCTACGAGAAGGCCAAGGTGGAGTTGGGCGAGGAGCAGGCCGCCATTGTGGAGGTCCAGATGCTCATGCTGGAGGACCTGGACTACCTGGACGCTGTGGCCGCTGCCATTGAGGGCGGCGCGGCGGCAGCTATTGCGGCGCTGGACACCGGCGAGGAGTTCGCCCAGGTCTTTGCGGCCATGGATGACGAGTACATGAATGCCCGCAGCGCGGATATCCGGGATATGTCCCGGCGGATTTACGACATCCTCTGCGGCAATACCGGATTCCGGCTTCCCGAGGGCTCCTTCCTGCTGGTGGCCGAGGACCTGGCCCCCAGTGAGACCATCCAGCTCCCCCGGGAGCGGATTCTGGCCTTTGTCACCCGGCAGGGCTCCGGCTCCAGCCACACCGCCATTCTGGCCAGAACCCTGAACATCCCCTCCCTGGTGCAGGCCAACATCGCCCTGGAGGACGCGGAAAGCTGCGAAACCCTGGCCGTGGACGGCTTCACGGGCACCTGGTACATGGACCCCGACGAGGAGACCCTGGCTATGCTGAAGCAGAAGCAGGCCGAGGCCGCCGCGGACCGGGCCGCCCTGGAGTCCTACCGGGGCCGGGAGAGCGTTACCAAGTCCGGCAAGAAGCTGCTGCTGTGCGCCAACATCGGCTGCCCGGAGGACGCTGAGGCCGCCCTGGCCGCCGATGCCGAGGGCGTGGGCTTGATGCGCAGTGAGTTCCTCTACCTGGGAAGAGACAGCCTCCCGACGGAGGATGAGCTGTTTGAAGCCTATAAGAAGGTGGCCGAAACCATGGGCGACCGTCCCGTGGTGATCCGCACCCTGGACATCGGCGCGGACAAGCAGGTGAGCTACATGGGTCTGGAGCAGGAGGAGAATCCCGCCCTGGGCCTGCGGGGCCTGCGGATCTGCCTGACCCGGGAGGATATCTTCCGGCCCCAGCTGCGGGCCATCTATCGGGCCTCCGCCTACGGCAACCTGAGCGTCATGTTCCCCATGGTGGCGTCCGTGTGGGAGCTGAAGGCCGCCAAGGACCTGTGCGCCCGGGTGCGCTCCGAGCTGGAGGCTGAGGGCGTTCCCACCAAGGAGGTGCCCATCGGCGTCATGGTGGAAACTCCCGCCGCCGCCGTGCTGGCCCGGGAGCTTGCCAAGGAGGCCGCTTTCTTCAGCGTGGGCACCAACGACCTGACCCAGTACACCCTGGCCGTGGACCGGCAGAACGCCAAGCTGGGCCAGTTCTACGATCCCTACCATCCCGCGCTGCTGGCGCTGCTGGCCCACATCGCCCAGGCCGCCAACGAGGCGGGCATCTGGGCGGGCATCTGCGGCGAGCTGGGCGCGGACTCCAAAATGACCGAGCGGTTTATTGCCATGGGCTATACCGAGCTGAGCATGGCCCCCGGCAGAATCCTGGAAACCAGAAAAATAGTTTGTGAAAGCGAGGCATAAATTACCATGAAAGAATTCAAGCACGTGATCACCGATCCCATGGGCCTGCATGCCCGTCCCGCCGGAATGCTGGTGAAGGCCGTTGCCCCCTATGCCAGCACCGTCACCATTACTGCCCCCACCGGAAAGGCGGATGCCAAGCGGCTCATGGCTCTGATGCGGCTGGCCGCCAAGCAGGGCATGGAGCTCACCGTGACCGTAGAGGGTCCCGACGAGGACAAGGCCGCCGCCGAAATCCAGGCGTTCCTGGCCGCCAACCTGTAACGGCAGACAGAAAAATTGGTGTTTAGCGACTTCGCCCCAAATTACCTGTCATTGCGAACCAGCGCGCACGCTGGTGTGGCAATCCCCCGGGGAGAGGGAAAATGTACCGACAATTGCCCTACAGAAGCGGGAGTTGTTGCGATTTATGGTGGTAATCGTTACCTGGTTCCATGGGACCGGGGGATTGCCACAACCAGTGTGCGCACTGGTTTCGCAATGACAGTAATCTTTGAGGCAAAGCGCCAAACACCAATTTAAGGATCGCAATTTGGAATATCGACCCGTTTTTCAGCATAAGGCCAATTGACCACTGTGGGCCGGTGGTCTGCAATATAGGCAAAGAAGAATATAAGGAGGATTTTTTCTATGATGAAACATCTTCAGAAGCTGGGCAGCGCCCTGATGCTGCCTGTAGCCTGCTTGCCCATCTGCGGTATCCTGATGGGCCTGGGCTACGCTCTGGCTCCCGCCGTCATGGGCGTTCCCGGCGCGGCCAGCGAGGGCTTCGCTTACGTGCTGGGCTTCTTCCTGATCAAGGCCGGCGCTGCCCTGATCGACAACATGGCCATCCTGTTCGCCATCGGTGTTGCCGTGGGCCTGGCCAAAGAGAACAACGGCACTGCCGGTCTCGCCGGTCTGGTTTCCTGGCTGATGATCACCACCCTGCTGAACCCCTCCGTGGTCAGCACCATCGCCCCCGCCCTGTGCAAGGAGGGCTCCACCAACGCCGTGGCTTTCTCCAAGATCGCCAACCCCTTCATCGGCATCCTGTCCGGTATCATCGGCGCTGTGTGCTACAATAAGTTCAAGGACACCAAGCTGCCCGATGTGCTGGCCTTCTTCTCCGGCAAGCGTTCCGTCTCCATCGTCACCGCTGTGGTTTCCATCGTGGTCTCCGCGATCCTGCTGTTCGTGTGGCCCGTGGTCTTCGGTGCCCTGGTTGCTATCGGTAAGGCCATCGTCAGCCTGGACGCTGTGGGCGCGGGCATCTACGCCTTCCTGAACCGTCTGCTGATCCCCACCGGCCTGCACCACGCTCTGAACAACGTGTTCTGGTTCGACACCATCGGTCTGGGCGACCTGACCGCTTACTGGGGCGCCAAGACCTCCGCTGACGTGGGCTGGTCCGTTGGTATGTACATGGCGGGCTTCTTCCCCTGCATGATGTTCGGTATCCCCGGCGCCGCTCTGGCTATGATCCAGACCGCTAAGAGCAACAAGCGCAAGGCCACCATCGGTATCGTTGGCGCTGCCGCCCTGTGTGCTTTCATCTGCGGCGTTACCGAGCCCTTCGAGTTCGCTTTCATGTTCCTGGCCTTCCCCCTGTATGTTGTTTACGCGCTGCTGTACGGCATCTTCACCACCATCACTGTGGCTCTGGGCTTCCGCGCGGGCTTCTGCTTCTCTGCGGGCGCTACTGACCTGATCTTCTCCGCTTCCCTGCCTGCCGCTGCCAAGACCTGGCTGATCATCCCCCTGGGTATCGCTGCCTTCGTGGTGTTCTACTTTGTGTTCCTGTTCGCCATCAAGAAGTGGGATCTGAAGACCCCCGGCCGTGAGGACGATCAGGAAGGCGAGCTGAAGATCGAGCTGGCCAACAATGACTTCACCGCCATGGCCCAGATCATTCTGGAAGGCGTGGGCGGCAAGGAGAACGTTGTCTCCATCGACCACTGCATCACCCGTCTGAGACTGGAGGTCAAGGACCGTCTGCAGGTGGATGAGAAGAAGATCAAGTCCTCCGGCGCCGCGGGCGTCATCCGTCCGGGCAAGACCTCTGTCCAGGTCATCATCGGACCCAAGGTCCAGTTCGTCTACGACGAGTTCAAGAAGCTGGCCCAGTAAGGTCCCTTCCGTTATTGCAGCCGCGGCCCACGCGGCCTGAGATAACATAAATCGCTGCCCCAGGGGGAAACCCCTGGGGCAGCTTCTGCTATGGAGGCAGCGGGATGATAAATTGTTGTTTAGAATTGACAATTGACAATTAACAATTGACAATTAAGGAATCCCTTCGGGATGATTTTAAAATATTAATGCCAAAAATGCTGCGTTTTTTATTTCCAGATTGTCCCGTAGGGACACAATAATTGTCAATTGTCAATTTTCAATTGTCAATTCGGCGAAGCCGCTAAACAACAATTTATCTCACAAGCATTTTTCGTATTCCTTACGCCAGGGCGGCTTTGGCGGCTTTTACGGCGGCTTCGTCGGTCTGCTGGGTGTGCCACTCGTCAAAGCCGGGGATGCCCATGGGGACGCCCTCCCGGCGGAAAATCATGGCGCTGGGGATGTCCCGCTTGCCGCTCATGTGGAAGGCCCGGGCCTGGGGCAGCTCTTTCCGGAACCGGGAGATCACCCCCGCGCTGACCCCCGCGCCGATGAGGATTTCCGGCCCGTCCAGCTCCAGCATTGCCCGGATGGTATCCAGCCCCTGGCTGCAGCTTCCGGCGGCACCGCTGGTGAGCACCGTATCGATGCCAAGGGCCGCGGCGTCCAGGCAGGTTTTCAGCGGGTCCCGGGACACGTCCACGCACCGGTGGAGGGTCAGTCCCGCACCCTTGGCGGCCTCCAGCAGGGGGGCCATGGCCCTGCCGTCCAGTTCCCCCTCCGGGGTCAGGCAGCCGATGACGAAGCCGTCGGCTCCCGCTGTCCGCAGGGCCTGAATCTGACGGGCCATCAGGTCAATTTCCTCCGGTGCGTAGCAAAAATCTCCCGCCCGGGGACGCATCAGGCAGCGGACGGGGATGGCGCTCTCGGCGCGGAGCTGCTCCAGCAGGGCGGTATAGGGGGTCAGGCCCCCGATGGCCAGGGCGCTGCACAGCTCCAGCCTGTCCGCGCCCCCAGCGATGGCCGCCCGGGCCGATGCCAGGGAGTCCACGCATACTTCCAGCAATCGATTCATAAAAACACCTCCAGGATGATATGTGGGGGAAGGTAAATTGTTGTTTATACGTCTCATTTTTGAAAATGTACGTACGCACTTCGTATTCGCCGAAGTGCTGTTGGTTCAGGAAATGCAGTGCTGCCGGGAGGCATCAATGCCTCCCCTACAGTCACAAACCAACCTGTTTGAAAACTGTAAACAACAATTTATCGCTCTATTGGGTTTCAGTTTCCAGGAAGCGCATCAGCTCCGGGAAATCGCCGTGGGGATACTGGGCAATGTCCTTGCCCTGCTTGTTGATCATGCAGGGGGTCAGCAGGAATACCCGCATCCCCAGTTCTCGGGCGGCCATGTCCTCCTGGACATCGTTGCCCACCATCAGGCATTCCTCGGGCGATACCCCCAGCTTTCCGGTGACTTCCCGGTAGTACAGCAGGTTCGGTTTGCAGGAGCAGGAATTTTCGTAGGTGGTGACCAGCTCAAAGTGCTCCGGCGTCAGCCCCGCCCAGCGGATCCGCGCCCGGGTGGCTACGGCGGGGAAGATGGGGTTGGTGGCCAGAGCGGTGCGCAGCCCCAATTCCCTGCACAGCTCCACCGTCCGTGCCGCCTGATCGGTATAGCCGCAGACCGACTGGACCTGCTCAAAATCCGTGCGGTAGTAGTCCTCGAAAAGAGGCATATCCTCCAGGACCCGGGGGCCAAACCGGCTTTGGAAGCATTCCCAAAAGACCGCTTCGTTGGTCCGGCTTCCGTCGTTTTGCACCATGGCGGCGGTTCCGCGCCAGATGGCGTCAATGAGCTCCCGGGCCGGATAGTCCCGGGGAGCCAGCTTCCGGGCCAGAAGTCCGAAATATGCCTGTACAAAGGTATCCTGATCCATGGGCAGCAGGGTGCCGTCCAGGTCGAAAAGAACGGTGGTCAGTTTCATATCGGGGCTGCTCCTTTTCCGTTTTTACGCAGTATACCATATTCCGGCCCGGGATGCAAGCCCGGCGGGAAGCGGGCTAAAACAACGGCGAAAGCGGATAAATCCCAGTTGCATCGGAGAAAGAAATCGTTTATAATAAATCCGTTATATTCAGGCCGTGAATAACAGGTTGGAAGGGAGGCTTCTCCATGCTGGCGCTGGCGCATATCTTCGGCAACCTTTTCTGCGTGGTTCTTCTGCTCATCATGATCAGCGGAATCATTTCCGAACAGGAGTCCCGGGAGAAAAATACCTTCCTGGCCCTGATCTTTACGGCCATGCTCTATATCCAGTGCTCCACCTTCTGGCAGATGATGGGCGGCAGCGTCATGAACCACAGGGTTTACTGCACCCTTTCCCGGTGCCTGTGCGCCGTGCTGGGGTATGCCTGCTTCCAATACCTGTACCTGATGACCACCGGGCGGTTCTCCCGGAGCCTGGCGGCACTGGTGCCCGGAATCCTGCTGACGGTGCTTTCCGTGGCGTCCATCTGGACGGGGTGGCTCTTCCGGGTGGACGGGGACAACCTGTATGCCCCCGGCGCCTGGTACGCGCTGGACCGGATTCTGGCAAATGCCTACTATGTGATGTCCGCGGGGGTGTCCCTTGCCAAGTGGCGTACATCCCGGAATCCTTACATTCGCCGCCGGGCCCTGACCGCGGCCAGCGTGGCGGTGCCGGTGCTGCTTGTGGAGGTGATCCAGGTGCTGGACCCCAGCCTGGAGCTCCATGGCTACGGCGTTGTTCTGGCCATCTGCAGTGTGTTCATCCGGCTCCAGAAGCACTGCGCGCAGGAGTCCCTCCAGGCACTGCGGATTCAGCGGGAGAATGCCACCCGCTACCGCAATACCCTGCTGTCCAGCGCACTGCAGTTTATGGTGGTGAATCTGAGCAGGGATACCGTTCTGGAGCTCTCGGTGCCCCAAAAGTCGGAGATTACGCTGGAGAGTATGCTCCTCAGCGGCCAGTTGCCCTCCCGGCGGTATTCCGACACGGTCCGGGTTTGGAACGACCGCATTGAGGGCCTCACCGAGGAGGAGAAAAAACGGATTTTCCTGCCGGAGAACCTGCTGCGCCGCTTTGCCGACGGTGAGAGCCGGATCACCGAGGTCTTCCGGGTGGTAAAAGACGGGAAGGTATTCTGGTGCCGCCAGGAGCTGATCCTCACCCAGAATTCCCAGACCGGGGACGTGGTGGCGACTCTGACGGTTTACGATATCACCCAGCAGAAGATTCAGGACCAATCCTACGAGACCCAGCAGAGAATTATTCAGGCCCTGGCCAGCGGTGTTTCCGCCTACTGGATTCTGGACTGGGAGACCGAACAGGTGCTCTCCCACCAGACGGAGAACGAGCGAATCCGGGCTTTCTCTCAGCGGATCCTGGCCAAGGGCACCTACACGGAGGCGCTGCAGTATATTTTCGACACCCTGGTGGACGAGAACATCCGGCAGGAGCTGATGGGCTACGTCCGGGTGGAGGAGATCCGGCGCAGGCTCTCAGAGGCGGATCAGTATTCCCCGCCGCTGTATCTGGCCGCCCAGGGCTTCTATTTCCAGATGGCCTATTCGGTGATCTATGTAGGGGATCGGAAGGCTTTCCTGGTTTCCGCCCGGGAGATCACGGACACCGTGCGCCGGGAGCGGAAGCTCCGCCGGGAGCTGGCCAAGGCCCTGGAGGACGCCCGCACTGCCAGCCAGGCCAAGACCGATTTCCTGCTGAATATGTCCCACGACATCCGCACCCCCATGAACGCCATTCTGGGCTTTATTGAGCTGGCCAGGCGGAATGTGGGAAATCCCGACCGGGTTCTGGACGCGCTGGAGAAGGGCCGGCGGTCCGGTGAGCATCTGCTGAGTCTGATCAACGATATTCTGGATATGTCCCGGATTGAAAGCGGCAAGGTGACCCTGAACCGGGAGATCATCGATGTGGGAGAGCATATTTCCCGGTTTGAGGATATGTTCCGGGTCCCCATGGAGGAAAAGGGCCTGACGTTTGAGGTTATCAACGATACCTGCACGCCCTATGTCTACGGCGACTATCTGCGCATTACCCAGGTGATTGCGAACCTTCTGAGCAACGCCATGAAATTCACCCCTCCGGGAGGCAGTGTGGTTTACCATGGCATCGAGCTGCCCGCCCAGCGGGAGGGCTTTGCCCGCTTTGAAATTCACATCCGGGATACGGGCATCGGAATGGACGAGGAATTCCAGAAGCGGATGTTCGGCGCCTTTGAGCGGGCGGAAAACTCCACCGTCAGCGGCGTCCAGGGCACGGGCCTGGGGTTGGCCATTTCCCGGAAGCTGGTGGAGCTGATGGAGGGCGAGCTGCGCTGCACCAGCAAGCCCGGCCAGGGGACGGAGTTTGTATTCACTTTCCAGGTACCCGTTGCTCCGGCGCCTGCCCGGAAGGAGTCCTGCGGGACGCCGGACCTGAAGGGAAAACGGATTCTCCTGGTGGAGGACAACGAGCTGAACCGGGAGATTGCCCGGGAAATCCTGATGGAGGAGGGCATCGCGGTTACCGAGGCCGTCAACGGCGCCCAGGCGGTGGAGCTTGTCCGCTTCGCCAGGCCCGGGGATTACGACGCGGTGCTGATGGACATTCAGATGCCGGTGATGGACGGCTACGAGGCTACCCGGCAGATCCGGCTGCTTCCGAATCCGCTGCTTTCGGGCATCCCCATAATCGCCATGACCGCCGACGCCTTTGCCGAGGACAAACGCCGGGCCCTGGAGGCCGGGATGAACGACCATATCGCCAAGCCCGTGAATGTGAAAACCCTTCTGACGGTGCTGGCCCAGCACATTTTCGTCTCCCCCGCCCGGGCGGAGGAAACCCCCTGAGGGAGAAATGAACCGAACAGCCCCGGAGGAAGGACCTCCGGGGCTGAATACTCGATGGAAAGATAAATTGTTGTTTACAGTTTTGTAGCGCACTGAAAAAGAACTGTCATTGCGAACCAGTCCGCAGACTGGTGTGGCAATCCCCCAACAATTCAGGACGGTTCGTTAGGGCGTTTGTCCGTTTTTTGCAGATTCCGGAATATCCGGGGGATTGCCACGCCAGTGTGCGCACTGGCTCGCAATGACAGCGTTTTATTTGGTGCACACCTGTAAAAAACAATTTATCGGCACAACAGGTACAAAATGGAAGGGCTGCCCGGGTGGGGCAGCCCTTTGGTTTACTGGATGGGTTCAAAATCGGCGGCGCCGTGCTTGCACAGGGGGCAGACGATGTCGTCGGGCAGGGTATCGCCCTCATACACCCAGCCGCAGACCTTACAGACGTAGCCCTTCTTGCCCTCCACCTGGGGCTTGGGCTTCACATTGTTCTGGTAGTAGGTGTAGCTCATGGTCTCCTTGTTCCCCATGACCCGGGCCTCGGTGACGGAGCAGATGAACATACCGTGGGTGCCCAGGTCCACGTAGCTCTCCACCTTCAGGCTCATGAAGGAGTTGATGTACCGGGGCAGGAACCGCAGACCGTTGTCGGAGCGCAGTTCCTCGATTCCCGCGAATTTGTCCACGGTGCGGCCGCTCTGGAAGCCGAAGTTCTGGAAAACGGAGAAGGGTGCGGACACGTCCAGGCAGTTCACGTTCATGACGCCGCTCTGCTTGATGACGTGGTGGGAGTAGTTCTGCTTGTTGATGGTGACGGCCACCCGGTTGGGAGTATTGGTCACCTGGGAGACGGTGTTGACGATAAGGCCGTTGTCCTTGGTGCCATCGTTGGAGGTGACCACATACAGACCGTAGCCGATGTTGAAGAGGGCGGTCAGGTCATTCTTGTCGGCGGTGGCATCCTGCTGGGCCAGGTAATCCTTGCACAGCTCCTGGGCCAGGGCCTCCACCTGAGCCTTGCTCTCGTCGTTCAGGGCGGAGAGGATGCGGACGGTGGTATCGGTGAAGGTCAGATTCTTGCTGCCCTCCAGCATGGAGCGCATGACCTTGGCGGCGAGAGGCGCCCAGGAGCCATTCTCCATCAGGGCAATGGTACGATTCTGGAAATTCCGCTCGGTGAGATGATGGATGAACTCCTTCATGAAGGGGTACACATCGGCGTTGTAGGTGGTGGTGGCCAGCACCAGCTTGCCGTAGCGGAAGGCGTCCTCCACGGCCTCGGCCATGTCGGTGCGGGCCAGATCGTGGACCACAACCTTGGGGCAGCCCTTTGCCTGGAGTTTTTGGGCCAGCAGCTCCACGGCGGCCTTGGTGTGACCATAGACGGAGGTATAGGCAATGACCACGCCCTCGCTCTCCACCCGGTAGCTGGACCAGATGTCATAAAGATTGATGTAATAGCCCAGGTTTTCGGTGAGCACGGGGCCATGGAGGGGGCAGATGGTGGCGATGTCGAGACCGCTTGCCTTTTTCAGCAGGGCCTGCACCTGGGGACCATACTTGCCCACGATGCCGATGTAGTACCGGCGGGCCTCGCAGGCCCAGTCCTCCTCCACATCCAGGGCGCCGAATTTGCCGAAGCCGTCGGCGGAGAAGAGCACCTTATCATAGGAATCATAGGTCACAATGACCTCGGGCCAGTGGACCATGGGGGCGGTGACGAAGGTCAGGGTGTGACGGCCCAGGCACAGCGTATCGCCCTCGCCCACCACCACCCGGCGGTCGGCGTAGTCATCGCCAAAGAAGTTCTTCATCATCACGAAAGCCTTGGCGGAGGAGACCACCTTGGCCTGGGGGTAGACCTTCAGGAAATTGGCCACATTGGCGGAGTGGTCCGGCTCCATGTGCTGCACCACCAGGTAGTCCGGTTTCCGGCTGCCCAGGGTTTTCTGGATATTGTCCAGCCATTCATGGGTGAAATTCTGGTCCACGGTGTCCATGATGGCGATCTTGTCGTCCATGATGGCGTAGGAATTGTAGGCCATGCCGTTGGGGACCACATACTGGCCCTCAAACAGGTCCACCTGGTGGTCATTGACGCCAAGGTACTTGATATCATTGGTGATGAACATAAGCTCGCTCCTTCATATTGTTTTCGCTACAATTATACTGCATTCCACAGGGATTGACAATGGCTTTTCATAAAAAAGAAAGATAAATTGTTGTTTAGCAAAATAAACGCTGTCATTGCGAGCCAGTGCGCACACTGGCGTGGCAATCCCCCGGATATTCTGGGATGTACGAAAAACTGACAAACGCCCTAACGAACCGTCCTTAATTGTTGGGGGATTGCCACACCAGCGTGCGCGCTGGTTCGCAATGACAGTTCTTTTTTAGTGCGCTCTAAAACTGTAAACAACAATTTATCGTTCCTTTGATTCACTTCCGGGAATTCCTGGGGCTGCCTCGGGGGGCATGGGGGTATAGGTGCGGCCATGAAGCTGCTGCTGCCACTCCCGGCGGGCGTCCTCTGCAAGCTGGGGGTCGGTCAGCAGATCAATGGCGGCTCCCGCCAGCACCTTACCTGCCTGGAGCATCCCCTTGTGTGCCGGGGCACTCTTACCCTGGGCGGTGCGCTGCCAGGTGTGGCCCACGGTATTGGAGCAGGCAGTGCACACCTGCACCTCGGCGGTGGGGGCCAGCCAGCTCACATCCCCCACATCCGTGGAGGTGGAGGGCACCATGGGAATGGGCAGCTCCGGGATGAGAATGTTGTGGATGGGTTCGTCCACATGTTCATCGGCAAAGCGGGCGTACTCCCCACCCAATCTTTTCGCCATGGAGAAGAGGGGACTCACGGTGGGGATGGTTTCCTTCATGGCTTGGGCCGAGGCCAGTTCCTCGGCGGTGTATTCCGGCAGCGGCATTTGTGCCAGGTTCCGGGAAAGAACGTCGGAAAGAACCCGGTTGGGGATCAGGTTGGCGCAGCTTTTGACAAAGGTGATGGTTACATCGGTTTCCGTCATCATAGCGGCCCCCCGGGCCACCTGGTTGACCCGCTGAACCAGGGGCTCCAGGGTGTCCTGGGAGGTTTCCCGGATCAGATACATGGCGGAAGCGCTGGACTGCACCACGTTGGGGGAGGTGCCCCCGGCGTCCAGCACCGCGTAGTGAATTTTTGCGGTGGCGGGGATGTGCTCCCGCAGGAACTGGATGCCGGTGTTCATCAGGGTCAGAGCGTCCAGAGCGCTGCGGCCCCGCTCGGGATGGGCGGCGGCATGGGCGCTGATGCCCCGGAATTCGTAGAGCATCTGCTGGTTGGCAAGGGAAGTACGGGGCGGGGCAGTGTTCAGGGAGGCAGGGTGCCAGGCCAGCACGCAGTCCACTCCGTCAAACACCCCGGCCCGGGCGAGAAAGCCCTTCCCTGCGCCGCCCTCCTCTCCGGGACAGCCGAAGTAGATAACGGTGCCGGGAAGGTGATTTGCTTCCAGGTAGTCCTTCACGGCAATCACCGCTGCCAGGGAGCCCACCCCCAGCAGATTATGGCCGCAGCCGTGGCCCGCCGCGCCGGCTTCCACAGGCTCCGGATGGGCAATCCCCGCCCGCTGGCTCATGCCTGGGAGCGCGTCGTACTCCCCCAGAATACCGATGACCGGTTTCCCTTCCCCGAAGCGTCCACAGAAGGCGGTGGGAAGGCCCCCTATCGCCTCCGTCACCCTGAAGCCCTCTCGGCGCAGAGCGTCGCAGAGCAGCCCCGCCGCGAAATACTCCCGGAAGGCAGTCTCCGGCCGGTCGAAAATGGCATCCGACAGGGAAAAGAGCCAGTCAGCCCGCCGGTCAATGGATTCGGTTACGGCAGCTATTTTCATGGGTTCCTCCGTAAATGAAGAGATAAATTGTTGTTTGAAGATTTCAAACGCACTTCGTCCTTACTGTAGGGGAGCCATTCATGGCTCCCGTGACGCAGTACGTTTTCGCCGAAATGCTCAAATAATCGGAACATTTCACCGCCGGGAGCCATGAATGGCTCCCCTACAGTGTTATTCCGACATTTCCAAAACTGATCTGCAAACAACAATTTACCATTTCAAAGTGAAATAATCAAGGGGCTTGGCAGCAAGCGCGGCCAAGCCCCTTTAGAATTATTGCCCCACTCTGGCCATGGCCAGCCGGAAGTCCTTGGTATCGGTGAAGATTTCGTTTTTGTAGGGGTTCTTCTTCTGCTGGATGGAGCGCTTGATGATGATTGCCAGCACCAGCACGTTGACGGCCAGGGATACGATGGAGATCACGCCCTGGGGTACGGGATTCGCCTGGGTGGGCCGCACCGCCGCGTCCATGAAGCGGTCGGCGTACAGCACGGGGATGGTGGTAAAGACGCTCTTATCCTGGAACAGGGGGAATACCTGGGCGAACATACACCAGGTGGCCAGGGTATTGGCCCGGTTCTGAATCCAGCCGCCCTTGTTCCACAGGGCCGCCGCCACGGTGGGAGCCAGCAGCAGCGCCAGGCCGCAGTACCAGGAATGGGTGGGCAGGTTCAGGTAGGTGTACTGGAAGTTCCACACGTCATAGGCCAGGATGTACAGCCAGATCATGTCGGGCCAGAGCATGTCGTCGCGCTTCTTGGAGGAGTAGATGCCCCACCAGCCGGTCATGCAGAAGATGTTGATGATGCCCGCGATGCCGTTGAGCCAGTTCCACCAGCCGCCGTAGAGCCACACGTTCTCGCTGGACAGCCACCAGCGGTCGCCGAATTCCTTCATCGCCGCCGCGCCCTTGATGGCGGACTCAAAGTCGCTGGCCACGGCAATGAGAATGTTGATGGCCACGATGGCGAAGGGGAACACCTTGAACCATTCGGTTTTGCCGATGCTCCACTTGTACTTGAGCATCATGAAGCCGATACAGCCCGCCGTGGCGGCGTAGAGCTTGGCGTAGTGGAACCAGCTGTTCATGTAGACATAGGTGGGGTTGTTCAGCGCCCACTGTGCCCCCATGGCCGCGGCCACATAGATGGAGATGAAATAGACGGTCAGGGCCCCGGGAAGCACCAGGAAGAAGAAAATGCCCCCCTTTTTGGAACGCCGGGCGATCTCATTGGTGAGAATCAGCCCCAAAAACACCAGCAGCCAGCCCAGAAGCTGGAAACCGGCACGGTCGCCGTAGATCTGAAATAACATGGTTTACTCCTCCTCTTTCAATGATATTTCCGTAAAATGGTTTTCGTGGTGATGAGATAAATTGTTGTTTACAGTTTTCAAGCGCACTTCGTCCTTACTGTAGGGGAGCCATTCATGGCTCCCGTAGAGCAGTACGTTTTCGCCGAAATGTTGAGAAAATCAGAACATTTCACCGCCGGGAGCCATGAATGGCTCCCCTACAGTGTGTTTCCAACATTTCCAATACAATCCAATAAACAACAATTTGCCGATCCATGCGTTATTCCGATACGCTGATTTCTTTGATATTGATTTCGTTCCCTTTTACAAGCCAGGTGCGCTCGCTGCCGCAGCGGGGGCAGATCCGGCCATGGGCCACGGTGGGATAGTCCTCCCCGCAGCCGTCGCAGTGGGTCACGGCGGGAAGGGCTTCCACATCCATCCGGCAGCCGCGCAGCAGCTCGTTTTTTTCGGCAGCCCAGGCCCAGCAGTCCGTGAGATAATCGGGGATCACTGCCGAAACCTCGCCCACCTCCATGGTGACGGAAGCAATGCTTGTGAGATTGTTTTCCTTCGCCACCTGCTCCAGGGTGTCGATGATGTGGTAGACGATGCCCAGCTCGTGCATTTACTTCTCCTTCTTGCCGGAGAATTTGATTTTGATGGCTTGCTTGGCGCCGTTCAGGAGGATGTACTTCAGCTTCTCCTCGCTGGGAACCATGGTGCTGCACTCCGGGTGCTCCCGGTGGAGCTTGATGGCGCCGAATTCACACTTGGTGGTGCACACGCCGCAGCCGATGCACTTGTTGGGGTCCACCACGGAGGCACCGCAGCCCAGGCACCGGGCGGTTTCGATTTTCACCTGCTCCTCGGTAAAGGGCAGCTTGGCGTCCCGGAAGGAGCGCTTGCCGGCCAGGGAGGCATCCACTCCGGGAATCTGCCGTGAGGAATTGTCGTAGTGCTCTACCTTGATGTTTTCCTTGTCCAGGGCGACAAAGTCCCGGCGGTTGCGGCCGATGGTCAGGCTGGAGTGGGGCTGGACAAACCGGTGGATGGAGATGGCGCCCTCCCGGCCTGCCGCGATGGCGTCGATGGCGAACTTGGGGCCGGTGTACACGTCGCCGCCCACGAAGATGTCGGGCTCGGCGGTCTGGTAGGTCAGCTTGTCGGCCACCGCACCGTTTCCGCGGCCCAGCTCCACATGGGAGCCTTCCAGGAGGTTGCCCCACTGGATGCTCTGGCCGATGGACAGGAACACCCGGTCACAGGGGACGGTTTTGCAGTCGTTTTCGTCGTAGCTGGGGCTGAAGCGGCCGTTTTCGTCCCAGACGGACACACAGCGCTTGAACACAATCCCCGTAACCTTGCCGTTTTCGGTGAGAATCTCCTTGGGACCCCAGCCGCAGTCCAGGGTCACGCCGTCCTCGGCGGCCTCGGCCAGCTCCTCCTCGGAGGCGGGCATCTTGTCCCGGGGCTCCAGGCAGAACATGGATACGCTTTCCGCGCCGCAGCGGACGGCAGACCGGGCCACGTCCACGGCCACGTTGCCGCCGCCCACCACCACGGCCTTGCCGGAGACCGGGTAGCTTTCGTCCAGACCCACGGTGCGAAGGAAGTCCACGGCGGTCATGACGCCCTCGGCATCCTCGCCGGGAACGCCCGCCTTCCGGCCGCCCTGGCAGCCGATGGCGATGTAGAAGGCCTTGTAGCCCTGCTCTCTCAGCTGCTGCAGGCTTACGTCCTTACCAACCTCCACGCCGCAGCGGATTTCCACGCCCATGGCCTTGATGACTTCAATTTCCGCGTCAATGACATCCTTCTCCAGCTTGAAGGAGGGGATGCCGTAGCGGAGCATGCCGCCGGGCTGGGGGTTCTTCTCAAAAATGGTGGGGCTGTAGCCCTTCTGGGCAAGGTAATACGCACAGCTGAGGCCCGCAGGGCCGGCACCGATGACGGCGATCTTCTCGTGGAAGGCGCCGTCCAGGGAGGGAACCACCTTCTTGGGGATGTAGCGGGTCTCGGCGTTCAGATCCTGCTGGGCGATGAATTTCTTCACCTCGTCGATGGCAATGGCCCGGTCGATGCTGCCCCGGGTGCAGGCATCCTCGCAGCGGCGGTTGCAGATCCGGCCGCAGATGGCGGGCAGGGGGTTATCCTGCTTGATGAGGGCGAGAGCCTCCTGATATCGGCCCTGGGCGGCCATTTTCAGGTAGCCCTGGACGGCGATGTGGGCGGGGCAGGCGGTCTTGCAGGGGGAGGTGCCCACGTCGTAGCAGTTGATCCGGTTGTTGTCCCGGTAGTCCTCGTCCCACATATGGGGGCCCCACTTCTGC
>SFHI01000158.1 GCA_004555705.1 Clostridiales bacterium | reverse complement strand
ATCGCCTGCTTCCTGGGCTATAACAGCGCCAAGCAGTTCTCCAAGACCAAGGAGGAGTTCGGCCACGGCGCCATTGAGGGCGTGGCCGGGTCCGAGGCGGCCAACAACGCCGTCACCGGCGGCTCCCTGATCCCCATGCTGACCCTGGGCATCCCCGGCGAGTCCGTCACCGCGGTGCTGATGGGCGGCCTGATCATCCAGGGCCTGGCCCCGGGACCGGAGCTGTTCACCAAGCACGCCGCCATGACCTACACCTTCTTCGCCGGCTTCGTGCTGGTGCAGTTCTTCATGCTGGCCATCGGCACCCTGGGCTGCCGTGGCTTTGCCCAGATCTCCCGCCTGTCTGACGCCATCCTGATCCCCTGCGTCACGGTGCTGTGCGTCATCGGTTCCTACGCCATCCACCGCAACATGAGCGACGTGGTGGTCATGATCATCTTCGGCGTCTTGGGCTACCTGATGCGGAAGTTCGATCTGAACACCGCCGCCGTGGTGCTGGCTCTGATCCTTGGGCCCATCAGTGAGAAGGGCCTGCGGGGCGCTCTGCGTGTCAGCGGCGGCGACATCGGCTGCCTGTTCCAGTCCCCGGTAAGCTGGGTGCTGATCATCCTCAGCATCGTCGGCATCTTCTCCCCCTTCTTCATGGACAAGTTCGAGCGGAAGGTGGCCGGTGACGAGAATGTGGACGCTGCCGTCCAGGACGAAACGCTTTCTTAAAACTGCGTTGGAATGATTTTCCTCTCCCCCGGCCTCCGGCCGGGGGATTTTTATAGGGTTTTGTTGTGAATTGTGCATAAATTTAGTGTCGGAACTTTGGCTTGCAATACTAAGACGCTTCCATTAAAATGTAAAAGAGCACCTGTGTGCTCCAATCTGACTGCGTGTCCGGCTCTCCATTACCAAGCCGGGCATAGCTTTAATAAGGAGGAAACAAAACATCCCTGTGGCTCAGGGTGCGGCAGTGTGGAGGCAACTGTTACACTGAAAAACGTAAAGAAGATCTACCCGTTCGTCAGCGGCGAAGGCAAGAAGAAAAAGAAAAAGGGTAAGGACGAGCCGGAAGAGAAAAAGGTCAACCTTCAGATCACCGAGCAGGGCGTTGTGGCGGTTCAGGAGTTCAACCTGGATATCGCCGATAAGGAATTCATCGTTCTGGTCGGCCCCTCCGGCTGCGGCAAGTCCACCACCCTGCGTATGGTGGCCGGTCTGGAAGAGATCTCTGAGGGTGAGCTGTACATTGACGGCAAGCTCATGAACGATGTCGCCCCCAAGGACAGAGACATCGCCATGGTTTTCCAGAACTACGCCCTGTACCCCCATATGACCGTGTATGAAAACATGGCCTTCTCCCTGAAGCTGCGCAAGGAAAAGAAGGAAGTTATCGACCAGAAGGTCCGCGAGGCGGCCGAGATTCTGGACATCACCCAGTATCTGGACCGCAAGCCCAAGGCTTTGTCCGGTGGTCAGCGCCAGCGTGTGGCTATCGGCCGCGCCATCGTCCGTGACCCTGCCGTCTTCCTGATGGACGAGCCGCTGTCCAACCTGGACGCCAAGCTCCGTAACCAGATGCGCGCCGAGATCATCAAGCTGCGCGAACGTATCAATACAACCTTTATCTACGTCACCCATGACCAGACCGAGGCCATGACCCTGGGCGACCGTATCGTCATCATGCGGGACGGCTACATCCAGCAGATCGGCACCCCCCAGGAAGTGTTCAACAATCCCCGGAACCTGTTTGTCGCCGGCTTCATCGGCACCCCCCAGATGAACTTCTTCGACGCAAAGCTGCTGAAGGAGAACGGCAAGTACTTCGTCCAGCTGGCCAATGTGAAGGTGGAGCTGAGTGAGGACAAGCAGGAGCGTCTGGCCGCCAAAAATGTGGAGCCGCAGGATGTTACCCTGGGTGTCCGTCCTGAGCACACCAACCTGGTAGAGGGCGGCGTGCCCGCCAAGGTGGACGTGTCTGAGATGATGGGTTCTTCCATCCACCTGCACGTTTCCGCCGAGGGCCGGGACGTGATCATCATCGTCCCCACCATCGACATGAAGGGCAGCTACAGCATCGGCGACACCGTCAGCTTCAGCTTCAACGGCAACGTTGCCCACGTCTTCTCCAAGGAGACCGAGAAG
>SFHI01000157.1 GCA_004555705.1 Clostridiales bacterium | reverse complement strand
CCTGACCGTGAACGACATGGCCGACGCCTCCAGAACAAACTTCTTCTCCGCGCTGAATCTGCTGGCCCATTACAGCGAGGAGGGCTTCCGCCGGGTGGAGAGCGGCGAAAATAAGGTGGATGAATATGAGGATAAGATCGGCACCTATCTCATGGGCATCAACGCCAATGAGCTGGACACGGTGCAGAACGAGAACCTGTCCAAGTATCTGCACACCCTCAGCGATTTTGAACGTATCAGCGACCACGCCATGAACATTGCCGAAGCCGCCCGGGAGATTGCGGAAAAGAAGCTGAATTTCTCCGAAGAGGCCCGCCGGGAGTTGTCCGTACTCTCCACCGCCGTCAGCGACATGGTCACGCTGTGCTTTGAATGTTTCAAGAGCGACAATGTGGAAGACGCATTTCGGGTGGAGCCCTTTGAGGAGCGGATCGACATCCTCTGCGATGAGATGAAGCTGCGCCATGTGGACCGGCTGCAAAACGGCATCTGTTCTCTGTCCCAGGGCTTTGTGTTCAACGACCTGGTGACCAATCTGGAGCGCGTGGCGGACCACTGCTCCAATATCGCCATCGCCATGATCGAGCTGCGGGCCGACACCTACGACACCCACAGCTATGTGATCAATCTGAAAGAGCTGCACTCCCACCGCTTTGATGAGTATTACGAGGAGTACAGCAAAAAGTACGAGATATAATGCCGGAACGGATGAACCCCCGGGCAGGAGAATCTGCCCGGGGGTTCATTATTGCGGCTATCGGTTTACATAATATTATACGACTTACCCGTTGAACCCGGTGTCCGGGTCAAAGGCGCAGGAACTGAAGAGGCAGGAGACGGCGGACCGGAAATCGTCCAGACTGCGGGATTTGTTCAGGGCCTTAAATTCTTTTTCACTGCCGGGGAACATCCAGATCATGTAATACCACAGCTCCTTCATCCTGGCCATGGCATAGTGAGGACTGAGCCCGGAGGAGAGGGCGTCGTCCAGCAGCCGGTCGTGAAAGTCCCGAAGCTCAAAGCGCGAAAGGGGAGGGCCGCCCTTCAATACCCGGAACAGAGCGGGATTGGCCGCCGCGCCCCGGCCCAGCATTATCCGGGAAATCCCCGGAATCTCCGCTGTCAGAGAAGCCATATGCGCAGCGTTAAAGATGTTGCCGTTATAGCAGACGGGGAAGGGGCAGCCTTCAAAGGCCCGGGCGAAGGCCTCCCGGTCAGGCTTACTTTTATACAGGCCCGCCCGGTCCCGGGCGTGGACAATCAGCTCACTGAGGGGATAGCGCTTGTAAACCTCCAGAATGGCGGGAAACTCATGGGTGCGAGGGGATAGCGCTTGTAAACCTCCAGAATGGCGGGAAACTCATGGGTGCTGTTCATGCCCATCCGGGTCTTGACCGAGACGCTTACCGGGGCAGCGGAAAACACCCTGTCCAGAAAGGCGTCCAGCGTGTTCAGATCCGACAGCATCCCGGCCCCCTTGTGCTTGGATACCACCGTGCCCGAGGGGCAGCCCGCGTTCAGGCTGTTGGCTAAAATCTGGGGAACAAGGGCGATGCCCCGGTTGTTGTCCGGCAGCACGTCCCGCAGGTGTTTGAGCCGGAAATTGCCCTGACTGTCCGGGGCGATAAAGGGCGCGTAATATTTGTCCGCGCCGGGAAACATTTCCCTGTGTATTCTGCGGTAGGAGACGCCGGTCACGCCCTCCATGGGCGCAAAGCTGAGAATCATGGTTAATCCCGCCTTTCTTCGGATACTATACAATAAATTCCGCGTAAAGAAAAGAAAAAACTGCTTTTCGTACTTGGATTATTCATAATTAGGCTATATAATTTAAAGCATGAATGATGTTGGAGGAATGGACCTTGAAGCACCCAGCCCTGGTCAGCGTCCTGGCCGTGGCCCTTGCCGTTGTCAGTGTGCTCACACTTCTCTCGGGAGCCATATGCGTGGGAAAAGCGGCAAAGGATAACAATGAAAATTTGAGACAGATCGACCTGCTGTCCGAAAAGACGGATAACGCCGCCCTGCTCCTGCGCCAGCTGGAGGAGGGCAAAGGGGACTTTGAAAGCACGGACCTGAGCCTGTCGGAAACCAGGGACCAGTACAACCAGGATATGTCCGATTTCCGCACGGAGCTGGCCACCCACACCGCCACAAGAGCCGGGCTGGTGCTGGGGCGCAGCGCCCTGGGCACGGCCTCCGCGGCGCTGAAAAGCGGCCGGGAGCAGTATGAGCAGGGCCTTGCCGCCTATGAACAGGGGGC
>SFHI01000156.1 GCA_004555705.1 Clostridiales bacterium | reverse complement strand
GGCCCTGGATTTCCGGATTGCTGGGAAAAGCGCCGGGGAGGTGCTGGCTTTCGTGAAAACGCTGCCGGTGCATTACGCCTACGCCATCGACGGAAGCTACGTCCACATGGACGTAACATAAAACAGAGGAGGAAAAGCCAATGGAGAGCGTTATTACCGCCCTCATTACGGGTGGAATCACCCTGCTTGGGGTGCTGATTGCCAACGGGAAAAGTCAGGCCGTCACGGAAACAAAGTTGGACGAGCTGACCAGGGAGGTTCGGGAGCACAATGGTTTCGCCAGGAGGATGCCCGTTGTGGAGGAGCAGATCAAGGTAATCAACCACCGGATCGATGATCTGGAGGAATATCACAAACCAAATTAAGGAGGATTTATTATGGACTTTGGAATTGCGAACGTGGTGGCCATTACGGTCATCGTGTACATCATTGGCATGGGCATCCGGGCAACGAAACTGGACAACAAGTGGATTCCCGTGATCTGCGGCGCTGCTGGTGTCCTGCTCGGTATCGCGGCCCTGTATCTGGGCGTACCGGATTTCCCGGCGTCTGACCCGATGACCGCCGCTGCTGTAGGCGGTGCGTCCGGTCTGGCGGCGACTGGACTGGATCAGGTTGCGAAGCAGCTGACTAAGTGATAATCTGAAAGGAGGGCACAGGATGCCCTCCTTTTTTGGTAGATGACTGGCCATCAAGCTTATTTTTCGTTGCCATTTCATTGCCAAAATGCGTTGTAAAAACTGTTTTTTGCTTGATAATAATGTAATGTTACTACGAAAAAATTTACACATAAAATGTTTGAAAAAAATAGATATAATATCGAAAAATTGTTGAAACTTAAAAATAAAATGCCACAGAACAAACATTCTGCGGCATTTTATTTTGGTGGAGCCGAGGGGAATCGAACCCCTGTCCGAAAGCAACTTGGAAGGAACTTCTCCGGGCGCAGTTTGTTATTTACATTCCCTTTTCCCGGCGGGAACAAACACCCTACGGGAATTGGTAGCTTCATGATGCGTGGTATGGGCAAAGCTTACCATACGCACGTGCTCCACTGAAAATGACACGTTGTCAGTTAAATTTAAAAAGTTGCCCGTTTTATCGTGGCCAGGCGCCACGGCCCGCTATTCCAGCCTCACTACCCCCGTCGAAACCAGTACGGCCCCGGATTTGAAGTAAGAAGGAAAAGTGAAAAAGTGTGGTATCTTGGGAGTGCGCTGCACTCCCAAGATGTTTTCAAGTCAGAATCTGCCGTAGGGGTCCGGGAGCTTCTTGGGCTCGGGGAACACTTCGTCGTGGGTATCCACGGTGATGGAGGCGATCTTCTGCTCGGTGAGGGGGCGGTCCTGGGGGCCGGTGCGGGTGGCGGCGATGGCATCCACCACGTCCATGCCGGAGGTTACCTTGCCGAAGGCGGCGTACTGGCCGTCCAAGTGCTTGGCGTCGGCGTGCATGATGAAGAACTGGCTCCCTGCGGAGTTGGGGGAGGAGGAACGGGCCATGCTGAGGACGCCCCGCTTATGCCGCAGGTCGTTCTTCACGCCGTTGAAGAAGAATTCGCCCTTGATGCAGTAGCCGGGGCCGCCCATGCCGGTGCCCTCGGGGCAGCCGCCCTGGATCATAAAGCCGGGGATGACCCGGTGGAAGATCAGGCCGTCATAGTAGTTGTGGTTACAGAGGTCGATGAAGTTGTAAACGCTCTGGGGGGCCTTATCGGGGTACAGTTCACCTTCGATAACGCCGCCTGACTCCATAGTGATCTTAAAAGTGGGATTCATGTTAATATCTCTCCTTCATAGCCCGGTCGATCTGGCGCTTGGCATCGCGCTCCGCCGCGGCTTGTCGTTTGTCGTAGAGCTTCTTGCCCTTGCACAATCCTACGTTCACCTTCACCCGGCTGCCCTTGAAGTAGACGGACAGAGGAATCAGGGCGTAGCCGTCCTGCTTGACCTTGCCGTAGAGCCGCATGATCTCCCGTTTGTGCACCAGGAGCCTGCGGGGGCGGCGGGGGTCCACGTTGAACCGGTTGCCGTGGTCGTAGGGGGAGATGTGCATCTGGTTCAGGAGCATTTCCCCGTCCTTGATGCCGCACCAGGCGTCCTTCAGGTTCAGGGTGCCCGCCCGGATGGACTTGACCTCGGTGCCCACCAGCTCAATGCCCGCCTCCAGCTCCTCCTCCACGAAATACTCGTGATAGGCCTCCCGGTTCCGGGCCATGACTTTTACGGATTGCGTTTCCAGACTGCTCACCTCCCGGGACGATTCTGTAAAAACATTATACCATGATTGTCAAGAGGAATATACAGGCAACGGAGCGGCAAATTGTTGTTTGAAAGTGCGCGTTACAAATTACCTGTCATTGCGAACCAGTCCGCTTAAGTGGTGTGGCTACCTGGTTCCATTCAACCGGGGGATTGCCACGCCAGTGTGCGCACTGGCTCGCAATGACAGCGTTTTTTGAGCACACCCTTTCAAACAACAATTTATCATTCCGTTGGCGGTTCATCGGAAAACAGGAACGCGCCAAGCTCCTCGGGGGTGTCGAAGGAAAAGTCGCACAGCGACCGCATTTCCCGGGAGAGGTCGGGGAAATCCTTCCGGCCCCAGGCGGCAAAGGCGATTTTGATTCCCAGGGGGGCTGCCATGGCGCAGCCCAGCTTCATATCGTCCACCACCAGCAGTTCCTCCGGGGAGAGGCGATATTTATCCATGATATCCCGCAATGGGAAGGGGTTGGGCTTGCGCAGCTCCTCGGGATAATCCCAGCCATAAACGGCATCGGGCTGGAGACCGATGTGGAGACAATAGTCCCGGGTGATGTTCACCACGCTGGAATGGGACACCACGCACACGAGGCCGCCCTCCTGACGCTGCCGGCGGATCAGCTCCGGAATGCCGGGAAAGACCGGAGGAATGTGGGTTTTCACGTAGTCCATCCAATCCCGGAACTCCTCCTCCAGCTCCTGCGGGGTAAAATGCCAGCGCCTGCGGCACATTTCCGCAAAGCCCAGCTCGTGGCAGTCCCGGGCGTATTCGGCCAGGGTAATGGTGGCTCCGGGACGGAAGCGCTCCAGGGTAATGAGCAGGCAGGGATAGCCTGTGGTTTGTTCGCTCTGAACCACGGTATCATCGTGGTCCAGAACCAGACATTTGTATCTCGTCATAAAGGGCCTCCTGGGGGAAGTTCATAAGACGGTAAATTGTTGTTTGAAAGGATGCGTTACAAATTACCTGTCATTGCGAACCAGTCCGCAGACTGGTGTGGCAATCCCCCGGATAGAGAGGAAATGTGCCG
>SFHI01000046.1 GCA_004555705.1 Clostridiales bacterium | reverse complement strand
AAAGTCCGGAATACTTTGTGTATTGCGGACTTTTCAAAACGCATGCTCCGGCAAAAGATCCGTCCAAAAACCAAAAGGGTAGTTTTTAGAGGTGCCCTGGCGTTTAGGTTATCGGCTTTCGTAAGCACACTGACAAATTTGTGTTTGACGAGATGTCACCGTAGGGGCGGCTATTAGCCGCCCGCCAGGTTCCGTCAACGAAAGTGCTGCGTTTTATCGGAAACGCTCAGAAACTTGAACGTTTTCGGGCGGCTAATAGCCGCCCCTACGGTAGCAACGTGAAGTGTTTGAAAAATTCAAACAACAATTTGTCAGGCTGTCGGACAGACCCGGCTGTCTTTTTTCCGTGGTCCACCGCGCCTCCCCTCCCATACGGAAAGCCCCCCGCGAAACCGCGGGGGGCGGGGGTTATTCCAGCGGCTCCAGGACGGCGAAGGACTGGGGGGCCAGCTTCAGGGTGTCTGCGTTCACTTCCGCGCAGCCCAGGGTGTAAACTGCCCTGTAGGCGCAGTCCAGCTTCAGCTCCGCGCCGGAGCGGCCGGGGTTCACCGCCAGCAGCAGGCTCCCCCGCTTGTAGGCGAACAGGCGGCTGCCCTCCTCGGCGCTGTACACCGTGAAGGGGCTGAGGCTTTGCAGCTCCTCCCGGCTGTGGCGGAGGGCCGTCAGGGAGCGGATGTGATTCAGCATGGAGTCCGGGTCATTTTCCTGGGCCGCCACGGTGGGGGCGTCCTCCGCCGGGTCCACCGGCAGGTACAGGTCCTCCGGCTTTCCTTCGGAGAAGCCCAGGTTCCTGCCTTCGCTCCACTGCATGGGGGTCCGGGAGCCGGTGCGGTGGTAGCCGCCCTCTTTGGTGGGGATGATCTGATAGCGCAGGCCGATCTCGTCGCCGTAGTAGATGTAGGGCGCACCGGGCATGGTCAGCAGGAAGCAGCAGGCCAGCCGCCGCTCCCGGTCGGTCAGGTTATAGGTCAGGCGCTTGGTGTCGTGGTTGCAGGTGATGAAGCACCATAGGCCCTTGTCCCGGGAGGCCAGGTACTTGGGCAGGTAGTCCTGCAAAAACGCGGACACATCCTGCTTCGAATCCGCCTTGAAATAGCTGTCGTCGGAGAGGATGTTCGCCTGCTTATCCATCCGGTAGTGGCGCAGAAGCGAGCTGTAGCCGTTGCCGAACCAGTCCAGGTAGAAGTCCATGTCAAAGCCGCAATTCAGGGACATGGTGGGCTGGTTCCACTCGGAGACCATGGCGGCCTGGGGGTACTGGGAATGCACCATGCCGTTCAAATCCCGCCAGACCTCCTGGGTGGAATCCTTGTCGGGGGTGTCTTTTTTCACCAGGCTGTCGGCCATGTCCACCCGGAAGCCGTCGCAGCCCAAATCCAGCCAGAACCGCATGACATCCTTCATGGCCTCCCGGGTGGCCAGGGGGCCGGGGTCGTTGACGTTCTGCTGCCAGGGCTGGGTGACCTGCCGGAAGCCGTAGTTCAGGGCCGGCTGGCACATGAAGAAATTGATGACGTAGGTGGCGTCCCGGGGCTTTTCCCCGCCCACGAAGCGCAGCCCGTCCGCGGGAGAAAAGGCGCTGTCGGTCCAGATGTACCGGTCGGAGAATTCGTTCCGCTCCTCCCGGCCGCTTTCCAAAAACCACCGGTGCTCCTCGCTGGTGTGGCCCGCCACCAGGTCCAGAAGGACGTGGATGCCCTTTTCATGGGCCCTCCGGAACAGCTCCCTGGCGTCCTCCAGGGTGCCGTACCGGGGGGCGATGGCCTTGTAATCCCGGACATCGTAGCCCGCGTCCTTGAAGGGGGAGTCGTACCAGGGATTGATCCACAGGGCGTTGCACCCCAGGCTTTTGATGTAGTCCAGCTTCGCCGTGATGCCGGGAATGTCGCCGATGCCGTCGCCGTTGGTGTCGTAGAAGGATTGGGGATAGATTTCATAGAATATCGCGTCCTTGAGCCAGTCTGCCGCCATAAGAAAAACTCCTTTTCCAGCCGGGAAACCCGGCAAAATAAAACCGCTGGGGTTTACCAGCATCCTACCACATCCCGCCCCGTTTTTCAACGCCGAAGTTAAGGCAGCCCCGCCGGCAGCGGTCAACCGGTGTTTCCGGCCGGGCGTCATTTTTAAGCCTCTGCGTTGACCCGGGAAGCCTTTTTTCCGCTTCCGGAAAGTGTCCCAAAATGTCCCTTTGGGCTTGCAAAAGGAATACAAGTGTATTACAATAAATTCTATCAGGAGGTGGCATTATGTCGGAACCTACACTGCGCATTACGCCGAAGAAATACAGCGGCGAAACCACCATCGTCTCCATGCGTCTGGCCAAGGAGCTGCTGAAGGACATTGACGCGGTGGCGGCTGTCACAGGCCGCAACCGCAACGAGATTCTGACCATGAGCCTGGAGTTTGCGCTGAACCATATGGAAATCGTCATGAAAGAGAGAGAGGAAACGTAAGATGGCAGTTATCAAATGTAAAATGTGCGGCGGCGACCTGAATCTCATCCCCGGGGAGTCCGTGGCGGAATGTGAATACTGCGGCAGCCGGCAGACGGTGCCCAGTGCGGACAGCGAAAAGAAGTTGACCCTGTTCGCCCGGGCAAACCGGCTGCGCGCGGGGTGCGAGTTTGACAAGGCGGCGGGGGTCTATGAGGCCATCGTTGCCGACTTCCCCGAGGAGGCGGAGGCCTACTGGGGCCTGGTGCTGTGCAAGTACGGCATCGAGTATGTGGACGACCCCGCCACCGGGAAGAAAATCCCCACCTGCCACCGCAGCAGCTTCGACAGCATTCTGGACGACAGCGATTTTGAGCAGGCCTGTGAGAATGCGGATTCCCTGGCCCGGAAGGTCTACCGGGAGGAGGCCAAGCAGATCGAGGAGATTCGCAAGGGCATCATCGATGTCTCCGGCAGGGAGCAGCCCTACGACATTTTCATCTGCTACAAGGAAACCGACGAAAACGGGGAACGCACCATCGACAGCGTCATTGCTCAGGATGTGTATGATGCCCTGACCGCCAAGGGCTACCGGGTGTTCTTCTCCCGGATTACATTGGAAGATAAGCTGGGGCAGGAGTACGAGCCCTACATCTTCGCCGCCCTGAACAGCGCGAAGATCATGCTGGCCTTTGGCACGGACTATGAGTATTTCAATGCCGTCTGGGTCAAGAACGAGTGGAGCCGTTACTTAAAACTGATGGCTTCCGACAAGAGCAAGCACCTGATTCCCTGCTACAAGGGCATCGACGCTTACGATATGCCCAAGGAGTTTGCCAGGCTCCAGGCGCAGGATATGGGCAAGGTAGGCGCTATGCAGGATCTTCTCCGGGGTATTGAGAAGATTTTGCCCAAGGCAGCACCGGTGACCGTGGTGCAGGAGCGTGTTGTGGTAGGCGGCAGCGGCGACAACAAGATCGCGTCCCTCTTAGACCGGGGCAATATGGCCCTGGAGGATGGGGACTGGGCCAAGGCGGACAGCTTCTTCGAGGATGTGCTGAACAACGATTCCAAGAACGCCCAGGCCTATTTGGGCAAGACGTTGGCTATGGAAAAATGCCGCACCATTGACGCTTTTGCCAGAAAACGAAAGGACGCTTCCCAGAATGTCCGAGGGCAGAAGCTGAGCCTGGAGCCGAACAATGCCCATGTGGATGGGGCGGTGCAGGAGTACTCCCTGCCCGGCTATGTGGAGCAGAGCAAAATTCGGAATCTGTATGCTTATGACTTGTCCTATCATTCCGATGTGGCAGAACGCCGCCAGCAGTACAAAAACGAAGAAATTTACTGGGCCAATCACAAGCAGTTGTCCCGGGCGGAAAAGTTCGCTGTGGGTGCCGTGGCAGAGAATCTGACCCGTGAGAAAAAGGCGTTGTTTGCTGCCCTGTCTGACCGGGTGAAGCAAGCGGAAGCATCGGAGGCCGCTGCAAAGAAGAATGTGCAGAGAAAGTACGAAGCCTTTCTCCGGCAGGCAGATGAGGCAGCAGAGGGGCTGTACAACGATGGCTGTGCCCGCCGGGAAGCGGACTATCAGAAGTGGGTTGCCATCGCAAAAACATCCTCCGATGTTGAGCAGCTGCGTGATATCGGGGAACGCCTGAACGGGCTTGCTGATTCTGACGACAGCAAGCAGTATGCTGCGCTCTGCCGCAAGCGTGCGGATGAGGAGCAGGCCAAGCTGGACGCGGAAGCCGAACGCCAGCGCCTGCTTGCGGAGCAGAAGAAAAAGGCGCAGCAGAAAAAGAATAAGACCATTACTATCATTGCCGCAGCCGCAGTGGCAATTGTGATTATTGCTTTGCTTGTGGTGATCAAAGTCGTAATTCCGGCAATGCAATATCAAACGGCAGTTGCCTTGATGGAGAGTGAAAAGTATGAAGAGGCTATTGTGTGCTTTGAGGCTATATATGGCTACAAGGACAGTAATGAGCGAATAGCTGCCTGCAATGAAGCGCTCAAAGAGATTGCCTATCAAGAAGCCGTCGGTCTGATGGATGCCGGAAAATATGACGAAGCCAAAAACGCGTTTACCGCATTGGACAGTTACAGAGATTCAGATTCGCTTATTGCTCAATGTGAAAGAGAAATTGCCCTGATTGAAGAGGAAAGAGCTCAGAATGAGCTGCGCAATGAACTGGAAATGTTTTCTACAGCAGTGCACTCTGCCAATCCGGGAGATATCCTGACATTTGCATCCATGGAATGGATCGTCCTTGACTGGAACGAGCAGGATATTACGCTCCTGGCCAAGGATGTCGTGGATATTGTGACTTTTAAGGAAGATTACGAGCCGCAGCAGGGAGATATTGCCTGGAAAAGCAGCGATATGTACCAGTATTTGAATACTTCCTTTTATGAAAAGGATTTGCAAAGATATGGCAATATATTTGCAAATGTTAATGGTGAGAGAGTTTCTCTACTGACAGTTCAGCAATACTTTGATTATGAAAAGTATATTACATCTTATCCCGTGTCCGGTTCTGGTGAATGGTGGCTTCGCGACATAGTTGGTTACCACAAACAACATGGTGTTACCAATACAAATATACCGTTGGGAACGCTATGCGCCGTATGTATCGTAGATGACTCTCCTTCTTCCTTCTACGAGGGTGTAGGAGAGGAATTCCTCATCGCCTGGAATCGTGCTGGCGTACGCCCTGTTATTTGCATTAACACCGATACTTTGCCATAAAGGTGTGCCGGATATAGAAACATGATGGAGGAAATGCGTTATGTCTAAATTTGTAATGGAATGTCCCAACTGTGGGAAATATGTGGAAGCCAAGACTGGCTTCTTTGCCCGCAGGAAAATCGACTGCGACTGCGGCTACACCATCCACGTCCGCACCGACCGCCTGTCCAGCCGGGTCTGCCCCCACTGCGGCAACACCTTCGTGTACGATGCCGCGGACGGGAAGAAAATCCGCTGCCCGGTGTGCCGGGAGAAGATTCTGCCCAGCCAGAGCGACACCAAGCTGGTGGAGTTCTCCTGCTCCCAGTGCGGCATCCGGCTGACCACCACCAAAAACGCGGAAACCTACACCTGTCCCGTCTGCGACCATGTGAATGATGTCCAGGAGCGGCTGATCTCCGAGCGGATCAGGCGGGACGGCCTGGCCAGCATCATCAAATATGAGGGCGAGGGCGATGCCCTGGTGTGGAAGCACCCCATCGAGGACTTTAACTTAGGCTCCCAGCTCATCGTCCACGAGAGCCAGGAGGCCATCTTCTTCCGGGACGGCCAGGCCCTGGACCTGTTCGGCCCGGGCCGCTACACCCTGGAGACCCAGCAGCTTCCCATCCTGGAAAAGCTCTACAAGCTGCCCACGGACACCGAGGGCACCTTCCACAGTGAAGTCTACTACATCAACAAAACCGTCCAGATGGCGCTGAAATGGGGCACCCCGGAAAAGGTGCGCTTCATCGACCCCCTCACCGGCGTGCCGCTGGAGCTGGGCGCCTCCGGTGAAATGAACCTGCAGGTGGAAAATTCCCGGAAGCTGCTGGTGAAACTGGTGGGCACCGGCAAGGGCATCTCCTGGGGGGAGCATGCCGCCGCCTCTTTGCAGGCCATGTTCCGGCCCCTGATTGCCAACGCAGTCAAGACGAATCTGTCCTCCGTCATCAAGAACGAGGCCATCGATCTTCTGGAGATTGACGAAAAGCTGGACGTGATCTCCGAACGCCTGCGGCAGGCGCTGCTGCCGGGCTTTGAGGAGTACGGCATCACCATCCCGCAGTTTTATGTCAACCGCGTGGTGCTGCCCGAGGAGGACCCCAACTTCAGGCGGATTCGGGATTTACATACCATCACCCTGCAAACCAGAGTGATTCAGGCCGAGGCAACGGTCAAGACGGCGAAGGCCCAGAGTGAGACCATGTACCGCACCGCCGAGGAGCAGAGCAAGGCCGCCATTGAAGCCGCCCGCCGGGAGGCGGAGCTGCAGCGGCAGATGACGGAAACGGAAATTGCCAAGCGGGAGGCGGAGCGCAAGGTCATTGCCGCCCAGGCGGAGGCCCAGGCCCAGCGGATGGCGGGGCTCACCGAGGCGGAGATTATGAAGGCCAAGGGCTACACCCAGAGAGATGTGCTGCAGACGGAAGTGCAGAAGGCCTACGCCGCGAGCATCGGCGAAATGGGCCCTGCCATCACCACCGGCGGCGGTGGAAGCGGTATTCTGGGGGATATGCTGGGCCTTGGTGTGGGGATGGCCGCTGCCGGTGCGGTAGCGCCCCAGATCGGCAATATGATGCAGTCCTTCTCTCAGGCGGCATCTCCCGCCGCGCCCGCCCGGGAGCCTGCCGCGGCATCCGGCGGCTGGGACTGTGCCTGCGGTGCAAAGAACATTCAAAGCAGGTTCTGCCCGGAGTGCGGCGCGAAAAAGCCCGAGCCCAAAACCGGCTGGGACTGCCCCCAGTGCGGCACCAAAAACATCACCAGCAAATTCTGCCCCGAGTGCGGCTGCAGGCAGCCGGAGGAGCCCAAGGGCTGGGACTGCCCGGAATGCGGCACGAAAAACATCCTGAGCAAATTCTGCCCGGAATGCGGCGCGAAAAAGCCGGAACCGAAAGCCACTTGGGACTGCCCGGAGTGCGGCAATCAGGGCATCACCGCCAAATTCTGCCCCGAGTGCGGACATAAGCGGGAGGGATAAGCCCCTCCGTCCCCTCCGGTTCCCTCCGGGGGAAGATAAGTTGTTGTATGAAAGTCCGGGGGCGGCGCGTCGCGCAGCGAATCAGAATTATAATGATTGCCAGTGGCAATCATACCATAATTCAATAGGGGGACCGCGAAGCGGTGGATGAGGAATGGCGGCAGCTACGTTTCCAAATGCACCCAGAAAGTACGGAATAGGTGGGAACATAGTACGTTTTTTTCGCACTGCATGGGAAGAAAACAGATTTCGCCGTTCCTCATCAGTCAGGCTACGCCTGACAGCTTCCCCCCGGGGGAAGCGATTGAGCGCTGCCGCGCCAGTACTTCAAACAGCAATTTCCCCCTCCCCGGAGGTTATCCGGTCAAGCTTCCGAATACATCAATGAAAAGAGGATATTATGGCAGTTATCAAATGCAAAATGTGCGGCGGGGATTTGGTGCTTACGCCGGGCAGCAATCTGGCGGTTTGCGCGTATTGCGGCTCCCAGCAGACTGTCCCCACCATCGACGACGATAAAAAGGCACGGCTTTATAACCGCGCCAACCAGTACCGCCTGGAATGTGAATTTGACAAGGCGTTCAACGCCTACGAAAGCATCGTAACCGACCAGCCGGACGAGGCGGAAGCCTACTGGGGTATGCTCCTTTCCGAATACGGCGTGGAGTATGTGGACGATCCCAAAACCGGGAAGAAAATCCCCACCTGTCACCGTACCCTGACCCGTTCTGTCACGGCCAACGACAATTTCAAGGCAGCCTGCCGGTACGCGGACGCGGAGAGCCGTATCGTATACGAGGAGGAGGCCGAGGTTCTCAGCGCCCTCCAGAAGCGGGTGCTCAATGCCTCCGCCAGGGAAGAACCCTACGATGTGTTCATCTGCTACAAGGAGACGGACGACGATGGCAATCGCACTGCCGACAGCGTTCTGGCCCAGGACATCTACGACGCCCTGACTGCCAGGGGACTGCGGGTGTTCTTCTCCCGGATTACGCTGGAGGACAAGCTGGGCGCAGACTACGAGCCCTGCATCTTCGCCGCGCTGAACAGCGCGAAGGTGATGCTGATGGTCACCACGGACTGTGACCACTGCAGCGCCGTTTGGGTCAAGAACGAGTGGAAGCGGTACCTGGACTTTATGAAGAGCGCCCCCTCCAAGACCCTGATCCCGGTGTACAAAGACATTTCTCCCTACACCCTGCCGGACGATTTCTCCCGCTTCCAGGCGCAGGATATGGGCAAGCTGGGCGCCATGCAGGACCTTGTCCGGGGTGTGGAGAAGCTGACCGGAAAGGACCGAAAAGCAGCCGCAGGCGGCATGACCAGGGAAGAAAAGGCCATGGTGGATACCATGAAACAGAGCCAGAAGCGAACACGGGCGCTGCTGCTGTCCATCGTTTTTGGCGCGCTACTGGCTTTCGGGAGCAGTATGCTGACACTGGAAACGCATTTTGACACCATCGCCTATGACGCTCAGGGCAGAATCCTCACCTGGTCCGGAACTCCCAGATTGATGCTTCTGATGCTGCACTATGGCCTTCTGGGAATTGGTCTGGGCCTTTCCTGCACCTACGGCCTCCGCAGCAGAGCGGCCCATTGGCTGTATCTGGTTCTGTATCTGTGGAACGGCGCCATCCTGTGCTATATGGGATTTGCGGGTTTCCGCGCCGGCGCGTCCTTAATGATTCTGACGGCGATTTGCGGCGCGGCAGCGCTGCTGACAGGGGTACTTACCTATCACGGGGAGAAAAAAGCCCTGACGGTGCGTCTGATTCTGATTGCGGTACCCCTGATTGCGCTGCTTGTGTCCGGATTGTTCTGAAAAAGAGATAGAGGAGAATTGTACTTATGGCAGTTATCAAATGTAAAATGTGCGGCGGCGACTTGACTCTCATCGAGGGCCAGTCGGTTGCGGAGTGCGAATACTGCGGCAGCCGGCAGACGGTTCCTTCCGCGGACAGTGAAAAGAAGCTGACCCTGTTTGCCCGGGCCAACCGTTTGCGGGCGGCCTGTGAGTTTGACAAGGCGGCGGGGATCTATGAAGCAATCGTGGCCGACTTCCCGGAGGAGGCGGAGGCCTACTGGGGCCTGGTGCTGTGCAAGTACGGCATCGAGTATGTGGACGACCCCGCCACCGGGAAGAAAATCCCCACCTGCCACCGCTCCAGCTTCGACAGCGTTCTGGAGGATGAAAACTTTGACCAGGCCGTGGAGAACGCGGACCTTGTGGCCCAGAAGGTCTACCGGGAGGAAGCCAAGGAATTTGAGCGTATCCGCAAGGGCATTCTGGAGGTGTCCTCCACCGAAAAGCCCTACGACATCTTCCTCTGCTACAAGGAAACCGACGAGAAGGGCGACCGCACATTGGACTCCGTTCTGGCCCAGGACCTGTACACCGCGCTGACGGAGAAGGGCTACCGGGTGTTCTTCTCCCGGATCACCCTGCGGGACAAGCTGGGGCAGGCCTACGAGCCCTACATCTTCGCGGCGCTGAACTCCGCCAAGGTCATGCTGGCGGTGGGCACCTGCTACGAGTATTACAACGCCGTGTGGGTGAAAAACGAGTGGAGCCGGTACCTGAAAATCTGCGAGGCCGACAAGAGCAAGCACCTGATCCCCTGCTACAGAGACCTTGACCCGGAGGATATGCCCCGGGAGTTCAGCCACCTCCAGGGGGCGGACCTGGGCAAAATGGGCGCGATTCAGGACATTCTCTTCAATATGGGCAAGTACATCCCCCTGAAGAAGGAAACCGTAATTCAGGAAAAAATCCTTGTGGGCAATGCCGGCGGCAATAACAAAATCGCTTCCCTCCTGGACCGGGGCAACATGGCCCTGGAGGACGGCGACTGGGCCAAGGCGGACAGCTTCTTCGAGGATGTGCTGAACAACGATTCCAAGAACGCCCAGGCCTACATCGGCAAGACCCTGGCCCAGGAAAAGTGCCGGACGCTGGATGCCCTCATCCGCAAGCGGAAAGAGGCGACCCAGGAGAACCGCACAGGAAAGCTGTCCCTGGAGCGGGATACCACGCATATTGAGGAGGCCGCGCAGAAGTACAGCATCCCCGGCTATGTGGAGCCGGACGGCATCCGGGCGCTGTATAACTTTGACCTGAGCTATCCCTCCGGCGTTTCCCACCGGAAACGGCAGTACA
Organism: Clostridiales bacterium; assembly: GCA_004555705.1. Lineage (GTDB taxonomy): Bacteria > Bacillota > Clostridia > Oscillospirales > Oscillospiraceae > Faecousia. Next base: position 8,300 of record SFHI01000046.1, on the reverse strand, counting down.
GCGATGAGGAAAGCTGGTGGGAAAATCACAGATGGCTCTCCCGGGCGGAGAAATTCGCGTCAGGAGCCGTGGCGCAGACCTTGCAGGAAGAGAAACAGCGCCTGTTCGCCCAGCTTGCAGAGCGGGTGAAGAACGCGGAAAACGCGGAGGCCGCGGCCATTGCCCAGCGGAAGAACGCCTACGCCGCCCACATCACTCAGGCGGATGCCCAGGCGGAAAAGAAGTATCAGGACGGCCTCACCCGCCGGGAAGCCGACTACGAAAGCTGGCTTGGGGAGGCAAAAACCGAAACCAATCCCCACGCCCTTCAGGAACTGGCATCCCGCTTTGACGGCCTGGGAGACTTCCGGGACAGCCCAGCCCTGGCAGAGCAGTGCCGCAAGCGCTCTGATGAGGAGCAGGCGAAGATCGACGCGGAGCGGAAACGGCAGCGGGAGCTTGCGGAGCAGGAAAGAAAGGCGCGGCAGAAGAAAAATAAAACGCTGGCCATCCTCGCCGCCGCTGTAGTTCTCGTCGTGATCACCACCGCAGTGGTAGTGACCCAGGTCATCATTCCCGGAAATCGGTACAAGGCGGCGGAGGCGCTGCTGGCTGAAGGGAAATACGACGAGGCCATTTCTGCCTTTGAAGATTTGGGTGATTATAAAGATGCGGCCGGTCATATTGAGGAAGCAAAAAAGGCTATTGCTGATGCTATCGAAGCTGCGAATGCTGCTGCTTATGCCCAAGCAGAGGAACTTATGGAAGCAGGGGATTTTGATGGTGCCAGAGCCGCCTTTGCAGCCTTGGGAGATTATAAGAATGCAACTATGCGAATCGCGGATGTTAATTTAGCTGAGGCATATTCTATTGCAAAAACATACTATGATAAGGAAGATTATGAAAGCGCGTATTTCTCATTTCTTGACCTGGGCGATTATCAGGATTCCAAGCAACAGGCTGCGAATGCATGGGATTCCATTCGTGATCATGGTCAGATTCTTATACGCATGATTTCTGAGAAAGAATTCATTACAGCGCAGAATGCTTACGATATGATCAATAAATATGACAGTATTTACTCGGAGTTTCAGACATTGAAAGCCAATCTGGAGTATTTACTTGCATGTGAGGGTACATTTTATCAAAAATCGGCATACGGTATTTATGAAGCTAATATAGATATCTACTTGAGTTACGGAGAATACTTTCTCAGTATTGATTACACAAATTACGTTGGAACTATTCCCAACTGCCCACTATCTGCTGCCGATAGTGAGGTATACCGATTTACAGCGAATCCAGTGGGGTCAGCATCATCTGCCCACAGATTTACAATAAAGCTTTCTCCTGAAAAACTGTATATTGCATGGTGTGGCTCATGGTATGAACTTGAAAGAACGGTAACAGAACAATAGAAACCCAACGTGCGCAGGAAAGCGTGGCTGGCGCATATCGAGAACAAACGGAAAGGACGGAACTGAATGAAAAAAGATACCATTCGCGGGATTGCGGCTCTTGGGATCCTGCTGATCCTCTACATCCTGATCGCGTTTCTGATCCCCTTTGTAAAAACGGCGGTGTTCTGGGTGAGCTTCCTGTTCACCCTGATCGCCTTCGGGGTCGTGGCGGCATCGATCTACATCGCCTTTATCCAAAATCCGGAGGCGAAAAGCAAATTCTACGGCTTCCCCATTGCGAAAATCGGCGTGATGTATGGCGCAGCGCAGCTGCTTGCGGGGCTTACCTTTATGGCGCTGGGGCTTTGGATTCCGGTATGGGCGGCGGTGCTGGTGTACGCCATCCTGCTTGGCGCGGCGGTTATCGGGCTCATCAGCGCGGACGCCGTGGTGGAGGAAATCCATAGCCAGGACGGGAAGCTCCAGAAAAACGTGGCCCTGATGCGCGCCCTCCAGTCCAAGCTGAACCAGATGGCTCCCCAGTGCGACGACCCCGACGCGGCCTCCGCGGTGAAGAAATTCGCCGAGGAGCTGCGCTACTCCGACCCCGTCAGCAGTGATGCCCTGGCGGAAATCGAGCGGGACCTCAGCGCCGCCGTGGACGAGCTCCAGTCCGCCGTCATCGACGGCGACAGCGCAGCGGTCAGGCAGCTCTGCCGCAAAGCCTCCTCCGTCCTCGCCGAACGCAACCGCCTGTGCAAGCTGAACAAGCACTGAAAAGCCCCCAGGAGACGGCAAATTGGTGTTTGAAGATGCGCGTTACAAATTACCTGTCATTGCGAACCAGTCCGCAGACTGGTGTGGCAATCCCCCGGTTGAAAGGAACCAGGTAACGATTACCACTAAAAATCGCAGCAACTCCCACTCTTCCGGGCACTTTTCGACACATTTTCCCTCTAACCGGGGGATTGCCACGCCACTTAAGCGCACTGGCTCGCAATGACAGGAAACTTTGAGGCAAAGCGTCAAACACCAATTTGTCGATCCGCTTATAAAAGCCGCGCTGCCGTCCCGGGGGATGGCAGCGCGGTTTTTCTATTTTTCCAGGCGGCGCTCCAGGGTGGCGCTTCCCAGGGCGGTGAGGTGGACCCGGTCGAAGCCGTATTCCCTCGTCAGGACGAAGGATTTGGGCAGCTCGTCGCAGGGCACCACCCGGCCCTCCCGCTCCGCCCGGTCCAGAAATTCCCGGGTCCGGCGGGAGGTGGAGGTGTTGTCCAGATCAAAAATGCCGATGATGGAGGAGTCCCTCACGGCCATGTCATTGCCGATGGAAAGATACATATTACACCACCAGGAAGTAAATCAGCACAACGATGCCCAGCACGATCCGGTACACGCCGAAGGCCGCGAAGGAGTGACGGCGGACGTACTCCATCAGGCCACGGATGACCAGCAGGCTCACCAGGAAGCTGACCAGGCACCCGACGACCAGAACCCCCACCTCGGTGCCGGTGATGGCCACGCCGGAGAGCACAAATTTCAGACCCTTGATGGCGCTGGCCCCCACCATGGTGGGAATGGCCATGAAGAACGAAAACTCCGCGCCGGCGCTGCGGCTGACCCCCAGCAGGATGGCGCCCAGGATGGTGCTGCCGGACCGGGAGGTGCCGGGGATCAGGCTCAGGCACTGGAAGGCGCCGATGAGCAGGGCGGTTTTCAGGTCGATGTCGTAGACGCTGGTAATCTGCGGCTCCCGCCGGGCGTTGTACCGCTCCACCAGAATAAAGGCCACGCCGTAGACGATGAGCATCAGCGCCACCACGACACCGGTGTGCAGGTGGGCCTCCATCCAGTCGTCAAACAGCACCCCCACCAGCCCCGAGGGGATGATGGACACGATGACCGTAAACCACAGCCGCCAGGTGCGCTTGCGCTCCCGGGGCTTCTTGCCCGGGTCGAAGGGGTTGAGCTTCCGGAAGAACAGCACGATCACCGCGAGGATGGCCCCCAGCTGGATGACCACATCAAACATCTGGGAGAATTCCTCGGACACGTTCAGGGTGATGAATTCGTTCAGCAGAATCAGGTGCCCCGTGGAGGAGATGGGCAGCCACTCCGTCACGCCCTCCACAATGCCGAAGAGAATGGCTTTTAAAATTTCAATCATGGTATGTTGATCCTTTCCTGGTGAATGAGCACGACAAATTGGTGTTTGTAAAATTAACGCTGTCATTGCGAGCCAGTGCGCACACTGGCGTGGCAATCCCCCGGTTAGAGGGGAAATGTACCGAAAAGCACCCGGAAAAGCGGGGATTGTTACGGTTCTTGGCGGTAATCGTTACCTGGTTCCATTCATCCGGGGGATTGCCACGCCAGTTTGCGAACTGGCTCGCAATGACAGCATATATTCGACAAATACCAATTTGTCGAACTGCCGGGGAAATCCGGCAGTCGCAATTGTCAATTCGTTCTCCCCCATGATACTCCATTCTCCTTCCGATTGCAAGCACAACCTGCCGTTCACATTTTGCGTGACAACTCTTTACAAAATGTTCACCCAGAAACTGCCTTTCGCGCTATAATAGGGGGAAAGAGGAACCATTGTAAGGAGGATCTTGTATGGCTGTTTCTGTTCTGATCGTGGAGGACGACCGCAATATTTCTGAGCTTCTGCAGATGTATCTGGAGAAGGAGGGCTACGCTGTGACCACCGCCTACGACGGGGGCCAGGGCCTTGCCAAATTCCGGGCCATCAAGCCGGACCTGGTGCTGCTGGACGTGATGATGCCCGTCATGGACGGCTGGACCGTGTGCAAGACCATCCGCTCCGAGGCCCAGACCCCCATCATCATGCTCACCGCCAAAGGGGAGACCGACGACAAGGTCACGGGCCTGAAAACCGGCGCGGACGACTATATCACCAAGCCCTTCGAGATGAAGGAGGTGCTGGCCCGGATCGAGGCGGTGCTCCGCCGCAGCTCCGGGGTTTCCGCCGAGAAGAAGGCACGGCGGCTGGTGTTCGACAAGCTGGTCATCGACATGGACGCCTTCGAGCTGCTGGTGGACGGCAAGAAGGTGGATACGCCCCCCAAGGAGATGGAGCTTCTGTACTACCTGGCCTCCTCCCCCAACCGGGTCTACACCCGCAACCAACTCCTGGACGAGGTCTGGGGCTTCGACTACTTCGGCGATTCCCGGACCGTGGACGTCCACGTCAAGCGCCTGCGGGAGAAGCTGGAGGGCGTCAGCGACAGCTGGGGCCTGAAAACCGTCTGGGGCGTGGGGTATAAGTTCGAGGTCGTTTGATTTTTCGAATTGACAATTGACAATTGACAGTTGACAATTATTCTCTCCTGTAATATACGGCAAATTGGTGTTTGGCGAGTAAATGCTGTCATTGCGAGACCAGTGCGCACACTGGTCGTGGCAATCCCCCGGTTAGAGGGAAAATGTACCGAAAAGCACCACGAGGAGTGGGAGTTGTTGCGTTTTTTTGGTGGTAATCGTCACCTGGTTCCATTCAGCCGGGGGATTGCCACACCAGTGTGCGCACTGGCTCGCAATGACAGCGTTACTTGAACAAACACCAATTCGTCGGACTGCTGAGGCAACCCGATAGGCAATTTTCATCCCGGAGGGACACCTTAATTGTCATTTGTTCCTTGTCAATTGTCAATTCACATTCTATTGGATTGGGGTGGTTTGGTCTATGAAAAGCTCCTTCAGCCGCAGTTTCTCTACGGTGGCGATGATCCTGCTGCTGGCGCTGACGGTGCTGGGAGCCTCCTTCCAGCTGCTGGTGAAGGAATACCTGACGGAGACCACCATTGCCGGACTGCGCAATGACGCGGAGGCCATCTCCAATCTGGCCGCCGCCTACTCCATCGAGGGGAGCCTTTCCAGCCGGGAATTCCTGCTGAATCTGGACGTGGCCAGTCAGGTGAGCGACGCGGACATCGTCATCTGCGACAGCACCGGCCAGGTGGTGCTTTGCTCCGACGCCCTTTCCGGCTGCGAGCACCAGGGCCTGAGGCTCAACCAGGAGTACCTCCAGAAGGTGCTCACCACCGGCTCCGACGTGGCCACGGGGGTGATTCGGGGGCTGTATTCCGACCGGCGGTATGTGGTCAGCGTGCCCATCAATTCCGAATCCGGCGCCTTGGTCAGCGGCATCGTCATCGTGTCCACCCCCACCCAGGCCACTACGGAAATTCTCGGCCGGATTTCCAACATCTTCCTGACCACGGCGGTGTTCGTGGTGCTGATCTCCGTGCTGGCTGTCACCGTGTTTGCCCGGCGGGAGAGCCGCCCTCTGCGGGACATGGCCCGGGCAGCCAACGCCTTTGGCCACGGCGATCTGGACGCCCGGGTAAAGGTGGAGGACTCCTCCAGCGAGGAAATGGAGGAGCTGGCCGTGGCCTTCAACAACATGGCCTGCTCCCTGCAGAAGAGTGAGTACCAGCGCCAGGAGTTCGTGGCCAACGTGTCCCACGAGCTGAAAACCCCCATGACCACCATCTCCGGCTATGTGGACGGGATCCTGGACGGAACCATCCCCCCGGAGCGCCGGGACCATTATCTGCGGATCGTCTCCGACGAGACCAAGCGGTTGAGCCGGCTGGTGAGGAGTATGCTGGACATCTCCCAGCTCCAGAGCGAGGGGGGCATCCCCGAGGAGAAGAAAACCCATTTCGACCTGGAGGAGACCGTGGGCCAGGTGCTCATCACCTTCGAGAAGAAGATCAACGACAAGGGCCTCCAGGTGGAGGTGGATATGCCGGAGCATCCGGTATACACCCGGGCCAACCAGGACTACATCACCCAGGTGGTGTACAACCTCTTAGACAACGCGGTGAAGTTCTGCCCCCAGGGGGGCGTGCTCGGCATCCGCATCCGGGAGGGCGGCAGCAAGGCCTATGTGTCCGTCAGCAACCAGGGCGACACCATTCCGCCGGAGGAGCTGAGCCTGCTCTTTGACCGGTTCCACAAGCTGGACAAGAGCCGCTCCCAGAATCGGGACGGCTGGGGCCTGGGACTGTACATCGTGAAAACCATCGTGTGCAGCCACGGCGAGAACATCAGCGTGACAAGCCGCGACGGCAAAACCGAGTTCACCTTCACCATGCCGCTGGTCAATTGACAATTGACAATTGACAGTTGACAATTGGGGGCATTTTCCAAATATCAAAAACAGGCTGTTATCCCGACAAATTGGTGTTCGTACGTTTTTGCTGTCATTGCGAGCCAGTGCGCACACTGGCGTGGCAATCCCCCGATTAGAAGTAAAATGTATCGACAATTGCCCTACAGAGTGGGGGAATTTTTCGATTTTTGGTGGTAATCGTCACCCGGTCCCATTCAACAGGGGGATTGCCACACCAGCGTGCGCGCTGGTTCGCAATGACAGGTTTTTTGGCAGCCTGAATTGTCAATTCGTTCTTCATCAACCATTCTCAATGGAGTGTTCTTTATGGACGATTATCATTATTCTTCCCAGGATAACTGGGAATACGGCACCGGGCGGACGGACCCGCCGAAAAGCCGTACCGGGCTCATGGCCGTGCTGCTGATTTTGGTGATTTTCCTCACCGGCATCGTCACGGTGCTGGGGGTGCTGAACATCCGCCTGTTCCGGCAGCTCTCCGCCCGGGAGGAGGAAGCGGAGCTTTCCATTTCCTTCACCCAGGAGGAGTCCGCCCCCGAGGCCGTCCCGGAAACTACGGTTCCCGCCGTGTCCGGGTCGGAATTCCGCCTGGACCTCCAGCGCAGCCCCCAGGCCATCGAGAACATTCCCCAGGAGGGAGGCCTGTCCCTCCAGGAAATCTATAGCCGCTGCGCCCCCTCGGTGATCTCCATTACCACGGATTCCGCCAGCGGCACCGGGGTAATATTGTCCCGGGACGGGTATCTGGTCACCAACGCCCATGTGGTGGAGGGGGCCGGCACCATCTCCGTGCGGCTTTCCGACGACCGGGAGTTCACCGCCCGGGTTGTGGGCAGGGATGCGGTTTCGGACCTGGCCGTGCTGTCCATTGACGCGGCGGATCTGACCCCCGCCCAGTTCGGGGACTCCGACAACCTGCGGGTGGGCGACGCCGTGGTGGCCATCGGCGACCCCCTGGGCTCCGAGCTCCGTGGCACCATGACGAACGGCATCATCTCCGCCATCAACCGGGATGTGACCGTGGAGGGCCGCACCATGAGCCTGATCCAGACCAACGCCGCCCTGAACTCCGGCAACTCCGGCGGGCCCCTCATCGACTGCTACGGCCAGGTGGTGGGCATCAACACCCTGAAAATCGGCTCCTTCGTGGACCGGGCCGGGGTGGAGGGCCTGGGCTTCGCCATTCCCAGCACCACGGTGAAAACCATTGTGGACCAGCTGATCGCCCAGGGCTATGTCTCCGGCAGACCCACCCTGGGGCTGAGCGGGGAGACCCTGTCCTCCTTCTACCAGCACTATTACCGGCTGCCCGCGGGACTGCTCATCACCCAGGTGGAGGACCGGGGCCCCGCCGACCGGGCGGGCATCGTTGCCGGGGACATCCTGCTGACCCTTGGGGACACCGCCGTGAAGGACATGAGCACCCTCAACGCCGTGCTGAGCGGCTGCCAGATCGGCGACAGCATCCAGGCCACCATCTACCGCAGCGGCAAACAGGGCACCGTCTACCTCACCGTGGAGGAAGCGAAGAAGTAAAAATTGACAATTGACAGTTGACAATTATTGTGTCCCTACGGGACGATATTGAAAATAGCAGCATATTTTGGCTGGTAATATTTTGATCTCATCCCGAAGGGATTCCTTAATTGTCAATTGTTAATGCCAGTCAAGAGTTGAAACGCAGAAATCACGCTGTCATTCCGAGCCAGTGCGCACACTGGCGTGGGAATCCCCCGGTTAGAGGGGAAAGGTGCCGA
>SFHI01000155.1 GCA_004555705.1 Clostridiales bacterium | reverse complement strand
ATGTCCTCGGGCATCTCGGAGCTGGATGAGCTGGCGGAGTTCCTCAATGCCCGGGCGCGGAATCAGCGGCTGGAGCAGGGAGAGCTTCCTCCCAACATTGCGGAACTGTTCGACCAGTTTGTGGAGCGGAAGGATCTGCTGACCGAGGCGGAGCGGAATATCATGCGCTACTACATCGACGGGCACGAGATCGCGGAGATCCCGGACCTGGCCTTTATCAGCATGAGTACGGTCCGTAAGCACAACCGGAGCATCTACGAGAAGCTGGGGGTGGCCTCCCGGGATGAGCTGATGCTCTACATCGATCTGCTCCGCCGCTGCGGAAGGCTTCAGGAGCTTTTCTAAGACAAGTTTCTCCATCACAGCAAAGCGCACAAAACCAGAGGACTGGTTTTGTGCGCTTTCTCTATTATCCAATGGATACCTTTGCGAAAAAGTGGGAAAAAGTATCCGACGGACCATATACTCCCGCCCCTTACTCCTGTTATAACAGGAGTAGAAACGAGGAGGTGCGGAATATGACAAATCTCGCTGCGAGGTGTGCGGAGAATTTTGGTACAGCAGCAGCATCCCCTTTTCCAAAGCGCTGCAGGCGGCGGAACACCGGGAGAAGAAGGAACTCTATGACGCCATCTATCAGCGGGAGAAGCAGCGGGCCATGCAGGCGGCCGGTCAGGAGGCCAGGGAGCGGTTCAGCCAATGCCCCATCTGCCGGCGGCTGGTCTGCGACGCCTGTTTCCTCATCTGCGATGAGATGGATCTGTGCCGGGAGTGTGCCGGCCGGATGGAGGAGTCCGGGGAGCCGGTGGCGCCATGAAAGGGCGTTGGCTGCCGCTCCTCCTGCTGTGCCTGATCCTGGCCGGGTGCGGCACGGTGGACACAGGGGGCCGTCTGATCTCCGCGGCGGAGGGCGCCGAGGCGTATAGCGCGGCTCTCGCCCCCTTCCTCCCCGGGTATTCCCTTCAGACGGCAGAGGATACCCTCTACGCGGAGGTGAGCCGAGGCAGCGCCGTGGCCTGCTTTGATGTACAGGCCATCCCGGCGCTGGAGCGGGGCATTGGCCGGTATTGGTATCCCCATGTCACGGCCACCGTGATTCTGGCGGTGGACCGCAGCCGGACGGACGCCGCCGTCACCGGCTGGAACAGCCTTCGGGAGAGTCCGGTCCCCGTGGGCATCAGCAGCAGTTCCGTGATCCGCAATATGCTGGCTCTGGGCGCCCTGTCCTACGGTCTGGACCGGGAGGCGCCCTCCAAGCGTGACGCTCTGGAGCTGCTGGAACACCTCGGTCAGAACGGAAACTTCCGGCTGGAGGCGCCGGACGCCCCCATTCTGATCTGTCTGGACTGGGAGGCCGCCGCGTGGAACCGGAACGGAGGAAATTATGAGATCATCGTGCCGGCGGAGGGCACGCTGTCCTGCCGTATGGGGCTGCTCTCCGATGTCCCTCTGACGCTGGAGCCGGGGCTGGATGAAACCCTTCTGTCAGCAGGGCTGCCCCTGGTAGACGGAGAGAGACCAGCTGATTTTCCCGATGATTACCGGCCGGCCCGTACCCTGAGCGAGGAGGACTACGGCTGGTTTCTGGAGTTGACCGGGGACAGCAGCCGGGACCTGCGCCGGCAGGTTCTCCACACCCGGCGCTATACCACAGCAGATCTCCGGGAGCATATTTTATCCGCCCTGTTCCTTGCCGCCGCCATCCTGCTGTGGAAGGGGACGGTATCCCATCGGATGATCCGCCGGGATGTCCGCCGAGTAGTCGGGGTCATGGGCTGGCTGATGGTGGGATGGCTGCTGCTGCGCCTGTTCAAATATCAGCTGACAGCAGATGGGCTTCTGTGCCGGATGTGCTGGTATGGCTATTACATCTTTCAGCTTGCCCTTCCGGTAACGCTGCTGTATCTGGCCGTGATCCTGGACCATCCGGAGGGTGAGAAAAAGCCGCTGCGCCCTCTGTGGCCGCCTCTGGCCTGCTATGCCCTCTCTGTGCTATTGGT
>SFHI01000045.1 GCA_004555705.1 Clostridiales bacterium | reverse complement strand
GTTAGGGCGTTTGTCCGTTTTTCGTACATTCCGGAGATATAAGGGGATTGCCACGCCAGTGTGCGCACTGGCTCGCAATGACAGCGTTTTATTTAGCGCGCACTTGTAAACAACAATTTATCTTCCCGCTGAGGCGGCGCTGATCCTTCTTTTTCCTCCTATCTCCAGCCCCGAAAATATTCTTCTGCAACCGTATTGACAATTGAAAATTCTGTGGTAAAATCCGCATGATTTCAAATATTTTTTGGCTTCCGCCAACAACATAAGGAGATCATTTTATGGCCAAAATAATCGGAAATGAACTGAAAAACATCCCCTGGCAGGATCGTCCAGAGGGCTATACCATGCCCGTCTGGCGCTACACGGAAAACCCCATCATCGGACGCCACGCGACGAAGCGCTCCAACAGCGTGTTTAACTCCGCCGTGGTGCCCTTCGGCGACGGCTTTGCCGGCGTGTTCCGCTGCGACAGCCGCTCCATCCAGATGGATATCTTCGTAGGCTTTTCCAAGGACGGCATCCACTGGGACATCAGCGACGACCCCATCGTTTTTGAGGGCGACGAGTACGTAACCAAGAAAGAGTACCGCTACGACCCCCGGGTGTGCTACCTGGACGGCAAGTACTACATCACCTGGTGCAACGGCTACCACGGCCCCACCATCGGCATCGGCTGGACCGAGGACTTCAAGACCTTCCACCAGCTGGAGAACGCCTTCCTTCCCTACAACCGCAACGGTCTTCTGTTCCCCCGGAAGGTGAACGACAAGTACCTGATGCTGTCCCGTCCCTCCGATACCGGCCACACCCCCTTCGGCGATATCTTCATCTCCCAGTCCCCCGACCTCCAGTTCTGGGGCCAGCATCGCCACGTCATGGGCCCGGCCAAATTTGAGGATTCCGGCTGGCAATGCACCAAGATCGGCGCGGGCCCCATCCCCATCGAGACCGATGAAGGGTGGCTGCTGATCTACCACGGCGTCATCACCACCTGCCAGGGCTACGTCTACCGTATGGGCGCGGCGCTGCTGGACCGGGACGAGCCCTGGAAGGTGCTCTGCCGCGGCGCGGACTACATCCTGGCTCCCTACGAGAACTACGAGATGAACGGCGACGTGCCCAACGTCACCTTCCCCTGCGCCTGCCTGACCGACGCCGCCACCGGCCGGATCGCCATCTACTACGGCTGCGCCGATACCGTGACGGGCCTCGCCTTCACCACCGTGGACACGCTGCTGGACTACATCAAGGCCAACCCCCTGTAATGCGGCTTCGCCGAATTGACAATTGACAATTTCGGCATCAGCCCCTTTCCAAAAACCGCCTATCCGCCCTCCCCGGCAGTTTGACACACTAAAATAGAACTGTCATTGCGAACCAGTCCGCAGACTGGTGTGGCAATCGGATTGCCACGCCACTGCGCCCGCAGGCGCGTCCAGAGCGCAACCGCCGAAGGCGGCTCTTAGCGCGGAGGAGTGTGCGCACTGGCTCGCAATGACAGCGTTTTTCGGCAAACACCATGGTTCAAACCGCTACCCACGCATTGAAAGAATTTATCCATCCCGAAGGGACACCCTAATTGTCAATTGTTCATTGTCAATTGTCAATTCATCATCATATGAGGTAACGTTTCTATGTATTTTATCGACCAGAGAATTCAGGTAATCGCAAACCAGCTGCAGCTGCTGCGGTTCCGGGACAAAATGGACCTGCCCGACTGGCAGTGCAAGTTCGGCCAGTACTTCCGGCCCCAGGAGGCCGATGCCAGCGAGCTGCCCTGGGAGGACTTTAACTGCTACTCCATGCGCTGGTACTCCAACTATGTGGGCACCGAGAAGTTCGAGGGCGCTTTCCAGGGCCAGATCACGGACTTCAAGGGCATCCTGGGCGCTCACTACTGGTTCCGTCGGAAGATCACCATTCCGGAGCGCTTCGCCGGACACAACGTCTGGATGAAAATCCGCACCCAGATCGAGGAGTGGGACGACGGCAAGAACCCCCAGTTCCTGATCTTCGTCAACGGCGAGGTCCGCCAGGGCGCGGACATGAACCACCGGGAGTTCCTGCTTGTGGAGCACGCCAAGGGCGGCGAGGAGCTGACCCTCGACATCCAGGCCTACACCGGCACATTGCACCTGGAATTCAACTTCCTGACGGAGCTGTACTGGCTGGACGAGGACATCGACCGGCTGTACTACGACATCCAGGTGCCCCTGTGGGCCTTCCCCCGGATGGACAAGGATGACAAGGTGCGCCTTGACCTCCAGACCGTGCTGAACAACACCATTAACCTGCTGGATATGCGTGTTCCCTACTCCGACGCCTTCCAGGAATCCGTGAAGAAGGCGCTGGACTACATCGGCGTGGAGCTCTACGAGAAGATGGCGGGCTACGAGGACGTCATCGCCACCTGCATCGGCCACACCCACATCGACGTGGCCTGGTGGTGGACCGTGGCCCAGACCCGGGAGAAGGTGGTGCGCTCCTTTGCCACCGTTCTCAAGCTCATGGAGGAGTACCCCAGCTACAAGTTCATGTCCAGCCAGCCGGTGCTGTACTACTTCCTGGAGCAGCGGTATCCCGAGATGATGGAGAAAATCAAGGAGCGGGTCAAGGAGGGCCGCTGGGAGCCCGAGGGCGGCATGTGGCTGGAGGCCGACTGCAACCTGACCAGCGGTGAATCCCTTGCCCGGCAGTTTATCTACGGCAAGCGGTTCTTCAAGGAGCATTTCGGCGTGGACAACAAGGTGCTGTGGCTGCCCGACGTGTTCGGCTACTCCGGCGCCCTGCCCCAGATCATGAAAAAGTCCGGCGTGGACTACTTCATGACCACCAAGCTGGCCTGGAACCAGATCAACAAGATTCCCAACGATACCTTTATCTGGCGGGGCATCGACGGCAGCGAGGTGCTGACCCACCTGATCACCACCCTGGGCGTGGGCCAGGACCCCAAGCAGAGCTTCTTCACCACCTACAACGGAATGCTCCACCCCGACGCCATCATGGGCGGCTGGGAGCGCTACCAGAATAAGGAAATCAACAACGACATCCTGATCTCCTACGGCTACGGCGACGGCGGCGGCGGCCCCACCCGGCAGATGCTGGAAATCTCCAAGCGCATGGAGAAGGGCATCAAGGGCATCCCCAAGGTCCGCCAGGAGGGCGCCCTCACCTACTTCACCGAGCTGGAGCAGCGGGTGAAGGACAACCCCCGCCTCGAGACCTGGGAGGGCGAGTTCTACTTCGAGTACCACCGGGGCACCTACACCTCCATGGCCCGGAACAAGCGGGGCAACCGGAAGTCCGAGCTGACCCTGATGGACCTGGAGCTGCTGGGTGTGCTCTGCGGCGACTATCCCGCGGAGGAAATCGCCAAATTCTGGCGGGACACCGTGCTCCTGAACCAGTTCCACGACATCCTTCCCGGCTCCTCCATTGCCGAGGTGTACGACGTCACCAAGGCCGAGTACGATGCTCTGGCAGAGCAGGCCGGCGCTATGATCGCGGCGCGGGTGAACGCGCTGGCGGGCAAGGGCGATGCCGTCACCGTGTTCAACACCACGGGCTTTGAAAGAAACGATGCCGTGAATCTGGGCGCCTGCTCCGCCAAGGCCCTGACCGACGGCACAGCGGTCTACCCCGTCCAGCAGACCGCCGACGGCGCGGTGGCCTACCTGAAGGGACTGCCCTCCAAGGGCTGCAAGTCCTTCACCCCCTGCCAGGCCGAAGCCGCTTCCCCCTTCACCCGTGGGGACGACTACCACCTGGAGACCCCCTTCTATTCCATCGCCCTGGATGAAAACGGTCACTTCACCTCCATCTTCGACAAGGCTGAGGACCGGGAGCTGCTGAAGGCGGGGAAAAAGGGCAATATGCTGAAGCTCTACGAGGACAAGCCCGTCTACTATGACAACTGGGACATCGATATGTACTATACCGAGAAGTCCTGGGAGGTCAACGACCTTCTGTCCATGGTCTGGACCGAGGACGGCCCCGTCCGCACCACCCTGGAGCTTACCTGGAAGTGCAGCCAGAGCGTCATCACCCAGAAGATTCACTTCTACGCCGATACCCGCCGCATCGATTTCGAGACCACTGCGGACTGGAAGGAGCATCAGCACCTGCTGAAGGCCGAGTTCCCCGTGGACATCCACTCCGACGAGGCCACCTTCGAGGTTCAGTTCGGCAACGTCACCCGGAAGGTGCACACCAACACCAGCTGGGAGAAGGCCCGGTTTGAGAGCTGCGGCCAGAAGTGGATGGACTTCTCCGAGGGCGGCTACGGTGTCAGCCTCCTGAACGACTGCAAGTACGGCCACAGCGTCATGGACGGCACCATCGGCCTGACCCTCATCAAGTGCGGCGTGGAGCCCAACCCCAACGCCGACGTGGAGGTGCACCACTTCACCTACGCCCTGTACCCCCACCAGGGTACCTGGAAGCAGGCGGACACTGTCAAGGAGGCCTACTTCCTGAACCAGCCCGCCTACGCGGTGGTGGGCGCCGAGGGCAAGGAGTTCAGCTTCGCCTCTGTGGACAAGGAAAACGTGGTTCTGGAGACCGTGAAGCAGGCGGAGAACGGAAACGGCACCGTGCTGCGGCTCTACGAGTGCCGGAACGCCCGGACGAAGGTGACCCTCACCGCTTCCGGCCCCTACACCAAGGCCTACTCCACCAACCTCCTGGAGGAAGTGGAGGAGGAGCTGCCCCTGGAGAACGGCCAGGTGAAGTTCACCATCAAGCCCTACGAAATCAAGACCATCCTTCTGAAGTAAGGAACCCCAGCCACCGGCCCCCCGGTGGCTGGCTTGCTATTGAGAAATAATTAACAATTAACAATTGACAATTGACAATTAAGGAATCCCCTCGGGATGAATAAAAAATGTGCTTGTAGGCTTGGCTCAGCAAATAAGTAAATTGGTGTTTGACGCACTAAAAAAGGACTGTCATTGCGAACCAGGCCGCAGCCTGGTGTGGCAATCCCCCGGTTGAATGGAACCAGGTAACGATTACCACCAAAAATCGCAGTGACTCCCACTCTTCTAGGCATATTTCGGTACATTTCCCCTCTAACCGGGGGATTGCCACACCAGCGTGCGCGCTGGTTCGCAATGACAGCTTTTTTTGAGTACGCACTTTCAAACACCAATTTACCGGGCAGCTGAGTCAAATCGATAAGCACACAACAGAATCACGGTTATCAACAAGGTGTTACAGTTCAAGAACGTTCCGGTTACGACCCAATAATTGTCAATTGTCAATTCTAAATTCAAAAATGGGGGTATTTTTATGTATCCATATCAAAATCCCGCCCTGTCCCCGGAGGAGCGGGCGGAAGATCTGCTGGGGCGGATGACGCTGCGGGAAAAAATCGGGCAGCTGAACCAGCGGCTCTACGGCTTTTCCTGCTTTGAACGCCACGGCGAGGAAGTCACCCTCACAGAGGAATTCTGTCAGGAGGTGGAGCGGTACTCCGGGCTGGGAGCCCTCTACGGCCTTCATCGGGCGGACCCCTGGTCGGGAAAGAACTTCGACACCGGCCTCACCGGCGTGCTGTCCCCCCGGGCAAGCAATCTGGTGCAGAAATACGTCCTCCAGCACTCCCGGCTGGGTATCCCGGCCCTGCTGAGCTCCGAATGCCCCCACGGTCACCAGGCCCTGGACGGCTATCTGCTCCCCGTGAACCTGGCCGTGGGCTGCAGCTTCGCGCCGGAACTTCTGAAAGCGGCGGCGGAGGTCTGCGGCAAACAGCTGAAAGAGATGGGCATTGACCTGGCCCTGGTGTCCGCCCTGGACGTGCTGCGGGACCCCCGGTGGGGCCGCAGTGAGGAATGCTTCGGGGAGGACCCTTTCCTCGCCTCTCAGATGGCCCGGGCGGTTGTCACCGGCATCCAGAGCCAGGGGGTAGATGTCACCGCCAAGCACCTGTGCGGCCAGGGGGAGACCACCGGCGGCGTCAACGCCAGCGCGGCCCGGATCGGCCCCCATGAGCTGCGGGAAATCCACCTGCCCCCGGTGAAAGCCTGCGTAGAGGCGGGGGTCACCAGCTTCATGGCGGCCTACAACGAGATTGACGGCATCTACTGCCACGCAAACCCCGCCCTGCTGACTGACCTTCTCCGGGAAGAGTACGGCTTTACGGGCTTTGTCATGTCCGACGGCGTGGCCATCGACCAGCTGGACGCGGTCACCGGGGACCGGGTGGCCTCCGGCGCGGCTGCCCTGAACGCCGGGGTGGATTTGGGCCTGTGGGACACCGCCTTCGGCCGCCTGGAGGAGGCTGTGGCGCGGGGGCTTGTGAACGAGGAGGCCATCGACCGGGCCTGCAAGCGGATTCTCACCGTGAAGTTCCGCCGGGGGCTCTTCGAAAACCCCTTCGTTCCGGAAACCGACCACTGGCAATCCTACAACCCGGAAAGCTATCCCCAGGTCAAGCGCCTGGCGGAGCAGACCCCGGTGCTGCTGAAAAACGAGGCCGGGGTGCTGCCATTGAATAAGGGCCAAAAAATTGCCCTGATCGGTCCCAACGCCGACGCCATCTATAACCAGCTGGGGGACTACACCCCGCCGCTGCGCCAGGGGCAGGGCATCACCCTCCGCCGGGGACTGGAAAAGCTGGGGACGAAGGTCACCTGCCACCCCGGCTGCCCCATGTTTGGCTCCGACGAGGAGCTTCTGAAGGAGGCGGTGAACCTGGCCCGGGACTGCGATGTGGTGGTGGCCGCCCTGGGCGGCAGCTCCAGCCGCTTCGCCGTCCGGGGACAGTTCGACACCAACGGCGCTCTGAAAAGCCAGGAGCACATCACCATGGACTGCGGAGAGAATGTGGACAACGCCTCCCTGCGCCTCCCGGGGGATCAGCTTCGGCTGCTGGAGCTTCTCCGAAAGACCGGCAAGCCCCTGGTCACGGTGCTGATTGCCGGACGGCCCTACGAGATGGGAACCATCGATGGCTTAAGCGACGCCATCGTGTGCAGTTTCTACCCCGGCCCCACGGGAGGCGAGGCCTTGGCAGGGCTGCTGCTGGGGGACATCGAGCCCGCCGGACGGCTCAGCGTGTCCCTGCCAGACGACGCGACCCGGCTGCCCGTATACTACAATCCCAAGGATTCCTACCGGCCCATGGCCTACTACGACGGGGCGGCGCTTCCCAAATATCCCTTCGGCGCGGGTCTCAGCTATACCCGATTTGACTATTCCCTGATTACCGCCCCGGAGAAAGAACGCCGGGAGGTTATCCTCCGGGTGACCAACACCGCGGACCGTCCCGGCTGGGCCGTACCCCAGCTGTATATCCACCGGCTCCAGGGGGTGGCCACCTCCCGCCGGCGGCAGCTGGCAGCCTTCGACAAATTCCTCCTTGCCCCCGGGGAAAGCCGGGAAGTGCGCCTCTCCATCCCCGACGAAAGCCTGATCCAGTGGGATTACCGGCTCCGCCCCACCCTGGCCCCGGGCAGAATCCACTGGTATCTGGGCGACAGCGGCAAGGAACTCCTGGACGGCGAGTTTACAGTCTGAACCCATTCGCGGAGCGAAAAAAAGGTGTTTGTAGGGTAAACGCTGTCATTGCGAGACCAGTGCGCACACTGGTCGTGGCAATCCCCCGGCCCCATGGAACCAGGTAACGATTACCACCAAGAATCGTGATAATCCCCGTTTTTCCGGGTGCTTTTCGGCACATTTCTCCTCTATCCGGGGGATTGCCACACCAGTCTGCGGACTGGTTCGCAATGACAGCGTTTATTCGTCAAATACAAACTTCCATATCCTCTTGACCTTCCCGGGCGGGTATTCCGTCCGGGAATTTTACTTAGGTTTTACACAAACCCCATTTGTTCTTTACCTGCCCATGTTATGATAAACGGGGGCCTGGCCGGGAATTTCCCCTGCCGGGCCCTGAATCTTACGGGGAGGAAATCAATTTGGAAATCATACTGCGATCCATCACCGGCATCACCCCCGGCCAGGGGGTCATGTGGCTGCTGGGCGGGGGGCTGATTTACCTCGCCATCGCCCGGAAAATGGAGCCGTCCCTGCTGCTGCCCATGGGCTTCGGGGCCATTCTCAGAAATCTGCCTGCTGCGGAAGGAGGCGGAGTGCGGCTGGTTCTGGAGCACCTCTTTGACTTGGGGATAGCCGGGGCGGAGCTGTTCCCCCTGCTGCTCTTCATCGGCATCGGGGCCATGATCGACTTTCAGCCATTGCTCACGAATCCCAAACTTATGCTCTTTGGGGCCGCGGCCCAGTTCGGCATATTCTTCACCCTGGGGTTGGCTTC
The DNA here is from genome assembly GCA_004555705.1 of Clostridiales bacterium. Lineage (GTDB taxonomy): Bacteria > Bacillota > Clostridia > Oscillospirales > Oscillospiraceae > Faecousia. The sequence continues at coordinate 14,245 of SFHI01000045.1, read as the reverse complement.
CGCCCTGGGCTTTCCCCTTCCCGATGCGGCCTCCATCGCCATCATCGGCGCGGCGGACGGCCCCACCAGCATTTTTGTGGCCACCCAGCTGGGCAGCCGGTACCTGGGCGCCATTATGGTGGCCGCCTATTCCTACATGGCCCTGGTGCCCATGGTGCAGCCCCCCATTATCCGGCTCCTGACCACCCCGGCGGAGCGGCGCATCCGGATGACCTGCCGGAGCAAACCTCTGTCCCGGCTTACCCGGATTCTGTTCCCCATTCTGGTGACGGTGATCGTTGGCATCGTGGCCCCGGAGGCCGCGGCACTGATCGGCTTTCTCATGTTCGGGAACCTGCTGCGGGAGTGCGGGGTGCTGGATAATCTCACGGCCACCGCCCGGGATGTGCTGGCCAATCTCATCACCATTCTGCTGGGGCTGACCATCGCCTCCCGGATGGGCTGGGAGGAATTTCTGCGATGGGACACCCTGATGATCATCGGCCTGGGGCTGGTGGCCTTTGTGTTCGACACCGTGGGGGGCGTGCTGCTGGCAAAGCTATGGAATCTGTTCCTTCGGGAGAAAATCAATCCCATGATCGGCGCGGCGGGAATCTCCGCCTTTCCCATGTCCGCCCGGGTGGTGCACAAAATGGGGCTTCAGGAGGACAACCAGAATTTCCTGCTGATGCACGCGGTGGGGGTCAACGTGTCCGGCCAGATCGCCTCCGTCATCGCCGGCGGCCTGATCCTCGCCCTGGTTAAGTCCGCGCTGTAGAGCGGAAGCAAGCCCACAAATCGGTGTTTGTATAAGAAACGCTGTCATTGCGAGCCAGTGCGCACACTGGTGTGGCAATCCCCCGGATGAATGGAACCAGGCGACAATTACCACCAAAAATCGCAACGTTTTCCTGCTCTGTAGGGCAATTGCCGATACATTTCCCCACTAACCGGGGGATTGCCACGCCAGTCTGCGGACTGGCTCGCAATGACAGGTAATTTGCAACGCACCCTCTCAAACTCCAATTTGTCTGCCCGTCATGATTTTTCAATCATAAGGAGGAATGAACCTATGGAACTGCTGCGCGCCGCGCTGCCCATCTGCGCGGAAGGGTATCTCGGCACCTTCCTGGTGACCCTGGTTATCATCGGAGCCGTAAAGCTGCTGAATAAGCTGACTTAACCTGCGGGGAGAAAGATAAATTGGTGTTTGAAAGTGTGTGTTGCAGATTAGCTGTCATTGCGAACCAGTCCGCAGACTGGTGTGGCAATCCCCCGGTTGAAAGGAACCAGGAAACGATTACCACCAAAAATAGCAACGACTTTCATTCTTCCGGGCACTATTCGGTACATTTCCCCTCTAACCGGGGGATTGCCACGCCAGTGTGCGCACTGGCTCGCAATGACAGCGTTTTTTGAGCGCAACCTTGCAAACAACAATTTATCGCTTTGGCGTTTTACAATGCTGATTTACCGGAGCGCATCCCCACCCAAAATCCGCCGGGAAGCTGAGTTTTTCCCGGCGGGCTCTTGCTATTTGGGAGGTTTCCGGCTATAATAGCTTATATCTATGCGCATTTGTCAGAAGAAAGGGGAAATCCCATGGACCCTATCTATGTAACCGGGCACCGCAACCCCGACACGGACTCCATCGTGGCGGCCATGGCCTACGCGGCCCTGCGCAACGCCCTGGGGGACCGGGAATACGAGGCGGCCTGCCTGGGCCATGTCTCCGACGAGACCCAAATCGTGCTTGACCGGTTCGGCTTCCAGCCTCCCAAGCGGATCAGCAATATGTACACCCAGGTCCGGGACCTGGATTTCGACACGCCCCCCATCCTCAGCGGCGCGGTCACTGAGGGCCGGGCCTGGAAGGTGCTGCAGGAGCAGAAGAATATCTCCGCCCTGCCCGTGGCCAACGAGGACGGCACCCTCTACGGGATGCTCTCGAGGGAGGACGTGGCCAGCTATAACATGGCCCTGGTCACCCTGGGCGTTCTGGAGGCTGTGCCGCTGTTTAACGTGCTCTCCGTGCTGGAGGGCAAAATTCTCAACGAAGCCGGGGAGAACACCGACACCATTGAGGGCGAAATCGCCATTGCCCTGCCCCAGAGCCGGGAGAACCTGCTGTTCAACCGGGAAAAGAGTATTGTTTTCTGCGGCCACCAGCCGGACATGATCAAGCGGGCTCTGGACATGAAAGTGAACTGCCTGGTGCTGTGCCAGGCGGAGCTGGATGACGAGTTCCGCAGCTATCCCACCACCACCTGCATCATCTCCACCCCCTTCGACGCCTACCGGGCGGCAAGGCTGATCTTCCAGTCCACCCCGGTGGAGCGGATCTGCCGGACCCAGGACCTGGTGTGCTTCCACCTGGAGGACCGCTTGGACGAGGTCCGGGAGCAGGTGCTGAAATTCCGGGAGCACTGCTACCCCATCCTGGACGAGAACGAGAAGGTGGCCGGTGTCCTGACCCGGTACCATCTGCTCCGCCCCCGGCGCAAGCGGGTGGTTCTGGTTGACCACAACGAGGCCGCCCAGTCCGTGCCCGGGCTGGAGGAGGCGGAAATTCTGGAGATCATCGATCACCACCGTCTGGCGGACATCCAGACCACCAACCCTATCTACGTCCGCAATGAGCCTGTGGGCTCCACCAACACCATCATCGCCAGTATGTTCCAGGATCGGGGCCTGATGCCGTCTGAAAAGATGGCGGGCATGATGGCCGCGGCCATTATCTCCGACACGGTCATGTTCAAGTCCCCCACCTGCACCTCCCGGGATATCCGGACGGCGGAGCGGATGGCCCGGATCGCCAACGTATCCCTGGACGAGCTGGGCAAGGAGATTTTCTCCGCCTCCGTGGGCAACAAGACCGCCCGGGAGCTTCTGTTCGCGGATTACAAGGAGTTCCACATCGCCGGCCACGATCTGGCGGTGGCGCAGATCACCTGCGTGGACAGCCCCAGTATGCTCCAGCGCCGGGAGGAGTTCCTGGAGCTGATGCGGAAGCTCGCCAAGGAGAAGGACCTGTCCATGGTGATTCTCATGCTGACGGATGTGCTGCTGGAGGGCTCCCAGATTCTCTACATCGGCGACGACGAGACCATACACCAGGCCTTCAGCGCCACCCCCAAGGACAACACCGTGTTCCTCCCCCGGGTCATGAGCCGAAAGAAGCAGGTCATCCCCATGCTCTCCGCCCTGTGGGGCTAAGGCGGCTTCGCCGAATTGACAATTATTGTGCTTTTCGGTTGAACGAAGCTGCTCGATGAATCGGTGTTTGGCGAGATTTCACCGTAGGGGCGGCTATCAGCCGCCCGAACGCTTTAGATTTTTGAGCATTTCCGTTAAAACGCAGTGCTTTTGTAAACGAAAGGTGCGGGCGGATGATATCCGCCCCTACGATAACGAATCGTCAAACACCAATTTTCGAACATTTGATAACCGCAGTTTTATCCCGAAGGGATACCCTAATTGTCAATTGTTAATTCAAACACCGGAGGTTTCTATGTCCTTTGACGCGCTTTTGGGCAATGAGCAACTGAAAATTGACCTGGCCCGAAGCCTGCAGACGGGGCATATCTCCCACTGCTATCTGATCACCGGGCCGGAGGGGTCCGGCAAGCACACCCTGGCAAGGCTCCTGGCGGCGGCCATCCTCTGCCAGGGCCGGGACAAGCCCTGCGGGGTTTGCCACCCCTGCCGGAAGGTGCTGGAGGGGCTTCACCCGGATTTCATCACCGTGGACGACCCGGAGCACAAGACCGTATCCGTGGACGTGATCCGGCGCTCCCGGGAGGATGTGTTCATCCAGCCCAACGAAGCCGACCACAAAATCTACCTGTTCCCCCGGGCCCAGGACATGGGCCTGCCCGGGCAGAACGCGCTGCTGAAGATTCTGGAGGAGCCTCCCGCCTACGCGGTGTTTCTTCTGTTGGCGGCGAGTCCCGAAAAACTGCTGCCCACGGTCCGCTCCCGGTGCCGGGAGCTGAAGCTGTCCGCCCTGCCCCGGGAAATGCTTGAAACCAGACTTTCCCAGGACTTTCCCCAGGCGTCCCGGGAGGATATTCGCCGGGCTGCCGTCCGCAGCGGCGGCTTCCTCGGCCAGGCGAAACAGCTTCTGGAGGAGGGGCAGAGCATTCCTCCCCAAACCACTGTCTTTGTCCACGCCTACGCGGCGGGAGACGCTCTGGGTCTGACAAATCTGCTGGTTCCCATGGAGAAGTGGAAGCGCGATGCCCTGATTCCCGTGCTTTCCGGCTGGCTGGAGATTCTGGAGGAGGCCCTGACCGGACGCCGGGAGCTGTCCAGCCTCTCCGGGGAGATTGCCGCCCGCCGCAGCGCCCCGGATATCTACAGGGCCATCCAGACCCTGCAAAAAGCCGTCACCTACGCCCAGGGCAACGTCTCCCCCGGCGCCATCTGCGGCTACCTTGCCTGGGCATTGCGGTAAGTATCATTTCATCAGTCCGACAAATTGGTGTTTGAAAGAGTGCGCTGCATATTTCCTGTCATTGCGAACCAGCGCGCCGTTACCTGGTTCCTTTCGACCGGGGGATTGCCACGCCAGTGTGCGCACTGGCTCGCAATGACAGGAAATTTGTGGTGCACACCTACAAACACCAATTTGTCGGGCAGCATAATACTGCCGATAGCCTGAACACCAATTGATCCCATCCTCATTCGTCCATTCTCGGATTTTATCCGTTATCATAAAGGAGCATTTTCATGGAAGAAATCACAAACGACCTGCCCGAAACCCTGGAGGTGGTGGACATTCAGTTCCGCCCGGGGCAGAAGGTTTACTATTTTGATCCCAACGGGATGCAGTTCGCCCCCGGAGACCCCGTCATTATGGACACTGCCCGGGGGCCGGAGTTCGGCACCTGCGCCGGGGCCAACCATACCGTCCGCCGGAAGGAGATCGTCACCCCTCTGCGGAAAATTCTCCGCCGTGCCAGCCAGCAGGACCTGAAAATCGTGGCCGACAACCGGGCCCGGGAGAAGCGGGCCTATGACGTGTGTATGCAGAAAATTGCCGAACACGGTCTGGATATGCAGCTGGTCAGCGCGGAATGTGCCTTTGACGGCAGCAAGATTCTGTTTTACTTCACCGCCGATGAGCGGGTGGATTTCCGGGAGCTGGTTAAGAATCTGGCCGGAGTATTCCACACCCGCATTGAGCTGCGCCAGATCGGCGTCCGGGACAAGGCCAAGATGGTTGGTGGTCTGGGTATCTGCGGCCGGCCCTTCTGCTGTGCCAGCTTTCTGAACGATTTCCAGCCCGTGTCCATCAAAATGGCCAAGACCCAGAATCTCAGCCTGAATCCCACCAAGATTTCCGGTACCTGCGGGCGGCTGATGTGCTGCCTGAAATATGAGCAGGACGCCTACGAAGACCTGATCCGCACCAGTCCCAAGATGGATTCCTTCGTGGACACCCCTGAGGGACGGGGCACCGTGGTGGAGCTGGACCTGATGCGCCAGCGGGTGAAGGTCCGCATGGAGGAGAACCCGGACACCATTTCCCAGTTCGCCAATACGGACATCGCCGTGCTGCGCAGCGGCAAGGCCAAGAAAAACGATCCGCCCATTCCTGCGGACCTGGCGCCCATCTCCGGGGCCGGAAAGCGTCCGCGGCAGGAAGCCCGCGATGACGCCATGGTTCTGGAGCCCATCCGTTTCCGCTACAGCGAGGAGGCCGTGGTGGAGGAGCCCATGGTGAAGGAGGAGCTTCCCGAGAAGCCCCAGGAGAAGCCAGTGGAAAAGCCCGGCCGCTCCCGCAGGAGAAAGAAACCCGTCGACAAATCCAGGCCCGCCGGGGACACCCCCAAGCCCAAGGCCGCGGACAGCCCCAATCATTCCGGCAAAACCGCACCGGAAAATCCCGGCCAGCCCAAGCCCGAAGGCGAATCCCCTGACCCCGCTAAAAAGCGCCGCCGGAAACCCAACAACCGCCGCAAAAAGCCCAATCCTCCCCAGGAAGGCTGATAATCCTTTCGCCGCCCCTTCTCCTGCGCGAAGAGGCGGCGATTTCAGCTTTCCGGGATACGCCACACGGTTTTCCCGGGTGCATTGCAGTTTTTGTGCTTATCCGCATTGCGTCGAAGCCCGCAAATTGGTATTTGTAGGGCTGTTTTGAAAGCGCCTAAAAACACTGTAGGGGAGGCATTGATGCCTCCCGGCGGTGGAACGTTCCAATATTCTGAAACGTATCGGCGAAAACGTACCGCGCCACGGGAGGCATCAATGCCTCCCCTACAGTAAGGACGACGTGCGTTCGTGAATCTGCAAACACCAATTGATCGTTGCCCTCTCCCTTTCCATAGCAAAACCCCTTCGCCTTTTGGGCGAAGGGGTTTGTTATTGGGATTACTTCTTTTCCGCTTCCACGGTCTTGTCCGCGTAGATGACGGAGAGCTGTTCCTGGAGCTCCTTTTCCTGCTTTTTCAGCTTGCGGTGCTGGTAGATGAACACACCAATCACCACGAGCAGAACCGCCAGAGCGATCAGATCCAGCCAGCAGAAGCCCAAGCGGGTATGTTGCAGAAGAAATGCCATTTTGAATTCCGCCTTCCTTTTCTACTCCCGTCCCCCGTAAGCCGGGGGACGGGGCGACTGTTTTACGCCTGTACGGTTTTGGGTGCGTCGGAGCCGGGGTTCATTTCCTCGTCAAACTCCTTCTGACGCTTTTTCTGATTCCGGTTGTGAACCACTGCCATGACGATCATCACCACTCCGACGATAATGGCAGGCAATGTCCAGAAGCAGATGTGCAGCACATTGTGGTCGAACATATACAACTGTTGAATCATAGCTCATACCTCATTTCTGTTAGCTTGCCAAACGCTTACGCTTTCTTGTCATCGGAGCCGACCGTTACGCCTTCGTTCTTCAGGGCCCTCTTCAGCTCGAAGATGCTCTTCTGGAGCTTCTTCCGGTCGCTGGTGTAGAAGCCCAGCAGGATCATGCTGACCAGCATAATCAGGAAGTGCATCAGGCAGCAGGTATGGTCGCCTTCCAGTTCCACATCCGCCAGAGGCGTCTTTTCATCGGGCAGCGGGGTCAGGTCGTAGGTGGGTTCGGTGGGAGTGGTATCGCCGGGATCGGTGGGATCGGTCTCGATGGTGGGCTCGGTGGGTTCTTCCGGATTCTTGGTGTAGATGACGTATTCCCACACATCCTTGGCAGGCATGCCGTCCTCGCCGGACATGACTACCTTCCGGTTGGCGGTGTAGCCATCCACCACGGGAGAGGTGATGGAGTAGTGGTCGCCCACACTCATCTTGGACCAGTAGTTGGGAGAAACCACCTTCCAGTTTTCATCCACGTAGATGATGAACAGCTCATACTGGGTTTCCACCTGGGCCTCCACCGTATTGCTGGTAACGGTTTCCACGGTGTCGGAGGTTACGGTAGCCTTGTTGCCGACCACGTTGGTCTCGTCACCGCTGCCGATCTTGTACTCGCAGGAGATGACCCGGGATTCGCCGGGAGCCAGGGAGGCGAACACCACCTTGCCGTCCACCAGGGTTCCGCCGGCCAGGTCCGTGAACTTGAACCGGATGCTGGTGTGGGCCGCATTGATCATCAGATCCTCCACGGTCACATTCCGCTCGGTCACGTTGCCGGTGTTGGCGATCACGATCTGGTACTGGATAGGCGTCTGGAGCTTGTAGATGTCCTTCGGGTTGGTGATCTCCTTGGTGATCGACAGCTCATGACGGATGGCTTCGGTCTTAACGTCCTCTGCTTCATCCTCGGCTTCCGGAGTGGGAATCTTCTCGCCTTCGTAGTCCTCATCCTCGGTGGGGTTGGTACCGGTGGCAGTGGCCTTGTTGCCGATGGTCTTGCCCAGGTCCTCTTCCACAACCGTGTGGGTGAAGGTGAAGGTTACGGATTCTTCGGGAGCCAGGGTGCCGTTGAAGCCCTCCAGAGTCAGGTCAACGGGATTCTCCGCGATGGAGATCAGATCGGACACCTGGATGTTGCTGATGGTCAGGTTGCCGGTGTTCGTCACCACGATCTGGTAGACGATGTCCTCACCGGTGTGGTAGCCCAGTTCGGGATACTCCGGGTTGGAGGTTACGGTCTTTTCCACGGTGAGCTCAGGCTTGGGATCATCCAGATCATCCACCTCGTCAGAGGTCTCATCCTCGCCCTCATAAGGCGTCCCGTCCACGGTGGCTTTGATGGTCACGGACACGTTGTTGGTGAAGGAGCTGTTCAGCAGGTCCTTCTCCTGCACGGTGTAGACCGCCTCGATGGTGAGCTTAGCGCCGGCTGCGAGGGTGGTTTCCGGATAGCTATTCCCGATCTTGTTGCCGCTGGCATCCAGGAACTCCACGCCCTCCTGCTCGGTGATGGTCACGGTGGCATCCGTATCGAAAATGTTCTCCACGGTGATGGTGAAGGTGATCTCATCGCCCAGGCCGTATTTGGCTTCGGTATGGGTCTTCTCCACGATCTCGTAATCGTCGGGAGGCGTTACCGTCAGGGTGCCGTAGACATACTCGATGCTGTAGTCCTGAGGATCGGCGCCGCCGGTGAGCTGGTAGGTGAACTTGTTTTCGCTGGAACCAATCCGGGTCTGGCTGCCGGTGACATTGGCCGTAAAGCCGTCACCGTTGGCAAAGCTGGTGCCCGCTTTAACCGTCACATCCCCGTTGGTCAGAGGCAACTTGTCGTACTTCTTGGAAGCCGACCCGGAGATCAGGGTCACTCTTCTGGGTGTGATAAGCAGGGTGCCATTCTCCGGGGTTACGCTGAACTGGGATGTCACATTGTTGCCGTTCTCATCACTGATGAGCAGCGTTGCGTTCTCTCCTTCCAGACCTTCCACAGCAACCTCATAGCCGGTGTAGGGACGCACATCCACCCCCGCCTGGTTCACGGGATTCACATGGGTCTCGGTGCGGCTGGCAGAAATGCCGGAGATGGTGAAGGTCTTGCCGTTGAGGGTGAAGGTCATATCCGCTGCATTGCCGGTGATTTCGTCGCCCGTGATGGATGCAAAGCCGCTTACGGTGAAGGGTGTCGCATCGTACTCACGGCTTCCGGAGTTAGCCGTCACAGTGATGGCATAAAGCTCGGTTCTCGGATTGATGGTCAGAGTTCCCGGCACCACCTTGATGTCGTAGTTGCTGGCCTTGGTGCCCGCCTTCAGAGTGTACTCGAAGGTGTTGTCGGCGGTTTCGTTGGGCAGCATGACGGAGGCGAAGTTCTGATAGCTGTCCACGCCTTCACCGGCCACGAAGCCGCTGGTCTCCGTGGTCGCGGAGACGGTCACACTTTCCGCAGTCAGCGGAGTGCCGTCGTACTCCTTGCTGTCCGTCGCGGAGGTCAGGGTCACAGGCCGCGGGTAGCCCTCGTAGCAGCCTTCCACGCTGGCACGCACATTCACGGTCATGCTGTCCGCAACGTTGGTCGCGGTGATTTCCGTGGGATCCTCCGTCCAGTCGCCGTTCGCCTTCTGGTACTCGATCTTCACCGCGTTGCCGTTCGTATCCACAGCGGTCGCGGTTCCGGCGGTGTAGGTGGCTGCGTCATAGGTCTTCACCACGGGATTCGGAGTCAGCGTCACGTAATCCGCAATGGCGGACTTCACAATGCGCAGAGTGCCGGGGGTCTTCGTCGTCAGGGTGTAGTTCGCGGTCACATCGGTCGTGCCGGACATTACCTTGCCCTTGATGCTGTAGCTGATGGTTGCCGTCTGGCTCTCAACCACGTTGTTGAAGGTGTAGGTGTCCTTGCTGTACTCGGTGCCGGTGTACTTCTGGTCAGTATCCCAGCCGTCGCCCGTCACGGTCACAGCACGCGGGGTAACCTTCAGCGTGTAGGTATCGGTCGCATCCTCATAGTTGGGGTTGGTCGCCTTAACCGTCACATTCACAGTGCCCACATTGGTGATGGTGGGTGCTTCCGTAGTCCACTCGCCATCTCCCACCTTGTAGTACAGAGTGGTTCCTTCGGTCACATTCACAGTCACCGTTCCAACATGGGCTGCGGCATCATAGTTGCCTTCGTAGCCTGTTGCAGTGACAGTCAAAGCGCTGCTCTTCGTAATGACCAGCTTGCCGTTATTCGCGGTGACGACAATGTACTTGCCAGTGCCGTCCACGGTGCCTACGATGCCCTCGGGTACGTTGCCCTCGGGGAAGTTGGCGGGATAGGTGCCTGCGGTGGTGCCGGTGGCGCCTACCTGGATGTCGGGGAAGCTGGCGTCGGATGCGGAGGAGGGGTCACCAACCTGAGCGGCTACGGTGAAGCCGCTGACGGAATGGGACTTTCCGTCGTAGGTTACGGTATCGGAGTTGGCGGTGAGGACTACATTCTTATAGTACTCAATGGTGATGATCGTATCCGCGGTGGTGTTTACGGTAACGGAGGTTACCGTGGGCGTGTAGCCGGAAACGGTGACGGGGGTCTCGGTAACCTTGGTACCGATGGTGGTGCCGGTTACGGTCTTGGGGTCAGCGATTTGCACTCCGTTCCAGACATAGCGCACGGTGTAGTCGGCCACATCCAGCTCGAACTTGGCGGTGAAGGTGGTATCGGCATACACACCGTCGGTGGTGGTATTCAGGTTGGCCTTTACGGTGGCCAGGTCCAGAGCTGCGGCACTGGATACCAGGGTGTCCCCCTTGTACCAGCCCACGAACTTGTAATTGGTGTTCGGAGTGGCAGTGCTGCCTTGGAAGGGGCCATCCATGGAGTCGCCATCAGCGGCCAGGGTGTCGGAAGTGTTGGTCACACTGCCGTTTCCTTCGACCGTATAGGTGACGGTGATGGGAATCGGTTCCCACACGGCGAAGAGCACGTTGTCGGAGCTGTTGGTCACCAGGATAGAAGCGCCGGGGGCGTACTGGGCTGTGGTGGCAGAGGAGGACTCGCTCCAGCCCGCGAAGTCGTAGCCGGGGCGGGTGAAGCCAAGGGCACTGGCGCTCTGCAGCAGAACGGTCTCGTTATTCTTATGGACGTAGGTCTTGATCTCACCGTTGCCGCCGTTGGGATTATAGATCAGGTTGGCGCTGCCGGCCTGATCGCCCCAGATGGCGTAGAGGGTGATGTTAGCGTCATGGACGGCAATCTTGTCGCCGGGCTGATAGATGGTGCCGCCGCTTTCCTCGGTACCCCAGCCCAGGAACACCTGGCCCTTGGGGGCGGTCAGCTTGGAAGCGGTCATGACATCGGCGTAGGACCCGTCGGCATAGTCTTTCTTGTCCTCAGGGACATCACCCGTACCGCCGTTGGCGTTATAAGTGACTTTGAAGGACTGGTTGCTGGTGTAGTAGGGATAGAGGGTAATATCGTCGTAGATCAGGGTGTCGAAGTTGAAGGGGGTGTAGACGTAGTCGGGAGCAGTTCCGCTTCGCACAGCCCAGCCTCTCCAGGTGTAGCCCTCGGGAACAGTGACCGTGGGCAGGTCGTCCTCATTGATCTTGGAGCCGTAGGGAATGGCAATGGTCTCGGAATCGCCGCCGGCCATGGTCAGGTAGGCAGTGCCCACATACTCGGGCGCAGCCCACTTGGCGTAGACAGTGATGCTCTTGGCAGGCATGGTGCCGGAGAACACATACTCCTCGCCCTGGCCCAGTTCATTGTCGTACCAGCCCACGAAGGTGTACTCCGCAGGAATACCCGCAGGACGGGTGGGAGTGTAAGATACATCGGAGATGTCTGCCTGGTACTGTTTGGTGACCGTGTGCGCTACAGAGCCGTTATTGATAAACTTGATCTCGTAGCTGTTGCGGTAGTAGTAGAACTTAGCGCCATTGTAGCGGCTTCCGTCCTTCGTACTGTCGGTTGTATTTCTGGTAAAGCCGGTGATGTCATAGAAGTCCTCATTCCAGGTAATGGAGGGGTTATCCATCATCACCGTGTCGACATGATCCAGCTTATAGGTTTTTCCGCCGACGGTAACCAGGTCGCTCCCGGTCTCTCCCTCCAGGATCTCAACATAGTAGCTGGCACTGGCGGAGCTGTCGCTTTCGCTGCTGGGAACATAGAAGGTTGCGCCGCCCAGAGGCATTACATCAATACCTGCCTGATAGGGGCCACTGCCGCCTTTCGTGGTAGACCAGTTTGTGCTGCCGTTAGAGCGAGCCGGCCACTGGTCACGAATATTTGCACCATACTTGGCAGTGATGGTGAAATTATCCTCTACTTGATAGCAACTTTCATCATGCCCCCCAAATATGGAGTGCATCCAATTATTACAATTAAGGATGTAGAACAGAATTTTATACTCATTCCGGTTGTAGTACACATTGACGATGGTGCTTCCGTCACCGGCGATGGACTTCTGCTCGATGGTCTGGACAGTGAAGCCATCGTAGGACTTGGCAGCGGCTGCTGTCAAGTCACCGGTAGTGCCGGTCTTGGTTTCGGATTCCTTAAAGGAGAACTTATCATCGTCCACATTCTCCTGCCAGTGAATCACAGTGTACTGGGTATTGGCGTTGCCCTCCCACTTGGCGGTGAGGGTGATGTTGTCCTTCAGCTGGCTGCCGAAAGCAAACTGAGTATCCCCATTGTACCAGCCCTTGAAGGTATAGCCAACCCGGGTGGGCTCGGCGGGTTCCACGGTATTGGTGCCGGGCGCCACGAAGGCGGGGGCGGTATAGCTGCCGCCGTCGGCATTATAGGTGATCCAGTAGCCCCGCTCTACCTTGGGGTACAGGGTCACATTGGCGCCGTTCAGGATGACGGAATCCACCCGGTTGGTCAGAGCGGACTCAGTATACCAGCCGGTGATGGCCTGATCGGCGTCCACGGGGAAGGTAACATCGGCGGTAATCTCCGCGCCGTTGGTTCCCTCCTTGGTGGCGCAGACCACACCCTCCGTGTTCAGGAAGAACACGTAGTACACAAGCTCAAACTGCGCATCATAGTTCAGTGTGGTGGTGGCAGTGACGGAAGCGGTTCCGGCGGTGAAGAATTTTTCGTCCTCCCGGCACTTCCAGCCGGTGAACTTGTAGCCATCCTTCTCGGGAGAGGCGGGCGCGTAGACAGAGCCCCCGTTGGTCACATACTGGGTGTCCTTCAGTTCCCCGTCCACATAGAAATTGTACGTGGCAACAGGGGTCGCGGGGTCCTCGATTTCGTCGGGGTCCACGCTCTCCACGGCGCGGTAGAAAACCTCCACGTCGTAGGTATCGTCAGCCTCGGGACGGGTGAAGGTGGCAGTGTAGTTGCCGCTGCCGTCGCCCAGGAAGGCCTCGTCGTCCACGATCTCCATATAGCCCTCCACAGCGGGGACGGAGAAGGTGAAGTCCTTGGTCTCCTCCTCGGGGGTGAAGGTCACGGTGTACTGGGCAAAGGTGGTTTCCATAACGCCGCCCAGGTCGGTGAAGGTCACGTTGACGGTACGCTTCACGGTGCCCTCGGGCAGGGGCTCGGTCTCCTCAGGCTCGGTCTCCTCAGGCTCGGTCTCCTGGGGCTCCACCGCGGTGTAGTTCACGTCGATGGTGCGGGTGGCGTCGGCGTCGGGGCGGGAGAGAACCGTCTCGTACTTGCCGTCGGCCCGCAGGGTCATGTTGACGGTGAAGGTGTAGCCCTCCACAGCGGGGATATCGGCCACGAAGGTCTTGGAGGTCTCGTCGCCGGAGAACACCAGATCCTCATTGGTGATGATGTGGCTCTCCTTGCCGTCGGAGTAGACAGCACGAAGCACCACAGTCAGCTTCACGCTGGCCTGCGGTTCTGTGGCTTCTGTGGACTCCGAAGGGGCAGAGTCTTGCGTAGGATCGGAGGTTCCCGCAGAGCTCTGTGTGGGATCGGAGGTTCCCTCAGAGGTCTGCGTGGGATCGGACCCGGTGGATTCCCCGGTGGAACCTGTGGTATCCCCGGATTGGGGCGTGGGTTCTACAGTCAGGGTCTCCGTGGTGGAGCTGCCCTGAGAGGGCTGGGTAGAGCCGGTTTCGGTGGTTTCCTCCACACTGCTCCCCCGGCCGCCGCTGGCCAGCAGCCACCCGGCGGAATTCAGGACGCCGGTGGACAGGACGATGGCAATTGCCATAATCAGGGCCAGGACACGGGTATGTAACGAATGCTTCATACTGTTTTCCTCCTTTAGAGGTAGTAAATAAAATGACGCGGGTCATTCAATTTCCCTTACACTAATTAAGACGGCTGAGAAAGCAAAAAGGGTTCAGATTTTTTGAAAATTTTTCGTGTTAGTTTAAAACATTGGACCTAATCGTCAAATTGCCAAAAGGCCATCTTTGCGAAGAGAGCGGATTGGCAGAGCGGTATTCACATG
>SFHI01000044.1 GCA_004555705.1 Clostridiales bacterium | reverse complement strand
CCCTCGTACTTGATACATTTTTGCGCCGCAATCAGCGCAGAATAGCATCCCAGAAAGCACAGGCATTGTTCCCAAGGGGGTTGGTCGTCGCCTACCATCACGAATGCGCTGCACAATATATAAGTATCCTGGTCGATAATGGCTTCGTGAGTATTCTCGAAAATTACCCATTCAGATGGGTCATTCTTTATTTTTTGCTTTGATTTATATGATTTTTTGTGGGTTTTGAAATTTACAGTATGACCCACATAGTCCATTCTTGTAAGGATATGAGTTATTGTAGTTTCCTGCCACGCGTAAATATCTTTTCTGTATGGTATGTATTTATTATACTGTACCCTACATAAGGGAGATCGGTGAGACTGTCTACTTCTTTCAAAGATGCGAAAGAATTCTTATCCAGGTAAGGCCACTCATATCATTTTCGTGAGGTCACGAAAATGATCCTGTGCGGTTTTTACTTCCAAAGCTATGGTTTCGTTTTGCTGTACAGTTTCACTTTGAATTTGAAACCTTATGAAACCATGTGAAACCGTATCACAATTATCAACTGTTGCCATGAAAAAGCACTTGCTTCGGCAAGTGCTTTTTTCAACGAAATAAATCCTTCGCGGGATTTGTGAAATGCCCTCCGGGCGTGAAATATGGCCTCGCCATGTGAAATACGCCTTCGGCGTGTGAAATGCCGCAAGAATACTCGGAAACAGCAGCTTCCCCGGCTTCTGCCCTTGGGCTGAAGCCGTTTCAATCTCCGTTTTCTCTCTTCCCTTTTTGGCAAAAATATGCTATGATACCCTCCGAGTCTGAATATGCAAAGGAGAAACTATGTCTGCCATATCTGAAATTCTGGCCCGGGAGCTGAATCAACCGCTTGCGTATGTGGAGAATGTGATCTCCCTCATGGACGAGGGCAACACCATTCCCTTCATCGCCCGCTACCGTAAGGAGCTCCACGGGTCCATGGACGATACCACCCTGCGCGCCCTGGAAACCCGGCTGACCTACCTGCGAAACCTCCAGACCCGCCGGGACGAGGTGAAAAAATCCATCGAAAACCAGGGAAAGCTGACCCCGGAGCTGATCGTGGCCATCGATGCCGCCGCCACCATGACCGAGGTGGAGGACCTGTACCGCCCCTACAAGCAGAAGCGCCGCACCCGGGCCACCGTTGCCCGGGAGAAGGGGCTGGACCCCCTGGCCGCTGCCATTTTCGCCCAGGAGGGCGCCGACCCCGCCAAGCTGGCGGAAAGCTACCTGGACCCGGAAAAGGAAGTCAATACCGTGGAGGAGGCCCTCCAGGGCGCCAGCGACATCATTGCGGAGAACCTTTCCGACGACGCCTCCATCCGCAAATCCCTGCGGGAGTTGGTGATGCGCAGGGGAAGCCTCATCTGCAAGGCGGAGGACTCCGAACAGGACACGGTGTACAAGCTCTACTACGATTTTTCCCAGCCCATTTCCCGGCTGCTGGACCACCAGATTCTGGCCATCAACCGGGGCGAGAAGGAGGAGGTGCTGAAGGTCACCGTAGCCCTCCCCGGCCCCGAAGGCCCCGCCCTGGTCTGCCGTGCCGCCCTGAAGCCCACGGCCCACGTCTGCCCCATTGTCCGGGCCGCCGCTGAGGACGCCTATGACCGGCTGATCTTCCCCTCCATCCAGCGGGAGGTGCGAAACGACCTGTCCGACCGGGCCTACGGCGGGGCCATTCACAACTTTGCCCTGAACCTGAAGCCCCTGCTGATGCAGCCCCCGGTGAAGGGCTTTGTGACCATGGGCCTTGACCCCGGCTACCGCAACGGCTGCAAGGTGGCCGTGGTGGATCCCACCGGCAAGGTGCTGGCCACCTCCGTGGTCTACCCCACCTTCAGCGAGAAGAAAAAGCAGGAGGCCATTGCCACATTGGCTTCCCTGATGCGCAGACACGGCGTCCGCCACATTGCCATCGGCAACGGCACCGCCTCCCGGGAAACCGAGGCAATGACCGTGGAGCTGCTGACCCAGTTCCCCGAGGCCTCCTACGCCATCGTCAACGAGGCCGGGGCCTCCGTCTACTCCGCCTCTCCCCTGGCCGCCGAGGAGTTCCCGGAATACGATGTGAACCTCCGCTCCGCGGTGTCCATCGCCCGGCGGCTTCAAGACCCCCTGGCGGAGCTGGTGAAAATCGACCCCAAGGCAATCGGCGTGGGCCAGTACCAGCACGACTGCCCCCAGAAGGAGCTGGACGCTGCCCTGGGCGCTGTGGTGGAGGACTGCGTCAACTCCGTGGGCGTGGATGCCAACACCGCCTCCCGCAGCCTCTTAGAGCAGGTGTCCGGCCTGACCAGTGCCACCGCCAAAAATATCGTTGCATACCGGGAGGAGAACGGCCCCTTCACCAGCCGCGCCCAGCTGAAGAAGGTTCCCAAGCTGGGGCCCAAGGCCTTTGAGCAGTGCGCGGGCTTCCTCCGGATTCCCGAAAGCAAGGAACTGCTGGATAACACCGGCGTCCATCCGGAATCCTACGCCGCCGTGAAGGCCCTCTTAAAGCTGCTGGACTGCGCCGACCCCCGGGAGCTTCCCGACAAGCTGGAAGCCTACGGCATTTCCAAAGCCGCTGCCGAGCTGGCCCTGGGAGAACCCACCCTCCTGGACATTGCCAAAGAGCTTCGCAAGCCCGGCCGTGACCCCCGGGACGAGCTGCCCAAGCCCATCCTCCGGAAAGACGTGCTGGAAATGAAGGACCTGAAACCCGGCATGGAGCTGACCGGCACCGTGCGGAACGTCATCGACTTCGGCGTGTTTGTGGACATCGGCGTCCACCAGGACGGTCTGGTGCATATCTCCGAGGTGGCAAACCGCCGCCTGCGCCATCCCAGCGAGGTGGTCAAGGTGGGCGACATCGTGAAGGTGGTCGTCCTCTCCGTGGACGAAAAGCGCCACCGCATCAGCCTGTCCATGAAGCAGGCAAACAAATAATCCAACTGCCTCCCCCGAACTTTCCTTCGGGGGAGGTTTTTCATCCACACCACCGGGAACGATAAATTGTTGTTTAACGGCTTCGCCGAATTGACAATTGACAATTGAAAATTGACAATTATTGTGTCCCTAAGGGACGATCTTCAGATAAAAAACTTGTATTTTCAGCATAAATATTTTAAAAATCATCCCGAAGGGATTCCTTAATTGTCAATTGTCAATTGTTAATTGTCAATTCTAAACAACATTTATCGCACTTCTCCTTCACCCCAATCCATGCGAAATCCGTTTCTCCGTCCCGGATGATGGTAAATATTTCATTCTTTTTGTAATATATACTTGACATTATATCAGCTATATGTTATACTCCCCTCAGAATCGAGGTGACGGTATGGGAAAAAATCTTGCGGTTAAATCCGCGCGGGCAGCCCGGGATATGACCCAGAAACAGCTTGCGGACGCAGTGGGCGTATCCCGGCAAACCATCAACGCCATTGAGCAGGGGGAGTATAACCCCACCATCCGGCTGTGCCGGGCCATCTGCCGTGCGCTGGGAAAAACCCTGGACGAATTATTTGGGGAGGATGATGAACAATGAGAAAATCAAACCTGGACGAAATGCAGGAGCAGGCTCTGCTGAAAATCGAACACAACGGCTTCTGGCTGGCTTTCTGGGGCTTGCTGGCGTCCATGGCGATTCAGGCGCTGCTGGGGGTAGCCTTTTCTTCCCTCCTGGGCGAGTGGATCATTTTTATGGTGCTGTGCGTATATGCCGTGGTCTCCTGCCTCCGTCATGGCCTCTGGGATCGGAACCTGAAGCCCAATCTGAAAACAAATTTACTTGTCAGCATTGTACCGGGTTTGGCCGTGGGAGTCTTTGACATGCTCCTGTTCCGCGCCAAAGAAACAGAGCCGCTGGACTACCTGCTCATCGGAGCCATTCCCGCAATCATTACCTTTGCACTGTGCTTCGGTGCGCTGACCATCTGCACCGCTCTTTACAAAAAGCGCCGTGAAAAGCTGGATCAGGAATCCAACTGACCTGCCTGCATCAAAAATGCCTGGGGAAACCATTCTTTCCTCAGGCATTTTTGATGCAGGCAGTAGCTTTTTCGGCAGAGGTCTGGTATACTGGACTTATCGGAGGCGCTGAGGAACGGCTGCTTGCTCCGGCATAATTTCTTACTGAGGAACCGGGCGGAGGAAAAATGATAAAAGCAGTATTTTTTGACGTGGACGGCACATTGCTCTCCCACACCAAGCACCAGGTTTCCCAAAGCACCCGGGAGGCCTTGCGGAAGCTGCGGCAAAACAAGATTCAATGTGTCGTCGCAACCGGAAGGCACTTGTCGGAAATGGAAAAGCTCCCCGTGAAGGGGATCGTTTTTGACGGATATATCACGCTGAACGGGCAGCTGTGTCTGGACAGCCGGAAGAAAATCCTGTCCGCAGCCCCCATCGCGGGAGGCAGCAAGAAACAGATTCTTCGGCTGTTTGAAGAGAAAAGAATCCCCATGATGCTTGTGGAACGGGACGCCTTGTATATCAATTTTATAAATCAGCGGGTGATTAACGCGCAGGCGGCCATATCCTCAGAGCTGCCCCAGGTCGGCAGATATACCGGCAGCAACTTTTATCAGGCCATTGCGTATATTGAGAAACAGGAAGAAGAACAGTTTCGCATACTCCTTCCCGACTGCAGAATTACAAGATGGAATGACCACGGGGTAGATATTATTTCCAGCCGCGGCGGGAAAACAAGAGGAATTGCCGAATACCTGTCCCGGACCGGGATTCGCAGGGAGGAGACCATGGCTTTCGGAGATGGGGAAAATGACGTGGATATGCTTCGGTTTGTCCAGACAGGCATTGCCATGGGCAACGCGGAGCCGGAAGTCAAAGAAGCCGCGGATTATGTTACGGGAAGCGTGGATGCGGACGGAATCGAATCCGCTCTGAGGCATTTCGGGCTGATCGAATAAGCGGCGGACTCCTTCGCGCCTTCCCCCGTTCCCCGCAGGCGGTTTTTCCGGGAAAAAGCCATCCAAATCCGGCGTAAAGTCTCCTTCCCTTGACTTTATGCCGGATTTGTTGTATAATCCATAGAGATTCTCGCGAAATGGAGTTTTTTCCTATGAAAAAAGCAATCCGAATTATCGTACCGGTTTTGCTGGCGGCGCTGATCCTGTTCAGCCTGGGCTGGTACTTATTTTCCTATGACCGGGATTTCACCCGGGATGTTCTTCTGAGTCAGGCCCGTTTTCAGGACCTTCACGGCAACTCCCGGCTCTCCTCCTGGTTTTACCACCTGGCCTACAACTTCTCCGACAAGGACGAGGATGTCGCCATTGAGCTGGCAAACCAGTACAAGGCCGACGGCAACTATACAAAAGCGGAATACACCCTTTCCAACGCCATCAACGATGACGCGACCGTGGAGCTGTATATCGCCCTGTGCAAAACCTATGTAGAGCAGGACAAGCTGCTGGACGCCGTTTCCATGCTGGCAAACATCGCCGACTCCGAAATCAAGACGCAGCTGGATGCCATGCGGCCCTCGGCGCCGGAAGCCGACTATGCGCCCGGATTCTATGCCCAGTATATCAGCGTTTCCCTCTCCTCGTCCTCCGGCACCCTCTACAGCACTACGGACGGGGAATTTCCTTCCACCGACGACGCGCCCTACAGCGGCCCCATTACCCTCTCCTCCGGTGAAACCAGCATCTACGCCATCAGCGTGGCGGATAACGGACTGGTGAGCCCCCTGTCCATCCTCGGCTATACCGTTGGCGGCGTGATTGAGCCTGCCATTTTCACCGATTCCGCCATGGAGAGCTATGTCCGGGAGCTCCTGGGCCTGAACGCGGACTACACCATCTACACCAACGACCTTTGGGGCATCACCGAATTCACCGTACCGGAAAATGTCAAATCCCTGGAGGACCTCCAGCTGATGCCCTACCTGCTGAGTCTCAGCATTCCCGACCACCAGCTCGAGGACCTGGATGCCCTTTCCAATCTGACCCGGCTGGAGAAGCTGGACCTCTCGGGAAGCCGCTTCCCCTCCTCCAGTCTCTCGGTTCTCTCCTCCATTCCCACCCTGCGGGATTTGACCCTGGCCAACTGCGGCCTGTCCACCGTTGCGGACCTGGCAGACGTGCGGGGACTGACCCGTCTGGACCTTGGCAGCAACACCATCCGCAACCTGAAGCCCCTCAGCGGGATGTCCACCCTGAGGGAGCTTGATCTGCAGCACAACGCCGTGACCAGCCTGGAGGATCTGGCCCCCTTAAGCAATCTGGAACGGCTGGACGTGTCCTATAACTCCCTGACCACTCTGGCCCCCCTGGCCGACTGCCGCAAGCTCACCTGGCTGGAGGCCGGGAGCAACGCCATCGCCGATGTTCAGGGTCTGGACCAGCTCACCGTGCTGGAATACCTGTCCCTGGAATATAACAAGCTGACGGATATTTCCCTGCTCAGCACCTGCACGGAGCTGACGGAGCTCAGCGTCTCCAACAACTCCCTGACGGACCTGTCCGCCCTCTCCACCATGGGCAAGCTGGACATTCTGGACTTCTCCTACAACTCCGTGGAGGAGCTCCCCCAGTGGAAGGAAGGCTGCACCCTGCGGATCATCGACGGCACCTACAACGCCCTGACCAGCATTGATAACCTGGCACAGCTCGATCAGATCACCTATATTTACATGGACTACAACAGTATCTCCGATGTAAATGCTCTGGCGAACTGCTACCATCTGGTCCAGCTCAATGTCTACGGCAACGAAGTGAAGGATGTTTCCCAGCTTACCGAGCATAACATCATCGTCAATTACGATCCCACCTGATATCCTGGGATGCGCCGCCCCTTTGGGCGGCGCTTTTTTGCTAATTTTCCCACATTTTTCAATGTAAATTTGTTTCATCTTGACAAATTCCTCCCCCATGAGCTATGATAGTTGTCACAACGCACAACTACTGCGGAAAGCGAGGATTATTCCATGTACAGCAAAGGAACCACCCTGGGCATTGAGCTGGGCTCCACCCGGATCAAGGCCGTTGCCATCGACGAAAATCACGCGCCCCTTTCCTCCGGGGACTATACCTGGGCCAGCTCCTACGAGAACGGAATCTGGACCTATGACCTGGCTCAGGTCTGGGCCGGACTCCGGGCTGCCGTATCCGGTATTCAGAATCCCGAAAACGTGGAAGCCATGGGCATCAGCGCCATGATGCACGGCTACCTGGCCTTTGACCGGGACTGGAAGCTGCTTACCCCCTTCCGGACCTGGCAGAACACCATCACCGGCCCCGCCGCGGAGGAGCTGACGGAGCTGTTCCGGTTCAATGTCCCCCAGCGCTGGAGCATCGCCCACCTGTACCAGGCCATTCTGAACGGCGAGGAACATGTATCCCAAATCGCCCACATCACCACCCTGGCAGGCTACGTTCACTTCATGCTCACCGGTGTCAACGTCCTGGGCGTGGGCGACGCTTCGGGTATGTTCCCCATCGACAGCCGAACCTGCGACTACAATGAGGGAATGGTCCGCCAGTTCGATGAGCTTGTCGCCTCCCGGAACTATCCCTGGAAGCTGCGGGACATTCTGCCCCGGGTGCTGACCGCCGGAGAGGAAGCCGGACGCCTGACGGATTCCGGCGCGGCTCTGCTGGGCAGTCTGCTGCAGCCGGGCATTCCCTTTGCTCCCCCCGAGGGGGACGCGGGCACCGGTATGACCGCCACCAACGCCGTGGCGCCCCGGACGGGCAACGTATCCGCGGGCACCTCCATTTTTGCCATGGTGGTTCTGGAGCACCCCATGGGAGCCGTCCACACCGAGATCGATATTGTCACCACTCCCACCGGCCGGGACGTGGCTATGGTTCACTGCAATAACTGCACCGGCGATTCCAACGCCTGGGTCGGCTTGCTGAAGGAGGCCGCCCAGCTTCTGGGCGCGAAGCCCGATACCGGCGAGGTCTATACCGCCCTCTACCGCAAGGCCCTGGAGGGAGAGGCGGACTGCGGCGGTGTGCTGGTCTGCAACTACCTGGCGGGCGAGGGCGTGACCCATATGGACCAGGGCCGCCCCATGGTGGTCCGCCGTCCGGACAGCCGCTTCACCCTGGCGAATTTCTTCCGGGCGACCCTCTATTCCACCATGGCCACCCTGAAAATCGGCATGGACATTCTCGCCCAGGAGCGGGTGGGCATTGACAGCCTCACCGGCCACGGCGGCCTGTTCAAAACCCCGGAGGTGGGCCAGCGGTTCCTGGCCGCGGCCTGCAATGCCAGCGTGACCTGCATGAAAACCGCGGGAGAGGGCGGCCCCTACGGCATGGCCCTGCTGGCGTCCTTCATGCTCCGCCGCCGCGGCGGCGAGACCCTGGAGGAGTACCTGCGCAGCCGGGTATTCGCCGGAATGGAGAGCACCACCCTCGCCCCCCGGCAGGAGGACGTGGACGGCTTCAACCGCTACGCTCAGGATTACGCCCGGCTGCTCCAGGTGGAACAGCTGGCCGCGGATACGCTGTAAGAGGAGGAACCACCATGCTGGAGGAACTGAAGGAAGAAGTTTGCCGCGCCAATCTGGAGCTGCCGAAATACGGCTTGGTCACCTTCACCTGGGGCAATGTGTCCGGGGTGGACCGGGAAACCGGCGCCATGGTCATCAAGCCCAGCGGCGTGGAGTATGACCACATGACCCCGGAGGATATGGTTGTGGTTTCCCTGACCACCGGGGAAACTCTGGAGGGGAAATGGAAGCCCTCCTCCGACACCACCACCCACCTGGCTCTGTATAACGCCTTCCCGGGAATCGGCGGCATTGTCCATACCCATTCCCGCTGGGCAACCACCTTCGCCCAGGCCGGCCGGGGAATCCCCGCCTACGGCACCACTCACGGCGACTATTTCTATGGAGAGATCCCCTGCACCCGAAAAATGACCCCGGAGGAAATCGCCGGAGCCTATGAGCTGGAAACCGGCAATGTGATCATCGAAACCTTCCGGGAAAAGTCCCCGGAGGATATTCCCGCCGTTCTGGTCCATTCCCACGGCCCCTTCGCCTGGGGTACGGACCCTCACAACGCCGTCCATAATGCCGTGGTTCTGGAGGAGCTGGCCTTCATGGCCTTCCACACCGAAGCCCTCACCCCCACCATCGGCCCCATGCAGCAGGAGCTTCTGGACAAGCACTACCTGCGCAAGCACGGCAAAAACGCCTACTACGGCCAGAGATGATTCTCTCACTGCCTTTGCCCTGAATGGCAACACGCTTCCGGGGATATCGGACACAGAATAAAACAGCACCCCCTCATGCAGTATCTGCTGCATAGGGGGTGCTGTTCTGTTCCACTGGAATTCGGCCTATTGGCGATAGCCTCACACCCGGAAATCCCAGTTCAGAATATTATGGGTCATCCGGCAGGCCACCGGATCCTTCCCGTCCGCATCGATGCGGATCGAGCTGACCAGAATTCCACCCTGGCCCGTGGCCATCGCAAACAGAGGTGTCCCGCCAAGCTTGTCGTAGTCCGTGGGCTTGGCAATGTAGTTGTGCCATTGCAGCGTCTCCGCCAAAGCACACAGGTCAGGATCCATACGGTTCAGGCTGTACCGCCCGTAAGCTGCATAGGGCACCGTGCGGCCGTTTTCAAACCAGGCAATATCCAGTTCGTCGATA
Source organism: Clostridiales bacterium (assembly GCA_004555705.1). Classification (GTDB taxonomy): domain Bacteria; phylum Bacillota; class Clostridia; order Oscillospirales; family Oscillospiraceae; genus Faecousia. The sequence goes on along the minus strand of SFHI01000044.1, from coordinate 1,826 downwards.
CCGGCAAAGATAGAATTCTCTGGCACATTCATGGTGACAATCTCGCTTTGCATCGTCATAGGAGGGTGCCGCCGGGTCCGCCTGGACCTCGTAATCGGGGATAAAGAGCCATTTCCCGTCCAGCGGCAGCTCCAACCTGTCCCCCGGCAGCCGGGGGACCCCATAGGGGCGGTACAGAGCCCGGTGGGTCCTGCGCACCTGCTCCTTCCTCTCCCGGGGCATGGTGACCATCTCCAGGAAATCCGGCTGCTTTTCTACCCCATCCAGGGCATTTTCCAGCACTTCCCGCACCGAGATGTCCTTGAATTCCGTTTCCACGAACCCCCCGCCCAGGGCGATGCAGCCCGTGTGGAAGGGGGCGTCCTCATCTTCACAGAGGATGCGGGGCTTTTCCTCCTGGTTCAGGTATACGGCGATCCGCTATCCCGCGCAGACCACCTGGATCTGATACCACACCCCGGGCATGGCGGACCACTCCAGCGGGCACAGGGCCAGCATCTTGTCGTAGCCCACCGCCCCCAACCGGGCCAGGCAGAGATGCTTGTGGCTGCCTCCCCGCAGGCCCACCATGTAGCGGTATTCCCGGTTGAAATGGCGAAAGCTGGCCCAAATGTCCACCTGAGACGCGGTTTCCGGCGCGCGGGCAGAGAAACGGAAATCCACGTTTTCCAGCTGAACGCCCTCATTGGCAACCCAGCAGTCTTTGGTACTCAGAACGCCATTTTCATAACGGCAGTTTTCCTGGCATCCGAACAAGGTCCATTCCCTGCCGAAAAGCTCCAGTTGATTTACATTACATTTTTCCTTTTCCATGGAAGTACCTCCCCGTGGTTTCCGAAAAACCAGAGATACAGGAAATCCATTGCAGCAACCGATGATTGCCCAAGATTCAAAGCTGTGCCCAGCCACCGCCTTTCTGCGGCAGTCCCATCGATCAGTCACAGTTTGAAATGGCACTCCGCCAAACCCAACAGGGATGTTTTGCCCTTTGCATCATGCCCTCACTGTTTTCGTAACCAATAAAGTACACGGTTCGTTCCAATTTATCAATACAATTTTCATTTTTACAAATTTGTACTTATATTTTCGAAGAAAAACCTTTGCCGGGATGGTCACACCTTTTAGGAATACTGATCGGATACTCAGAAGCGCGTCACATTATTTATGTGCTTATCGGATTAAGTCAGCAAGCCGACAAATTGTTGTTTTTCGCACAGCCTCAAACAATAGAAACCGAGCGAGGCGGAGCCGAGTCGAGGGATCTACGCATTTCGTCACGCTTTCCGGTTAACTTGGTGCGAAGATCCTTCGACTCCGCTCCGCTTCGCTCAGGATGACAGCATTTTTGAAATGTTTGAAACTGCTCGACAAACACGAATTTGCCGGTGTGCTTAGTAAATCCCCATCATTTTTCCGATTTCCTCCGGTAGCCAAGCATTGCTGCGGAAAGGCTTCGTTACAATAAATATTCCAATTCCCTGCACGCCCAGACTTCGCCCATAATCCGATACTGCTCTGTTTCCGGGAGTGTGACATCCTGAAACCCAGCAGCCTTATAGCAGCGGTAGGCTCTGTCATTGTTCTCAAAAACACCCAATGACACTCTTTTCGCTTTGTACACGATCCTTGCATACTCCAGGCCCAACCGAAGCATTTCTTTGCCGAAGCCTCTGCCTCGTTTCTCCGGATCAATAATCACAAACCCAAAACGCAGTTCCTCCAGGATCGGTTTCGGATTCCGTGCTGTAAAAAAGCCCACGATCTCCTTCTCGTCAAGCGCTGTAAACCGCATCAGCGAACCCAATTGGGAAAATTGCTCTGAGGAG
>SFHI01000043.1 GCA_004555705.1 Clostridiales bacterium | reverse complement strand
GCGCGTTCGCCCCGCCGCCGTCGTAATGATCGAAACCGGGCTTTTCCTGCATCAGCCGTTCAAAGGCCCGGTCTTGGCCGGAAGTAAAGTACATAGCGTTGCCCCCCTTTCTGAATTTGGGCATGAAAAAAGCCGCAGACTTTTTTCAAAATCTGCGGCAAGGCTGGATAACAGAAAAGGGTGTTGCCTTGTGTGACAACACCCTTTTTCTGTGCGATATTTGGTTTTTGTACCGTGCCTCATTTTCCGCTGCCCTAAAAAACATTGATTTTACTGGGTTTCCTCATGTTTTCTTATGGCAACGCTCTTAAGGTGCGGGCTTTTGTTACGCTTTTTGTTCGCAGTAGATGCAGCGGTGGATGTTCGCGGCTTTGTCGGTGAGGCGGAAGATCTGGGGCAGCTCCTGCTCGGTCTGGGAGATGCACTTGGGGTTATGGCAGGTTAGGTCATACCGCAGACCCTCAGTGTCTATTTCCTCCCGGAGGGGGTTTCGCTCCGCTTCCTCCAGCAGCATGAGGATCAGCGCCATGCGCATGTATTTGCCGTTGAGGGCCTGGCGGAAGTAGGCGGCTCTGGGGTCGTCGTCCACCTTGACGCTGATCTCGTTGACCCGGGGCAGGGGGTGCAGCACGCACATGTGCTCCTTTGCCAGGGCCATCTTTTCGGTGTCCAGCACATAGCTATCCTTCAGCCGCTCATACTGCTGGGGATCATCGAACCGCTCCCGCTGGATGCGGGTCATATAGAGAACGTCCAGATCCTTCATGGCCTCCTCCAGGGAGGTCACCTCGGTGTAGGGAATGCCAAGCTTTTCCAGCACGTTGAAGCGGACATAGCTGGGAAGACGAAGCTCTTCCGGGGAGATCAGCACAAAGCGGATTCCTTCATAGCGGCTCATGGCCTCGATGAGGGAGTGGACGGTGCGGCCGTATTTCAGGTCGCCGCACAATCCGACGGTCAGGTTATCCAGCCGCCCCATTTCCCGGGAGATGGTCAGAAGGTCTGCCAGGGTCTGGGTGGGGTGGTTGTGGCCGCCGTCCCCGGCGTTGATCACGGGGATGGTGGCGTTCCGGGAGGCAACATAGGGCGCGCCCTCCTTGGGGTGGCGGGTGGCAATGATGTCCGCGTAGCAGCTGACGATTTTCGCGGTGTCCGCCATGCTCTCACCCTTGGAGGCGGAGGAGGAAGAGGCCTCGCTGAAGCCCAGGACGCTGCCGCCCAGCTCCAGCATGGCAGCCTCGAAGCTTAAGCGGGTGCGGGTGGAGGGCTCAAAGAAGAGCGTGGCAAGCTTCTTATACTTGCAGCGCTCCCGGTAGGCTTCCGGGTGGGCGATGATGTCCTTGGCGGTGGCGATGAGGCTGTCCAGTTCGGGGACGCTTAAATCCAGAATGCTGATGACACTTCTCATGCTTTTGCTCCGTTCACGGCCAGGTAATTGCGGATGCGCTCCACGTTTTCGGCGTTGGCAGGGTTCTCCTCCAGGTACTCGATGATGTCATACACATCCACCACGGAGTACACGGGGAAGCCGAACTCCTCCTCCACCTCCTGCATGGCCAGTTTCTCGCCCTTGCCCCGCTCCTTGCGGTCCACCATGATGAAGGTGGCGGCAACCTTGACCCCTTCCAGGTGGCTTAAGATTGCCATGCTCTCCCGGATGGCGGTTCCGGCGGTGATTACGTCCTCCACGATGACCACTTCCTCGCCGGGCTGGGGCACATAGCCCACGAACACGCCGCCCTCGCCGTGATCCTTGGCCTCCTTGCGGTTGAAGAAGAAGGGCACGTTCAGGCCCCGCTTGCTCAGAGCCACAGCGGCGGACACGGCGATGGAGATGCCCTTGTAGGCGGGGCCGTAGAGGACGGCTTTCTTGTCCCCCAGCTTTTCGGCGTAGGCCCGGGCGTAGAACTCGCCCAGGGTGGCGATTTCCTCGCCGGTCTTAATCATGCCTGCATTGATGAAATAGGGGATCTTCCGGCCGGACTTGGCGGTAAAGTCGCCGAATTTCAGCACCCCGGCCTTTTCCAGGAACTGGATAAATTCTCTTTTGTAGCTTTCCATTTTGTTCTCTCCTGATTTATTGGATTTGTAAGGGAAATATGGCGGGAAGATAAATTGTTGTTTACGCGTGTGCACCGGAAAAAACGCTGTCATTGCGAGCCAGTGCGCACACTGGCGTGGCAATCCCCCGGATCTTCCGGGAACTCAAAAAACGGAGAAAATATCTATTGTAGCATCCTGAAAAGTTGGGGGATTGCCACACCAGGCTGCGGCCTGGTTCGCAATGACACCTCTTTTTTAGTGCTATAAACAACAATTTATCGTACTGAAATTCAATCGCAGAATTCGGCGACGCAGCGCTTGTAGGCGGCGACGGGGTCGGCGGCGGCGGTGATGGGGCGGCCTACCACGATGTAGTCGGAGCCGATGGCCTTGGCGGCGGCGGGGGTCATGACCCGCTTCTGGTCGCCCACATCTCCGTCGGCGAAGCGGACGCCGGGGGTCACGGTGAGAAAGTCTTTGCCGCAACGGTCGTGAACCTTGCCGGACTCCAGGGGGGAGCAGACGATGCCGTCCAGCCCGGCGTTCCGGGCGGTTTCGGCGTAGTGCATGACCACCTCGTCAATGGGTGCGTGGATCATCAGGTCCCGCTCCATGGATTCCTGGTCGGTGGAGGTCAGCTGGGTCACGGCGATGAGCAGGGGCCGGGTGCCGTCGGGGCGGGTCAGGCCCTCGAGAGCGGCTTTCATCATGGCGGTGGTGCCCGCGGCGTGGAGGTTGGTGATGTCCACGTCCAGGTTGCGCAGAACGCTCATGGCCTTCTTCACGGTGTTGGGGATGTCGTGGAGCTTCAGGTCCAGGAAGATCTTATGCCCCCGGGCCTTGATTTCCCGGACGATTTCCGGGCCCTCGGCGTAGTAGAGCTCCATGCCGATTTTCACAAAGGGTTTGCAGTCCGTGAATTTGTCCAGGAAGCTCAGCACCGCTTCCTTGGAGGAGAAGTCACACGCGACAATTACATCTTTTCCCATTCCTGAATACCTCCGATGATATCTTTTAAATTTTTGATTCCGTATTTCTCCATGGTCTCCGGCAGGTCGCGGACAATGTCCCGGCTGGCGAAGGGGTTTACCAGATTGGCGGCTCCCACCTCCACGGCGGTGGCCCCGGAGAGCATCATTTCAATCACATCCTCGGCGCTGGAAACGCCGCCCATGCCGATGACGGGGATTTTCACCGCCTTTGCCACCTGGTAGACCATCCGCACGGCGATGGGGAAGATGGCGGGACCGGAGAAGCCGCCCATGGTGTTGGCGATGACGGGTTTGCGGGTGCGAAGATTTACGCGCATGCCCAGCATGGTGTTAATGAGGCTGATGCCGTCGGCTCCCGCGTCCTCGCAGGCCCTGGCGATGGACACGATGTCCGTTACGTTGGGGGAGAGCTTGATGATGACGGGCTTATGGGTCACGGCTTTCACAGCCCGGGTGACCTCTGCCGCGGCACAGGGCTCCGTTCCGAAGCTCATGCCGCCGCCGTGGACGTTGGGGCAGCTGACATTGACCTCCAGCCAGCCCACCTGTTCCTCTTTGTCCAGCTTTTCACAGGTGTAGGCGTAGTCGGCCACGGAGAAGCCGGAGACATTGGCCATGACCGGCTTGTGAAAGACCTTTTTCAGTCTGGGCAGCTCTTCGGAAATGACCTTCTCCACGCCGGGATTCTGCAACCCCACGGCGTTGATCATGCCGCCGGGGCATTCAGCAATCCGGGGGGTGGGGTTGCCGAACCGGGGCTCCCGGGTGGTGCCCTTGAAGGAGAAGGTGCCAAGCTCATTGATGTCGTAGATTTCCGCAAACTCGTAGCCGTAGCCGAAGGTGCCGGAGGCGGGAATCACCGGGTTCTCCAGTTCAATCCCGCACAGATTCACATTCATGCCCACGCGATCTCCTCCTTTCGCATGACGGGGCCTTCCTTGCAGATGCGCTTGTAGCCGGTGAGGGTCTTGCAGGAGCAGCCCATGCAGGCTCCGAAGCCGCAGCCCATCCGCTCCTCAAAGCTCATCTGGCCGGAGGTGGAGGTGGCGCGGTACACGGCCTTCAGCATGGGCTCCGGGCCGCAGGTGTAGAAATAGGTATAATTTTCCGGCAGGGCGTTGGTGACGAAGCCCTTGACACCATAGCTTCCGTCCACGGTGGTGACGGTGACGGTGCAGCCAAGGGCTTTGAACTCCTCCTCAAAGAAGACTTCCTCCCTGGTGTTGAAGCCCAGAATCACATGGACGGCTTTTCCCTGGGACAGGAGCTTTTTTGCCAGGTGGTACAGAGGGGGCACGCCCACGCCGCCGCCGATGAGCACCGGGGCTTCCCCGGCGGGAGACAGATCGTAGCCGTTACCCAGGCCGGTCAGGATATCCAGGGTTTCTCCCGCTTTCATGGCGGCCATCTGCTCGGTGCCGCTGCCCACCACCTTGTAGACCAGAGTCAGGGTTTCGGCATCGTAGTCGCAGACGGAAATGGGGCGGCGGAGGAATTTGCCCTCCAGACGGATGTTGACGAACTGGCCCGGAGCGGTGATGGCGGAGGTATCGCCCCGGAGTTCCATTTTGTACACGGAAGAAGTCAGGGGGGTGTTGGTGAGGATTTCAAAAATACTCTGTTTCATAACGCCTCCTTGGGGGGATGGGGTGGAAAGGATATTGAGAGGTAAGTTGTTGTTTATTTACGTTTTTGCTGTCATTGCGAGCCAGTGCGCACACTGGCGTGGCAATCCCCCGGTTAGAAGGGAAAAGTATCGACAATTGCCCTACAGGACGGGGAAACTCTGAGATTTTTGGTGGTAGTCGTTACCTGATTCCATTCATCGGGGGGATTGCCACACCAGTCTGCGGACTGGTTCGCAATGACAGGTAATCGGGGCACAGCCCGCTAAACAACAATTTACGCGTCGATGGTGGAGATGGTAAGGGTGGTTTCCTCCAGAACGTCCAGCAGGACTCTCACGGTGTCCAGGGCGGTGAACATGGTTACGTTGTGCTCCGTGGCAATCTGGCGGATTTCCAGGCCGTCCCGTTCGTTGGCGCCGGGGTCCCGGGTGTTGATGACGTAGGCGATGTGGCCCTGGCGCAGGGCGTTGGGGATTTCATCGCTGCCCTCGCCGATTTTGTGCAGCACATGGGTGCGGATGCCGTTGGCTTTCAGGAACATGGCGGTGCCCAGGGTGGCCTCGATGTTGAAGCCCAGGTTGTAGAACCGGCGGATCAGGGGCAGGGCCTCCTCCTTGTCCTTGTCCGCGATGGTGGCAAACACGGTGCCGTAGTTCTGCAGCTTCATGCCGGAGGCCTGGAGGGCCTTATAAAGGGCACGGGTCATGGTGCGGTCGTAGCCGATGGCCTCGCCGGTGGACTTCATCTCCGGGGACAGGTAGGCGTCCAGACCCCGAATCTTGTTGAAGGAGAACACGGGGGCCTTTACATAGCAGCGCTTCTGCTCCTCGGGGTAGATGTCGAAGATACCCTGCTCCTTAAGAGATTTGCCCAGGATCACCTCGGTGGCGATGTCCGCCAGGGAGTAGCCGGTGGCCTTGCTCAGGAAGGGAACGGTGCGGGAGGAGCGGGGGTTGACCTCAATGATATAGACATTGTCATTGGCGTCCACGATGAACTGGATGTTGAACAATCCCACAATGCCGATGCCCAGGCCCAGCTTCTTGGCGTACTGGAGGATGATGCCCTTGACCTTGTTGGAGATGGAGAAGGTGGGGTACACGGAGATGGAGTCGCCGGAGTGAACGCCGGTGCGCTCCACCAGCTCCATGATGCCGGGGACGAACACGTCCCGTCCGTCGCAGATGGCATCGATCTCCACCTCCCGGCCCTGGATATACTTGTCCACCAGCACGGGCTTGTCCTCGTCGATTTCCACGGCGGTTTTCAGGTAGTGGCGCAGCTGATTCTCGTTGGCCACAATCTGCATGGCCCGGCCGCCCAGCACAAAGCTGGGACGCACCAGCACCGGGTAGCCGATGGCCGCGGCGGCCGCGATGCCGTCCTCGATTTTGGTGACGGCCTTGCCCTGGGGCTGGGGGATGTTCAGCTCGGACAGGAGCTTTTCGAAGGAGTCCCGGTTCTCGGCCTTGTCGATGGCGGCGCAGTCCGTGCCGATGATCTTCACGCCCCGCTCCATCAGCGGCTGGGCCAGGTTGATGGCGGTCTGCCCGCCCAGGGAGGCGATGACGCCCTCGGGCTTTTCGAAGGCGATGATGTTCATCACATCCTCGGGAGTCAGCGGCTCAAAGTACAGCTTATCGGCGGTGGTGTAGTCTGTGGACACGGTTTCGGGGTTGTTGTTGATGATGATGGCCTCGTAGCCGGAATTGCGGATGGTGGTCACCGCGTGGACGGTGGAGTAGTCGAACTCCACGCCCTGGCCGATGCGGATGGGACCCGCGCCAAGAACCACGATCTTCTTCTTGTCCGTCAGGCGGGAGGCGTTTTCGCCCGTATAGGAGGAGTAGAAATAGGGTATATAGGCGTTGGTATGGCAGGTGTCCACCATGCGGAACACGGGGTAGAGGTTGTTGGCCTTGCGCACATTGTAGACATCGATTTCCCGGACGCCCCAGAGCTTGGCGATGAACTTGTCGGAAAAGCCCATGACCTTGGCTTCTTTCAGCACATCCAGATCACCGGGGGCAGCGGAGAGCTTCCGCTCCATGGCCACGATCCTCTGAACAGCCTCCAGGAAATAGGAGGTAATCTGGGTCACCTCGTGGAGCTTCTCCACGCTCACGTCCCGGCGCAGCAGCTCCGCCACGGCGAAGATGTTGTCATCCCGGAACTGCTCCAGGTAGTGCAGCAGCTCTTCGGTGGTCATGTGGTCGAACTTGGGCAGGTGGAAGTGGCAGGCGCCGATTTCCAGGGAACGGACGGATTTCAGCAGGCACTCCTCCAGGGTGGAGCCGATACCCATGACCTCGCCGGTGGCCTTCATCTGGGTGCCCAGGGTGTTGGCGGCGGAGGCAAACTTGTCGAAGGGGAACCGGGGGAGCTTGGCTACCACATAGTCCAGGCTGGGCTCGAAGGCGGCGTTGGTATTGGCAATCTTGATCTCCTCCAGAGCCATGCCCACGGCGATCTTGGCGGTGACCCGGGCGATGGGGTAGCCGGAGGCCTTGGAGGCCAGGGCGGAGGAACGGGACACCCGGGGGTTGACCTCGATGAGGTAGTATTCGGAGGAGTTGGGGTTCAGGGCGAACTGGACGTTGCAGCCGCCCTCGATCTTCAGCTCCCGGATGATCTTGATGGCGGAGTCGTTCAGCATCTTCAGGTCGTGGTCGTTCAGGGTCATGATGGGGGCCACCACCAGGCTGTCGCCGGTGTGGACGCCCACGGGGTCGATGTTCTCCATGCCGCAGATGGTGATGGCGTGGTCATTGGAGTCCCGCATGACCTCAAACTCGATCTCTTTATAGCCCTTGACGGACTTCTCAATCAGTACCTGGTGGACAGGGGAGAGCTTGAAGGCGTTCAGGCCGATCTCCACCAGCTCTTCCTCGCTGTAGGCGAAGCCGCCGCCGGTGCCGCCCAGGGTGAAGGCAGGACGCAGCACCACCGGGTAGCCGATGCGCTTGGCCGCTTCCTTGGCCTCGTCCAGGGAGTAGGTGATCTCGCTGGGGATCACGGGCTCGCCAATGGACTGGCACATCTCCTTGAACAGCTCCCGGTCCTCGGCCCGCTCGATGGAGGAGCTGGGGGTGCCCAAAAGCTTTACCCGGCACTCCTTCAAAATGCCCTTCTTCTCCAGCTGCATGGCAAGGTTCAAGCCCGTCTGGCCGCCGATGCCGGGGACGATGGCGTCGGGGCGCTCGTAGCGGATGATCTTGGCGATATATTCCAGGGTCAGGGGCTCCATGTAGACCTTGTCGGCGATGGTGGTGTCGGTCATGATGGTGGCGGGGTTCGAGTTGCAGAGTACAACCTCGTAGCCCTCCTCCTTCAGAGCCAGACAGGCCTGGGTGCCGGCGTAGTCAAACTCCGCCGCCTGGCCGATGACGATGGGGCCGGAGCCGATGATGAGAATTTTGTTGATGTCCGTTCTCTTTGCCATATGAAAAAATCCTCCTTGAAATATCTATATCAGGTGAGAATGGGAAAGCGGGTTGTGCGGGTGAATTGTTGTTTAGCAAAATAAACGCTGTCATTGCGAGCCAGTGCGCACACTGGCGTGGCAATCCCCCGGATAGAGGGAAAATGTACAAAAAACGGGAAAACGCCCTAACAAACCGTCCTGAATTGTTGGGGGATTGCCACACCAGCGTGCGCGCTGGTTCGCAATGACAGTTCTATTTTAGCGCGCTAAACAACAATTTATCGTTTGGTGGTGTCAGGCCTCGTAGACAAGTTTGCCGCCGCAGACGGTGGCGACGCATTTGCCGAATACCTTCCAGCCCTGGAAGGGTGTTGCTTTGCCAAGGGAAAGGAAATCCTTGGGGTCGATGGTGTATTCCTGGTTCAGGTCCCAAACGGTGTAATCCTCACCCAGAGGGATGCCAAACCGGCGGCGGGGATTCACGCAGAGCAGCTCCACTAATCTTTCCATGGAAAGGATGCCCGGCTTCACCAGACAGGTATAGAGAATGGGGAACGCGGTTTCGATGCCCACCACGCCGAAGGCGCTTTTTTCCAGGCCCCGGCTTTTCTCCTCGGCGGAGTGGGGGGCGTGGTCCGTGGCGATCATATCAATGGTGCCGTCCAGAATTCCCGCCACCAGGGCTTCCCGGTCGGATTTGTCACGCAGCGGCGGGTTCATCTTGAAACGGCCATCCTCCTGCAGGAAGCTGTCATCCATTGTGAGGTAGTGGGGGCCGGTTTCGCAGGTTACATCCAGCCCCTCTGCCTTGGCCTGACGGATCAGGGCCACACTCTCCTTGGTGGAGATGTGGCAGACGTGATAGGCGCAGCCCGTTTCCTTCACCAGCTTTAAGTCCCGGGCGATCTGGCCCCACTCGCTCTCGGAGCAGATGCCCCGGTGTCCGTGGGTGGCGGCGTAGATGCCGCTGTGGATGAAGCCTCCCCGGAGGAGGGAATTGTCCTCGCAGTGGGCGGTGATGATTTTGCCCAGGGCCTTGGCCCGGAGCATGGCCTGGCGCATCATCTCGTCGCTCTGAACACCCCGGCCGTCGTCGGAGAAGGCGATTGCCTTGGGGGCCATGCCCTCCAGGTCGGCGATTGTCTCACCTTTCTCGCCCAGGGTAATGGCTCCGTAGGGGTAGACGTGGATGCAGGCGGTGTCCTCGATGATGGAAAGCTGCTGCTGTAAGTGTTCCACAGAGTCGGGAACAGGATTCAGGTTGGGCATGGTGCAAACGGCAGTGTAGCCCCCCCGGGCGGCGGCCCGGCTTCCCGTGGCGATGGTCTCCTTATAAGAAAATCCCGGCTCTCTGAAATGCACGTGCACATCACAAAAGCCGGGAAAAACAACATATTCAGGAGAATCGAAACGGGAATCGGCAATACCACCAAGGAACACTGACCCCAGGGAAGCGGAAAAAACTCTTGCCTTGGTCGGTGCAGTCATGACGGTCTCCTTTCCTAAAAAAACGCCCTGCCGGAAAGCGGCAAGACGGTGCGGGATAAGCCGCTGTTCTTATCCCGGAGATTGTAGCATAAAAGAGAAGCGGTGTCAAGGGAAAAATCGACACGAGCCTGATAAAACAAGAGGAATGATAAATTGCTGTTTAGAGCACTAAAATAGATGCTGTCATTGCGAACCAGTCCGCTTAAGTGGTGTGTCAATCCCCCAACTTTTCAGGATGCTACAATAGATGTTTTCTCCGTTTATTGAGTTCCCGGAAGATCCGGGGGATTGCCACGCCACTTAAGCGCACTGGCTCGCAATGACAGCGTTTTTTCCGGTGCACACGCGTAAACAACAATTTACCGCACAAGGATGCGGGAGAATGGGAACTCCCGGCTCCATAAAGGAGCCGGGAGGGGGAAAATCAGACGTTGAACAGGAAATTGACGATGTCGCCGTCTTTCATGACGTATTCCTTGCCTTCGCTGCGGACCAGACCCTTGGCCTTGGCGGCGGCCATGGTGCCGCAGGCTTTCATATCCTCGAAAGCAATGACCTCCGCCCGGATGAAGCCCCGCTCGAAATCCGTGTGGATTTTTCCGGCGGCCTGGGGGGCCTTGGTGCCCTTCTTAATGGTCCAGGCCCGGCACTCGTCAGAGCCCGCGGTGAGGAAGGAGATCAGACCCAGCAGGGTGTAGGAGCTCCGGATTAAGCGGTCCAGACCGCTTTCGGCCACACCCAGCTCCTCCATGAACATGGCCTTCTCCTCGGGATCGTCCAGCTCGGCGATATCCGCCTCCAGCTTTGCGCAGATGGGAAGCACCTGGCTGCCTTCCTTCTCGGCAAGAGCCTTCACCGCCATGTAGTGGTGGTTGGCTTCGGGGTCATTGACCTCATCCTCGGAAAGGTTTGCCACATAGATGGTTTTTTTCAGGGTCAGCAGATCGGATTGGGCGATCACAGCCAGCTCCTCGGCATCGTCGGTGTAGGTGCGGGCCAGCTTGCCTTCGTTCAGGTGGGCGAGCAGTCCGGTCAGAAGCTCGGCTTCCTTCAGGAACTTCTTGTCCCCGCCCTTGGCGGCCTTCTGGCACTTGTCGATCCGGCGCTCCACCATTTCGATGTCCGCCATGACCAGCTCCAGGTTGATGATGTCGATGTCCCGGATGGGATCAGTGGAGCCCTCCACATGGGTCACATTGCTGTCCTCAAAGCAGCGGACCACATGGACGATGGCGTCCGTGGTGCGGATGTTGCTGAGGAACTTGTTGCCCAGGCCCTCGCCCTTGGAAGCGCCCTTGACAAGTCCCGCGATGTCCACGAACTCGATGACGGCAGGGGTAACCTTCTTGGGGTTGTGAAGCTGGGCCAGCCAGTCCAGCCGGGCGTCCGGCACGGACACCACACCCACATTGGGGTCGATGGTGCAGAAAGCATAGTTGTCAGCCGGAACACCGGCATTGGTGATGGCGTTGAAGAGGGTGGACTTGCCCACGTTGGGAAGTCCAACAATGCCTAATTTCATTTATTTCAAAACTCCTTTATTTGCAATGGTTTTTTGGATTCGGGGGGTGAGCTTCGCACCAATTCCGCACCAATTTTTCGCCAGCGCACCATTTTAGCTTGCCATGGTGGTGCTCTGTTCAAACTGTTTTACGGCGTTGGTAAGGGAGGCATCGGTCACATGGACATAGCGATCCATGGTGGTTTTGATGCTTGAATGACCGAGCAGCCTTTGCAGGACTTTTGGCATGATCCCGCGTTCAATTGGCTTCATCGCACAATTTGTACAGGTGGGTATCATAGGAGCTGTTTTTGTTCGGCTCGCCGGTGCGGTAGTTGACAAACACCAGATCCCGCATACAAAGGTATCTGGTCTGACCGGTGCGGCGATCCACATATTCCAGAATCTGCGAGAGCAGTTCCGATTCCTTCCGGGTGTGCCGCTCCTCGTAGCAGGATTTCAGCACATCGTATGCCCGGTTCGTCAGGGGAATGGTTCGGTAGCTGCTTGCCGATTTGGGAGGACCAGCACGCCAAACACCTTCGCTATGGCGGTATTCCAGCGTCTTGCTGACAGTCAGCGTCCGCTTCTTCCAGTCGATGGAATCCCATGTAAGGCCAATCATTTCCGAAGTGCGCAGCCCGGTCTCCAACAGCAGCACATACTGTCTGTAATTGTGAGAGCGTTTTGCGGTTTCCAGAAACTTCTCCTGCTCCTCTACGGTCAAGAACTTTATGTCATCCACAGCGCTGACGGGTTTCGTATACCGAACCCCGTCCATCGGATGCTTTGTGAGCATATCATTCGTCACCGCAGCGCGGAACATGGTGCCCATTGCAATATAGGTCTGGCGAATGGTGGAGCCTGCATAGGTTGCCTCCATCCGATTCAGAACGATTTTGCAATGCATGGGTTTGACATCGCACAGGCGCATACTTCCGATCACAGGCTGGATGTTCCTTTCATACCGCTCCCGGTAATTCCTCTTCGTGTTGGGAGCCAGGTCTGCGATGAGATTCGCGATCCAGAACTCGAACCAGGCATCCACCGCCATTTCGGAGGAGGGGTTATAAACATCGTGCTTGTCTTCGTACTGTGCGTCTGCCAGCCAGTTGCGGGCTTCCGGGAGGGTATCAAAGTGCTTCTCCCGTCTGGCGCCGTTCTTGGCTGAATATCTTGCGGAGAACTTACCGTCTTTTCTCTGGCAGATACCCTTGCCGCATTCTTTGCCTTTTAGATTTTTGCCCATTTAATGAACTCCTTTCCGTAGAGCCGGAAACGCGAGTTCATCACGACACCTTACTCTATCATAATTTCGCATATTTTTCAATATCTTTCGGCGCATTTTTGGTGCGCACCAAAGTCAGCAATTCTCAAAATCAAATTGCCACCCGCCCTTCGATAAACTCCTCAAATGCCTTGCGTTTTACCAGTTTCTTGGTGCCAACATAGAGAACAAAGGGGCAGTTAGGTTGTTTCAACAGTTCATCAATCTTGTTGATTCCGATATTGCTGTATTCGGCTGCTTCCCGGATGGAAAGCAGCATTTTCCGGTCGATCGGCAGGGAAGTCACCTGCTGGTTTTGATTCGTCATAGGCAGAAATATCCTTTCTCAGATTTCCATGCGCTCGGCGTACTGCTGTGCATGGCGATTGTGTTGTTCTTTCATAAACTTCGTCCTTTCTATAGTGGGATGACAGGATGCAGGATTCAGATTTCCTGCTCCTGTTTACGGGGCGTTTGTTGCTGGAGTTGCTCCAAATTCTTGCGGGCAGAGTCCACATAGGATTTGATTTTCCAAAGCTGCTGAGAATCTGCCCGGATGGCTTTGGACTGGGCATAGGTTTCTTCATGCTCCTGTTCCAGTCGGGTGTACTCTGCATCCAGCTTCTGGCGGTCAAATTTGCCGTCCGGGAATTCTGCGGACAGTTTGCGGCGAGCTTCACTTCATAGAACTGTTTCAGTTCGGCAGCGTGGTCCGACTTGTACTTCTCTTTGGAGCGGGTGAACTTGATTTTCTGCAAACCATCGTACACGGGCTTCAACTCACGATAGGTGCTCAGATACTGCGGCAGCTTGCGGATTTCTTTCATTCGGGCGGTCTGGCTGTCCAGCGCTTCCTTCAAAGCGTCGGAGGATTCCCGGAGCGTGTTCACCCGATCTTCCAGTGTGTCTAGATCGTGAATCCCCTTTTCCATGAGGTAGTTAAACATAGCGTTCATTTCTTTCAGGTTGTTGATTCGGGCTTTCTGGGAATAGGCTCCGGCATTGCGGCGGTCATAATAGGCTTGCAGCAGGGAAACCAAATCCGGGGATTTCGGTTTGGACAGTTCACCCTTTACCTCTTTGAGCCATTCTGCCAGAGCGGCAATCTTCTTTCGAATATCCCGGATGGCGGCGTTGGTTGCCTTAATCCAGCGGTTGAACTCGCCCTTCTCCGTTGTGATGCCCTTGTGCTCCATTGCCCGGACGGTGGGGCCTTCGTGAACAGTGGGCAGTAA
>SFHI01000154.1 GCA_004555705.1 Clostridiales bacterium | reverse complement strand
TGCCCGGTGTGTGCCACCAATATGAGCGCCTGCACGGGTAAGGAGCCGGAGCCGGAGACCCCGGAGGAAACCCCGGAGCCGGAGGAACCGGCGCAGAAAACCACGGGGCTGAATCCGGCCCTGCTTTTGGCGGTGCTGGCCCTGATGGGCGGCGGTGCCCTTGCCTACTTCAAATTCATCAAGAATAAGCCCAAGACCAAGGGCAACGACAATTTGGACGATTACGACTACGGCGAGGACGATACCGACCAGGAGGACGAGGACCCCTGGGAGACCGAGGAATCCGACGAGCTGGACGCTGACGGGGGCGGCAACGAGGAAAGCGAGGACAAGGCGGATTGACCCGCTTCACCGACAGCCCCTATGAACGCATGATGACACGCAGGCCGGAGGGCGGGAAGGAAACTTCCCGTCCAACGCATGATGACACGCAGGCCGGAGGGCGGGAAGGAAACTTCCCGTCCTCCTTCTTTATCTCCCGGCCACCCCTGTTATGGCTGCGGAAATTACCGTGCCGGTCAGCCCTGTGTGGGATTCTGCCACCGGCAGCTGACCGCATGGCTGCGGGAAAGGAGGATGAAAAACCATGAAGCTGGTAATCGCTGAGAAGCCGTCCGTTGCCCAAAGTCTGGCCGCCGTGATTGGAGCAACAACCCGTAAGGACGGCTATTTTGAGGGCAACGGCTGGCGGGTCAGCTGGTGTGTGGGCCACCTGGCTGGGCTGGCCGACGCCGACGCTTATAACCCCGACTACGCCAAGTGGCGCTATGACGATCTGCCTATTCTGCCGGAACCCTGGCAGATGGTGGTGAGCAAGGACAAGAAGAAACAGTTTGATGTGTTAAAACAGCTGATGAACGCCCCGGATGTGACCGAGGTGGTAAACGCCTGCGACGCCGGACGCGAAGGTGAGCTGATCTTCCGCGCCGTCTACGAGCTGGCGGGTTGCACCAAACCCATGAAGCGACTCTGGATTTCCTCGATGGAGGATTCCGCCATCCGGGAGGGCTTTGCGAACCTGCGCCCCGGCGCGGACTATGACGGCCTGCGAGATGCAGCCCTCTGCCGCGCCAAGGCGGACTGGCTAGTAGGCATCAACGCCACCCGGCTGTTTTCCGTGCTGTACCACCGGACCCTCAACATCGGGCGCGTCATGTCCCCAACGCTGGCCCTCATCGTTCAGCGGGAGGCCGAGATCGACACCTTCAAGCCGGTGCCGTTCTACACGGTCACACTGGAACTGCCCGGTTTCACCGTTTCCGGGGAGCGCATGGCGGACAAGGCCGCTGCCGAGCAGCTGAAAACTGCCTGTCAGGGTGCGACTGCCGCAGTGAAAAAGGTGGAGCGCAAGGACAAATCTGAGAAGCCGCCCGCCCTCTATGACCTGACCACACTCCAAAGAGACGCCAACCGGCTGCTGGGATATACGGCCCAGCAAACCCTCGACTACCTCCAAAATCTCTACGAAAAGAAACTCTGCACCTACCCCCGAACAGACAGCCGCTATTTGACAAGTGATATGGCAGCCAGTCTGCCGGAGCTGGTTCGGCTCACCGCCGAGGTGCTGCCCTTTGCCGCTGGCATAGAGATCGCCTGTGATGCGGCCCAGGTCATCAACGACAAGAAAGTGACTGACCACCATGCGGTGATCCCTACTCGTAACCTCCAAGATGCTGACCTGTCCGGCCTACCAGTGGGCGAAAAGGCGGTGCTGGAGCTGGTGGCCCTGCGGCTGCTGTGCGCTGTGGCGGAACCTCATATCTATGCGGAAACCGCCGTTGTTGTGGAGTGCGCCGGAGCGGAGTTTACCGCCAAGGGTCGCACGGTGAAAAACTACGGCTGGCGGGTGCTGGACGCTGCCTACCGTGCTGGGCTGAAAAATGCGGAGCCGGACAAGGAAACCGAGGACAAGGCTCTGCCGGAGCTGATGGAGGGACAGAGCTTGCCCCTTTCCGGCGCTGCCGTTAAGGAGGGCAAGACCACCCATAGAAAGGAGCGTTCCCATGAAACCCAAGAAATTAGGCAACGGTAAAATCACCGCCCTTTATGAGAGATTGAGCCGTGACGATGACCTCACAGGTGATAGTAACAGCATTATCAATCAAAAGAAAATGCTGGAGGACTATGCGAAAGCCAACGGTTTTACGAATTGCGTCCACTTCACAGATGATGGTTGGTCTGGTGGAAGTTTTGACCGCCCAAGTTGGAAGCGCATGATTGAGGGCATTGGAAAAGGCGAAATCGCTGCTGTCCTTGTTAAAGATTTGAGCCGCGTCGGTAGAGATTATTTACAGGTGGGCTTTTACACCGAAGTGATGTTCAGAGAGAAAGGTGTGCGGTTTGTTGCCATTACCAACGGAGTAGATAGCGACAAACGGGAAAGCAGCGAGTTTGCACCCTTTTTGAACATTATGAACGAATGGTATATTCGTGATTGCAGCCGTAAGATAACCTCTGTTTTACGGGCAAGAGGTATATTGGACTTGCTTGCAGACGGGAAAGAGCTTGCCAGCGAGGACATTGTAAAGGCCGCAACCGAAGCCGGAATATCCGAGAGGACGGTACAGAACGCCAAGCGCAACATGGGCGGTGTTTTGGGCGCAAGGCGCGTCGG
>SFHI01000153.1 GCA_004555705.1 Clostridiales bacterium | reverse complement strand
CTGCTCCGGTGTCGCCCTTATCTCCCTTTTCGCCTTTCGGCCCCTGTGCTCCGGTAGCACCTGTGTCACCCTTTGGGCCAGTTGCGCCGGTATCGCCTTTTGGCCCCTGTGGACCTTGGGGGCCCGTTGCTCCGGTGTCGCCCTTTATACCTTGGGGGCCTTGCGTGCCGGTGTCGCCTTTCGGTCCCTTGATGTTGGCGCCGTCAACCGCAGGCATATCGGCTTTGCTTGCCGTCCAGGAAAGATTTCCGTCAGCATCTACAGCCGGTGAATAATATCCGCCGTCCTCGCCGCTTCCGCCAGTTCCGCCTCCGCCCGGAATGGCGATATCTTTGGGCGGTACTTCGGGCATCCCCTCCTTGCTGGGGGTAAAGGCAAACCGCATGGTGTTCGCGTCCGGCTGAGTGACTTCCGGTGCGTACCAGCCGCCAGGGTCTCCGGTATCTCCTTTGTCCCCCTTGTCGCCTTTATCGCCTTTCTGCCCGGCGGCACCCTGGAATTTTCCCAGGTCCGCGTCCTCCCGGACAGACCGGGCCAGCTCCTCCGCGTTGGCCGCCGCCTGCTGGATCTGGGCCACCACGTCCGGGGTGGGTTCTGCCGTCTCCTTCCCGCTGGGATAGGCGCTGCGCTGTATCTTTCCCACCGTGGCGTATACCGTGGGGATCACGATATCCCCGGCGGCGTTTTTGCCGTATACGCCCACGCTGAGGGAATAGCCCTCGGCGGCAAGGCACTCCGCCGGGACAGCAACCGTATCGCTCTTCAGGATCACGTCCCGGCTGTCCGCCCCGTCGAATACCGCTGTTTTCGCAAGCCCGGCCCATTCGTCGGTAAAGCGGAACTGACACGGCAGCCCCACGCGCCCTTCGGTCAATGTCTCCTTTTCCTCAACGGCAATATTGGCCGCTGAAACATTAAGCTTTATCATCCTGTTTTATCCTCGCTTTCAAAATAGCCTCCCCTTGTCAGGGCCGCCCGCATGCCTCCCCTTGTCAGGGGAGGTGGCGCATAGCGCCGGAGGGGTAGTCAAATGAACAGGTGATAGTGAATGATGAATAATGAATAGTGAATAATGAATAATTAAGGTGTCGCCTGCGGCGACAGATTCAAATCAGGCCGCTTCGCGGCCACAATAATTCTTCATCATTCATTCTTCATCCTTCATTATTCATTCTCCGCTACCATCCTTTACCATCGTGAAAACTGCCCGTACTCTATCCCGCCGTACACGTCAACAATGTCCTCACTCTGGGCCGGTATGCCCACCGCCAGCCGGTTTCTCAGCTCCTCATACCTTGACTGGAAGAAAGACGCGGCACTGGGGTTTTCGTCCATCAGCAGGTGGGCCGCCAGCCCGTAGGGCATGATGGTCTGGCAGATATAATCATCCAGCTTGACCACGGAATCCATATCCCGAATGTAATCGGCAATGGGCCTCCCGCCCTCGGTGTTGGGGTCGTAGGTGTCGGAATAGGGGTACAGCTCCCCCCGCAGGGCGTTCAGAATCAGCAGCGTCCGGTTCTTGTACTCCGCGGTGTCGGTGGTGTCGGTCTTGCCGTCTGTGCTCACCTCGTCCATAAAGCCCATGGCCGTGTTGAAAATCTGCATAGCCGTAGAAAATCTGCATAGCCGTAGTTGCCATTGGTTCTCCCTCCTCACTTGAAAATGGCGCGGAAATTTTTCCGCACGCCGCCGGAATCGATCAGGATCAGAAAGCGCTTCCGCACACCGCCCACGTCCAGCAATACGCCGGGCATGGCCTCGGTCAGTACCGTGATCGTCACTGGGCCGGAAACCGTGTGGCTCGCTTCCACGTCCGGGCTGATGGCAGTACCGTTGATGTCCGCCGCGCTGTCAAAATGTTTGATCGCCGCCCCGCTGGCCAGAGCCGCCCCGCCCCGCGTCACCGTCACAGCGGCGTGGCTGTCCGCGTTGATGGTCAGCGTGTAAGTTTTCAGGACAGCAGTTGTCTTTACCGTGCAGCTGCCGGTAACAGTGAAGGTGTCGCCTGTGGCCAAATTGCCTACTCCGCTTACGTTCAGAACGAAGTTTTTATATGCTCCCGAAGATTCGGAACCCCATACCCGCAGAACCTCTCCGCCGTATATAACCGCGCCGGTCGTAAAACCGCTGAATGTGCTTCGGAACGGCGAAGCGTACAGATCGACTACCAGGTTGGTTCCGGTTCCCTTGTTCAGTGTCAGTGTGTACGCCGTGGCCGTATAAACGGATACCGTTGTGCTCTCGTCCGGGTAGGTAAAGTATGTGACGGAATTGATGGTGCCGGTAAAGGCAAGAACGATCTGTTTGCTCGTGCCTCTGCCGTGGGACACTTCAATTACCTGCGACACGTCGGTAGAAACCGTGGGGCTTTTGCCGTTTTTGCTGGCGCTGACGTCGAGGGTTCCGGAACTGCCGGTGTTGTCTGCGGCCTTGACGGTCAGCGTGCCGTCCAACTGGCAATACCCGGTTGCCCCGCCGGTATTGAAAACCGCCGTGTAATTGGTGATCGTTACCTTCGTTTTGTTGGTGGACGGATCGTAGGCTGTGCTGTAGGTGAAAGTTACCTCCGCGCCCCGGCCGTTGTTATAGCCGGAAAATGTCCAGGTTGCCATAGCTCCTCCTTATTTCAGCGCGATGAAGTAGACCCGGCCCTCCTCCAGCGTCTCCGGCAGCTCCGCCTCACTGTCGAAATAATGGACGCCTTTGGTAAGCTTAATGGGGCCAGCTGGGGCAAAACCGGCGGAAAAGTCCGTCTTTTCGTTGGTGACAGCGCCGGTGTATATCTTGCTTCTGGTGACGGCCCCGGTGGCAAGCTTCGCGTCCGTTACCGCCCCGGCGGCCAGTTTGGCCGTGGTCACCGCAAGTTCACCAAGCGCCCTTGTACTGACGGCAAGGTCGGCAAATTTCGCCTCTCCGATGCTTTTGTCCGGGATGGTTCCCAGCGTGGCCTCCACGATCTGGGCCGCCAGAGCGTTCAGGGCCGCCTGAATGGTACTGCCCATGTCTGTGCCGTTGACCTTGTCCACGCCCAGATTCGCGGCTCCGGAAGTGCCTCCCAGCTCCTTGAGCAGCGTGTTGTTGATATATTCCTTGATGAGCTTCCCCGCCTTGTCATGGCTGGCTTTCAGCTCCTCCGGCGTCATCCCGTCCGCGTCGTTGGGATAGGTGGACTGTTTGGAGATGATCTCCATGTCCTCATTGAATGTTGTTAGTGCCATATAATACCTCCTTGTATGGGGAATAATGAATAGTGAATAGTGAATAATGAATAATTGAGGTGTCGCCTACGGCGACAGATTTAAATCAGGCCGCTTCGCGGCCACAATAATTCTTCATTATTCATTCTTCATCCTTCATTATTCATTCCGAAAAAAGCAGAGCTTTTTCACTTCGCATACCCCGTAAACCTCACTCTCACGTCCGCCGCAAGGATCGTCACCGTGGAATCCGCCGCTGTCGTGCGGAAGATTAGCTTGTACTTCTTGGCCTTGATCTTCAGCCGGGACATTTGGGGCTTGCGGTTGGTGGCGTAGCTGTACTTGGCGTAGTTCACATGGGCGAAGTTTGCCAGACTGGAAGTGACCACCTTTTCCGTGTATCGGCTTGACCTGTCGGTCTGCACCGTCACTTCCACCTCGGCGCTGCTCTCCGGCTTCACGCCCACCCAGAGCATGGCCGAATACTTCCGCTGGAAATCCTGGCCGAAGCTCATGGAGCCGCTCTCCCAGTAAGCGTCAATGGCCCTGCCGTCGTTGCTGAGATAGTCAGTGGAAAAGTGCATCATCCGCCCGTCGGAAGTGCCGTACAGCAGCTCGCCCCGGAAATTGGCCATACACACCGCGTCAAAGTCCTCGTAATAGTACCAGGCGTCGGCGGCGTAGTTGTGTACCAAGGCCCTGCCGCCCTGACAGATGTAATACTCCTGCGCCCAGTTGTCATCAAAGCAAACGCAGTTTTTCAGTTCAAACTGCCGCAAGGTGGCGTATATCCGGTCGGAAATGCGCTTTGCCTGCCGCTCGTCATGGGTCAGGTTGGCGGAATAGGCGCTGTAGTTTTTCCACTCATACAGGTCGCTGCCGTGGAGGGTCCGGGGGCTGTTCAGAACCAGCCGCACCTGCCCCGGGGCCGCGTTGCCGATGGCGCGGTTTACCGGTGTGACGTAAAAGGCCTCGGTCTGCGCCCCGTCCGCCAGGGTGACGGTGCCATACTCAATGGTCCAGGCACTGTCGCTTTTAAAGCAGCTGAGCCGGGAATAATGCCGGATCAGGCCGGTAATTGGGGTGTTGGCGTCCCCTACGGCCACCTCGTTCAAGTCCGGGAAGTAGTCCGCCCGGGGCTTTCCGTCGTAGTCCAGCCCGGAGTAGATGGCCCGGTTGCTGCCGTCGCCGTAAAGGAAAATGCGGGTGTCCTGGGTACCGGCGTAAAGCTCGCCCCAGCGCATTTTCAATACCTGCTCCCGGAAGTTTTCCCCCATTGTCCAGCCTGCCTCAATGGTGTTCGTGCCCATGGCCGGAGCTTGGGTAAACGTGACCGTCCCGGCGGAGATGTCCGCGGTGTAGCTGTCCGGGGCGAACTCTTCCCCGGTGGCAAGGTCTTTCACATAGTCCAGGGACAAAAGCCCCTTCTCCGGCAGCTGAAAAACCGTGCCCTTTCCGTCCGGGGAAAACCAGCAGCGGCGCTCTCCGGTCAGCTTGTTTACCTGCTCCAGGGTCTCCCCGCCTCCCGCCGGGGGCACGGCTATGGTCACAAGGGGCCGGTAGCCGACCACATCAGATAGGGTCTGTCCGTCCCACACCTTGTACTCCACGCCGTTGACCATGTAGAGGGCGTCAGAGAAGCCGAAAAAGTGGATCTCCCGGCCGGTGTCGATGTCCCCGATCTCTTCCCGGATAAACGCCCCTGTCTCGTTGTCCCAGAGCTTCCATAGCTTCCCGCCGCAGGCGGCGACGAGCTGCTCTACGCCGCCCACATTGCCGTTCCAGATTCCCCGCACCGGGACGGCCTCCGCTCCCTCCGGCAGCAGCGCGGCGATCTCCCTGCTGCCCGGGCGGCGCTGCAAATTCCCGTCTCTGGTGATCCGGAAATTCCGTATCACCGCCGCCTCGCCCATTTTCAGCTTGGTGTCGCCGTCCGGGTTCTCGTTCAACCCGCCCCAGGCTCTGATTTGGAAGACTTTTTCGTTTGCACTCCCTGTTATTGCCGCCATAAGCAATTCCTCCTTTTGAAAAGAGGCGGGGCAGAGCGCC
>SFHI01000152.1 GCA_004555705.1 Clostridiales bacterium | reverse complement strand
GGGCGCTGCTGGTGCATCCGGGAATTTGAACACAGCGGCCTGATCGTGGGGGAGGCGGCCCGGGCTCTTCTGGAGCACAGCCTGCCCGGGGAGCGGATCGCCGCCACCTACGCGCCGCCGGACATGTGGTCCAGGCAGAAGGACAGCGGGCGCACTATGGCGGAGCTCTTTCTGCTCAACGGCGTGCCCCTGGTGAAAAGCAGCAACAGCCGGGTCCAGGGCCACATGATGATCAAAGACATGCTCTCGCCCATCCCCTTGACGGACCCCTTCGTGAAGGGCCTGTTTTCCCCGGGAAAAGCCCCGGAAACCCTGCCCGGGCTGATGTTTTTCGACAACCTGAGCCGGGTCATTTCCGACCTGCGGGACATCCAGGCGGACGAGAACAACCCCAACGACTGCGCCAAAAAGCCCCACGAGATCACCCACACGGTGGACGGGATACGGTATTTCTGTGTGTCCAGGGTGCTGGCGGCGGAGGCCGGGGCCGGCAAGGCAGAGCTTCCTCAGAATGAGGATGAGGACGAGGAGAGCTATGACAGCTTCATGACCGGCGGGGAGCGGGCGGGCGATTCGTGAATCGCCCCTACGGCCCGACTAAAAGAGAACTGTAGGGGCCGCCCTGCGTGGCGGCCCGCGAAAAGGCACCCAAATCCACCGGCCATTCTGAAATATCCTGTCATTCTGAACCGCAAAGCGGTGAAGAATCCCGTAAATAGAAGGTCCAGCGTAGCCATACGGGATCCTTCGCATACGCCTTGCCGCGATTGCCGTTTGCGGGCCTGTTTCGCGACAGCTCGCAAAGCGGCGCGGCTGCGGAAATTGCGGTCCGCCTTCCTCTGTCCCCGGCAGCGGCGGCTCGCAATTCACTCAGGATGACGGCGGTTTTTGGGGAGGGGGGAAATAGTGAATAGTGAAGAGTGAAGAGTGAAGAAGTGAGAAAGGAGACAAAACCATGCCAAAAACAATGGAGGACAGCAGCCCACCCTCCACGGAGGCGCTGCGGGCCGGGGTGGAGGCCTACTTTTCCCAGTGTGAGGCCGAGGGGGTGTTCCCGGACTGGGCCGGGCTGAAGCTCTTTTTGGGCCAGTTTGACGACCAAACCTACGAGCAGTGGCAGGAGGGGGACGACGAGCGTGCCGCCGCCTGCCGGGAAATATTCGCCATGGCCGCCGCCCGGCGGGAAAGCTGGCTCATCCGGAAAATGACCAGCGACAACAAGGCCGTGCAGGGCTGCCTCAACGCCCTGAAGCAGCCCCAGAACGGCGGCTACGCCGACCGGCCCCGGGAGAGCGGCGAAATCAAAGTAACCATCAATCTCGCCGGGGTCGGGGGCGAGGAAGCATTTAAGTGAGGTGCGGCAATGAAAAACATCATAACAGCGGCCCTGTGGGCCGGAATTTTGACCCAGCTGGCGGCCCAGGCCCTGCTGTGGGATCGGGTAAAGAAGCTGGAACGGGGACAGAAGGAGAAACCGGCGGAGGGAAGCCCGGCCATTCTGGAGACGGACGCTTGGGAAAAGCTCTGGGCCAAGGGCCTGGAGGGCATCATGTCCTACGGTGTGGCTGACGCCCGGGGAGAAAGGAGGAACAGCGAATGAGCAGCGATCAGGGCCTTTTCGGCGGCCAGGACCGGCCCGACGCCGCCTCCGCCTGGGCGCTTTATGAAGAGAGCGAGCGCTTTAACAGCGCAATCGACCTGTATGATACCGTGCGGGTCAACGAAAACTTCTACATCGGCAAGCAGTGGGAGGGGGTAAAAAGCAACGGCCTGCCCACGCCCCAGTTCAACTTCCTCAAGCGGGTGGTGGGCTTTATCGTGGCCACCATCACCACTGACGCGGTGAAGGTCACCGCCGCGCCCCTGGCCGCCACGCCGGCCACCGGGGAGCTTCTGGAGCCGGCCCGCATCGTCAACGAGGAGTTCGAGGCCATCACCGAACGGAATAACATCCCCGCCCTGCTGCGGGAGTTTACCCGCAACGCCGCCGTGGACGGCGACGGCTGTCTGTATTCCTGGTGGGATCCGGACATGGAGACCGGCCAGGAGGCCCGGGGCGGGGTTCGGACGGAGGTCATTGAAAACACCCGGGTCCGTTTCGGCAATCCCAATGACCGCCATGTCCA
Organism: Clostridiales bacterium; assembly: GCA_004555705.1. Lineage (GTDB taxonomy): Bacteria > Bacillota > Clostridia > Oscillospirales > Oscillospiraceae > Faecousia. The sequence continues at coordinate 704 of SFHI01000152.1, read as the reverse complement.
GAGCCAGCCCTGGATCATCATCACCCGGCAGAGCATTGTCCGGGAGGCAAAGCTCCGGGCCAGGGAAAACGGCATGGCCGACTGGGACGCCATCCGGCCTGACGGCGAGGAACAGACCATGGATGCCGCAAAACGCACCGGCGACAAGGTGACGGAGCTGCTGCTTTTGTGGCGGGACCGGGAAAGCGCCGGGAACCATACTCTACCGGCATTCGGCGCTACCCGGTCTGCTGGCTGAACTGGGACTATGTGCCCGACTGCTACCACGGCCAGGCCATGATCACCGGCCTGATCCCCAACCAGATCTTCGTCAACAAGATTTGGGCGGCGGTAATGCTTTCCAACCAGCGGGGGGCCTTCCCCAAGGTGATCTACGACAAGACCCGGATCAAGAACTGGGACAACCGGGTGGGCGCGGCCATCGGCATCAACGGCGGCGACGTGAACACAGTGGCGCGGAATATGGATGGGGCAGTGGTCTCACCCCAAATCCCCAGGATCCTGGAACTGGCCGTGGAGATGACGGAGAAGTGCCTGGGGGCCACCAGCGTGGCCTTGGGCGACACCAAGCCGGACAACACCTCCGCCATTATCGCCCTGCAGCGGGCGGCGGCCACCCCCTCCGAGATGACCAAACAGAACCTTTACCAGAGCGTGGAGGAGCTGTACCGCATCTATCTGGAGTTTATGGGCAGCTTTTACGG